>CAYGQD010000332.1:0-5392 GCA_964351855.1 uncultured Verrucomicrobiales bacterium
CAGCACCATCTCCTCAATCCGCCACTCCGCCGACCCCCGCGCCTCCCACTGATCCAAATCTGTCCCATCAAAAAGAATGATCGGCTCTGCACCCGTGAGAATGGCAGGAAACCAGAGGAGGCCAGTAAGAAGAAACAAACGCATCCCCAGTCATCGCACAAAATGGCGGAAGCCGCACGCAGAGTCGCAAAGCCCGGGTAGTTTCGGCAGACCTCCTGCGGAGCCCGGGCCGTGGCGGTTTAGACACGAATGGTCGCGAATGACCACGAATGTTCACGAAGCCATTCCCACGAAATCTCCTCCGCGCGAACCGCGTCTAAGAATCCAACACCGTCTCTTCATTCACCGCCCGACGCCCCACAGACGCATTGCCGATCACGACCTTGAATCCCCACTGCTCCAGCTCCTTCTCATTCCCCCGATAGTAGGACAAAAGTTGATCGCGAATCTGGAGCATTTCGAAATAGAGCGTGCCTTCGGTTTGCGAAGTCTGGCCCTCGGAAATCCCGATCGTCCGGTTCGCCTTCATGTTCAGCGTCTGCACCTCTGCTTCAAGGCGCTTGGCTTCGGCTCGATCGGCGGCAGCGCTATCCACCTCCGTGGCAAACTCCGTCATATCGACGCCATTGATCGGGCTGTTCGCCCCCTCGGCCTCCTGTTTGGTTTTGATGCCTTGAAGGATGGTGAGCATGCCATCAGGGCTGGACGTTGGAATATCGATGCGAATGGTTTTGCGAGCCATAGGTCTGTTGGTTAGATGGGTGTGTTAGAAAGATTGTCTCAAACTTTCAGTTAAATTTCCTTAATTGTTAAGATCGTCAAATGAACTTTTTCATTTTCCAAAGGAAGTGAGCCCGCTTCCACCCCGGAACCTCCTCGCCCCTGACGAACTGATCGAGCCAAGAAGGCGAAAAGCCACTTTTACTAGATTTTCTATTATTTATGAGAGAAATGAGCAGCGTTTTGCAAGGTTGATTGTCTCCGTTGCAACCGGGGACGTTCTCGGGCGGGCCGGGGAAGTTCTCGCCTTGCGCGGAGTCTTGCTCGGGAGTGACGGAGAAGTTCTCGGGTCGCGGCGAAACTTCCGGCTCTGAAAGCGGGCTGTAAAACTGGCGAACCGGAGCAACTCCTCAACCAGCTCACGTCAAATGCTGGATCCCAGCGCCACCCCGTCGCTGAAATAGCGCACCCGCGCCTTCACCAAAACTCGCCAAGCCAAGGCACCCTCCTCGCGATCGATCACCGCCTCGGACGTCTCCGCTGAAAACCCGCGCTTGGTCAGAATCGGGAGTCTACGTAACCTTTTCAGAGCCCCGGCCATCATGAACTTCATGTCCTTCATGGTCCAACCCCTCCGCTGCCCATGCTCCGTAGGTTTGTTACCATGAAGAGCATGAAGGACATGAAGATGCGAGATTCTCCGCAGCCTTTTCAGAGCCCCGGCCTTCATGAACTTCATGTCCTTCATGGTCCAACCCCTCCGCAACCCATGCTCCGCAGGTTTGTTACCATGAAGAGCATGAAGGACATGAAGAATCGGGAGTCTCCGTAACCTTTTCAGAGCCCCGGCCTTCATGAACTTCATGGTCCAACCCCTCCGCTGCCCATGCTCCGCTATAGTCGTGGCCTGTCGGCAAAGGATCACCAAAAAGCCAGTAGAGGATGGTTCATAGGGTCACCCTGTCTGCGAGGCTTCCAAGAGCGCCACATGCCCTATCACCCCCTCATTTTCGTCGAAATTGAGGTTGCCGAATACCCGGCAACCCGGTATTGCTAGGGCATGTGACAACCCGTGGCGGCAGCTCCGATGTTCTTAATTTTCACAAGTACCAGGTCAGGAAATGAAAACCAAACCCCTCCAGCCGCTCACGGCATCCCCAGAAGGTCCACTTTGGTGAATTGGATATCGACTCCGAAGTGAAATAATATACTGTTGGGTAAAAGAAGCGGCAGAATAGAGATAAATTAAAGGAAAACTATGTCCCATATTGTATCATTTACTGTAGTTGGTTTAGCGGGGAGGAAGAAACCGCTATCTGTCACCCTAAATCGGAAAACAAATATATTTTTCGGCCTGAATGGTAGCGGAAAAACATCATTGCTAAAAATTCTTCATGCAGCCATGTCGAATGAAACCGACATACTTGAATCCGTGCCTTTTGAATCAGCAGAAGTAAAGATTTATTCACTGACTTGGGATAAGGTGTTTACGCGCTCGATTGAGAAGATCTCCTCGAAAAAGAAAGGCCGTTCGACAAGCCGCCGTGACGTAATACACCGCGAAGTTATGATTGAAAATAAGGTAGTTCTGGTTGAGGAACCCAGTCATATCGACGGCATGCGTTGGGAATGCACACCGACGTCACCAAAAGATGCTGCAACTACACGTTGGGCACATCAATACCTCCCGACATCGCGACTTCATGTGAGCGATTATCCGCATCTCGCCTACACAGAACGTTCGTTGGGGCACCGACCATGGCTAACAGAAGAACAACTGGATTCTGTTTTTGCGAGTTCAGTAGAACATCTCTGGAGTCGTTATTCCGCAGAAGTGCTTGGCGCTGTCCGGACCGCTCAGGAGCAAGGGTTGGCTAGCATCCTTAGAGCTGTTCTCTCTCCACAAAGCGCAAGCTCTCGAAAAACGAGTAAGCTTTCCAGCACGATGGCCTACGATCGGGTTCAAATGTTCCTTAAAAGACAAGGGTCGGCGTCGATTCTCGGTAAAAGAGCTGACTTTGAGAAACGCTATGAATCCGACGCAACGCTACAGGATGTTGTGCAGGACATTGACTCCGTAGAAGACAAAATAAAATCTGCAATGACTTCAAGGAATGCTCTGCAAGATCTCATACAACGCCTCTTTATGAATAATAAGGAGATTCGGTTCACTGATGAATCAATTCAAGTAATCAGCAAAACAGGGGAAAAAATTGGGTTAGAGTCTCTGTCGTCGGGAGAAAAGCATTTGCTCCGTATCTTGGTAGAGACCCTTCTTGTTGGTGAAAGTTCTTTGATTGTCGACGAGCCAGAGATATCTATGCATGTGGATTGGCAGAAGGACTTGATCCCCTCACTCCGCAGTCTTAACAAGACCGCACAGTTCATATTTGCTACTCATTCACCTGAGGTAATGGCAGACGTCCCAGACGAACAGATTTTTAATATCTAAGTTAACGGTCTGTATGCTGCGTCTAAGTCATTCCTATGCTGGGCATCTGCGCTTAATGCAGATGTCGAATACTCAGCTCTACATTTTTGTAGAAGGGAAGCAATGTGACCCGTATTTCTACGGTCAAATCTGCGAAGCAACTATAGGCTCCGAAATACCGTATGATATCGCAGAAGCGAGGCAGCTACCAGGAGATGCAGGAGGAAAGAAAAAGTTGTTAGATTTTTTTACCTATTTACGAAAGAGAAATGCGTTGATCACCAGTGTCGGAATGCGCAAGACCACTTGCATCTTCTTTTTGGATAAGGATGTTGATGACCTTCAAAAAAAGCGAAAGAGATCATCTCATGTTGTTTATACAAGACACTATGATGTTCAGAACTATGTGTATGAACACGGTGACCTAGTAATCGGCAGTGCTTCAGCGGCTTCTATCGACCCACGTAGATTAAGACCAGATCTTCAAGATTCGGCAGCTTGGTGTCGGCGAATAGCTGATAATTGGAAAGATTGGCTGGCATTGTGCCTCTATATTATGAATGAAGGCCCTGCGTGTGAGGCAAATTACAGGGTCGCTTCTCGATTGCAATCGCGCCTATGTGAACCAACAGACCCTGCAGCACTGCAACTTTTCACTACCTCTATTGCAAGGCGTGCAGGTGTCCCCGTTTCTGATCTCAGAAATCGACTTTCGCTATACAGAAATCGTGTCGACCGCCATCTAAGTAGGGGGAGTCATCACAAAGTATTCAAAGGGAAATGGTTTGGAGAAGCACTAGCAGATGATATTGATCGATTGATGGCTGGTAATCCATACGATTCAAATGGCCTGAGTAAACGCTTACCCAGTGCAGTTGCTTCTACTTTGGACTTCTCAGGGGTATGGGCAGATGATTTAAAGCGGCCGCTTCGAAGCGTGGTCTCCATGTTATGATATCACCCAACAAGGCAGTGGTATCAGCTCCGTTACGCGCTCCGCGCTCCACTGCGTGATACACTTTGACGTTCGGTCTTGAAAGAACATGAAGTCGAAACTGAGAAGATCCTTGGTAAGCGTCGCGATTCTTCTTCTGGTTTTCGGGGTCTCTCTCCTCTTTTTTCCGAGATACGCATCAGTTCCTTCCTCGGAGTTTTTCCATAGGTTTGACGCTAGCATCAACAGCGAGACGGATTTCCAGATCGTCTCTCAGAAGACCACCGAATCAATGAAGTTGCCGCTTCGCCTTCACCTTCAATTTCCGAGATCGGAGCCAGGTCCTATGATTGGGTTTCCTGATTCTGCCACAGAGATCCTACTTATGAACGATTTGGGCGAGCGAATTGCCGTGCGATTACAGTTTCGAAGAGCCGATGTCTGTTTCGTCGAAGTTTCCGGTGGAGCATACCGTTCGATCGAGCAATTGATCTCTGCGCTTCGAGGTGAGTTCCCTGGACTCTCAGTCACCAAAGGCTCGCAAAACTGGACCGAACAAGGCGGTGGTGGACAAGCGGCTACTCGCGCCGAGTCGACATGACCCTGTTAACTACAACACTGAACCCTGTTTCGAGGTGGCGCTCACAGTAGCCGCTGCCACACCTCAAACGTTCGCTTTGAAATGGTGAAAGCGCGTCGGCAAAACTTGCGTATTCAATAGCATGAAATCGACAGCAACTAAATTAGCAATAATTTTCTCCCTCCTATCGGTTACTCAGGCAGAAGATCAAATCGCGACCCTTGGAGAGCTCTCGCTTGACCAAAATGGAGTTTTTATTGGGGCGCTTTTGGAAAATCTTAGCGCCAAGGCAATTTACACCTCGTCTCCAAGAAGAATCTTTCTTCAACACAAATTCGAAGGAGAATGGGTCGATACTCCATACCTTAGGTTGGTAGGACATACGGGAACTGAGCAGCACATAAAGATCGAATCCGATGCATCAAAGAAAGTCGGTGTAGACAAAAGGCTTTATCAATCGCTCGTTTATGAGAAATACCGCTTGAAGGTTGTCTTCTTCGATCCTGACACCGGAAATCCAGCGGGCTCACTTCTGAGCCGGCCAGCCACTCTGAAATCCGGGAGCGAACAAGCCGGATTACGATAACCCTCACCCGCGACGAGTCGATATTTTAATGATAGCTTCAACCCCAAACCTGTTTCGGCACCTCACCCTCCGGTGAGGGTTCGTGTCCTCGGACGTTGTGCGCCAAGCGAAGCGAGGCGTTTCTTATGATATGAAAGTTAT
>CAYGQD010000333.1:0-5373 GCA_964351855.1 uncultured Verrucomicrobiales bacterium
TTAGTTTGATGTGATACAATTTGGGCATCACTTAACAGAACCATAATTTTCAGAAGTACAACTCAAAAAATGAGAATTCTTGCCATCGATTTAGGATTGGCTGTGTACTAGGTTTTGTGTCGCATTTTCCGATATTCATTGGGGCTGTAGCCAGTCTGCTTGCGAAACTGAACGGAGAAGGCGCTTTGATCGCAAAAGCCAAAATTGAGCGCAATTTCGGATATCGCCCCGTCGGACTCCACCAACGTCTGGCTGGCTCCCATAATGCGCGAAGTCCGTTCGAACTCATAGGGAGTCAGCCCGTAGACGTCGCGAAATCGGCGTCGTAGTTGCCGGACAGACATCCCAGACGCTTTGCCCATCTCTTCGGTAGAAACTCGCTGGTCCGGATGTTCTCGAATCAAGTCGATCAATTTCGCGAAACTCAATCCAGGTTGCGAAGCCGGTTTGAGGTCATTTTTTCCGTGGACTCGCGTCAATCCCATCAGCCCAGTCACTTGATGCTTCGCGTCGAAGAGCGGCAGCTTCGTGGTCACATACCAATCCAGAATGCGTCGCTCATTGTAGCCAAGTTCAATCCGATTGGAGAGCATCTCCCCGGTTTGGAAGACTCGTTGATCGTCACTTACAAACGCGGCGCAAACTTCCGGCGGAAAATGGTCCGCGTCACACGTTCCAATCAAATCAGCTTCACCTTTCAGTTTCAACCGGTCTAGCAACAAGCGATTCCCCACCATGAAGCGGCTCTCGCGATCCTTCACGAAAAAGTAAACACCAGGAATAAGCTCAAACAGCGTCCACACGCATTGTGCCGGAGAAATCCGGTCAAAAAAATCGGCTTGGATATGGGGTGGTTTTTTCAGAAATCTGGGAAGGTCAAGACACAGAACTTCGAACTTCAAAGAACTCAGCAATTCTTCCTTCCCATCAAAACATCCACACCTCCTCCTACATCACACGAAAAAGACAATATTCGAAATCCACCGTTGCATTTAGCCGACCACCGAGAGGCTTCAAATTGTGCGCATGGTATTTTGGCTAAGAACGAACGGATCTCAGACAGCGATGGTGGTTACCCCCGTTTAGAATGGCTCTTTACTTCAAGGGGTGGGTTCTGCATCCGGTTCGTCTCAATCCCCGGATTCCCGATACTCCGTCGGCCTCCGCCCCGTCCACCGCTTGAATGCATTCGAAAACGTGAACGGATTCTCATAACCAACCGCATTTGCAATCGTCTCCACTTTATCCTCGGTGCTGGCGAGCAGCGATACCGCGCGTCTCATCCGCAAATAGGTGATTTGTTGGATCGGGCTGCGGCCCAATTGCTGTTGAGTTAGGCGCCGCAAATGCTCTTGGCTCAAGTGAGCGATCTGCTCCAAATCACTGAGGGACCAATCTCGTGCCAAATCCCGCTCTACCGCTTTCCAAACCCGCCAAAGTCGATCATCGCCTTGAAACGGCCGCGCCGCGCGAGCCACGAACCCATGGATCAGTTCGACCCAGTGATGCAGCGTCGCCGGTTCATCCTCACTTCCCTTCATTTCTGCAGCCAGCCCGGCAATGGCATGCTCTAGCGCATGAACACTGCCCTCTTGGATCACGGGACTGTTCGTCGAAAGAATCGGGCTCGTCTCCCGCGCTTCCTCATACCGGACCCAGGCAAAATTCCATACCTCATCGTTTTTTGCCCGAATTCCGGTGTGAGCAAACGCCGGGAGCAGGCAAACCTCACCCGCTTGAACGATCCGCCAGTCTCCGTCAATCAACGTCTCGCCTTCCCCCTCTAACCCGACCAGCGCGAATGTGCCCGACGCCTCCGCCCGAATCACTTCAAATGGAGCCTGCGCCCACATCCGACCGGCATGCGCAATGAGATGCGTTTGAAGCAAGGAACAGACCGGCGCTTCCGCTAGCCACTCGCGCACATCGCTGGTGTCCGCCCGCACCACTTCCCAGCGAGTCGATTCACCAAATTCTTCATGGTTTTCGTTCTGGGGCTCGGAATCATCATGCATTCGATGTCCCAAGATGGCGGCAACTCGCACGTTCGCAAGGAATGAGATGGTAGGTCATCGATGGGTCATCAGCTCGCTGTTGGAAATGGCGAGGACCAGATCGTTCAGACGGAAGCCGTCCGCCGAGGCTTCTTCCAGAATGTTCTCTACGATGATGATGTCAGAGAGGTTGAGCTTCCGGCCCTTGGCGTATTCGCTGATTTTGATGATTAAGCTCCGGGTGAATGCTGACTCTTGGTTGAGCAGGATTTCTTTGAAACCCGTGACATCGGTGAAGTTGGTCCCCTGAAAGGTGCCTTGCGTGGTGACTTCTTGGGTCTCGGAATAGCGAGTCCGGAATCTTCCGATCGGATCAAACGCTTCCAGCGCGAATCCGGGGGGATCCATCCGGCGATGACACTCCATGCAGGCGGGATCACTGCGGTGTTTTTCCAGTTGGTCGCGCACCGTCAGCAGTCCCTGGAGATCCGGCACCAGTGCGGGCACTTCCGCCGGTGCGGGTGGGGGAGGTGACCCTAACAGCTCATCCAGAACCCAGTGACCGCGAACCACGGGAGAGGTTTCAACCCCATTGGAAGTCAGTGTCAGGATGCTGGCTTGCCCGAGAAGTCCGCCCCGGATTGAATCTGCGGGAAAGGTCACTCGTTCGAAAGCCTCGTTCTCCTGGTCAAACGGGACGTCGTAGAGTTGGGCCAAGCCCCGATTGAGGAAGGAGTAATCCGAATCGATGAAATCCCGAACGCTTCGGTTCTCGGTCAAAATATAGTGGAAAAAGCATCGGGTTTCTTCGCGCATCGCAGATTCCAGGTCCTGTTGATAGTAGACTCGGAATTCGGGCTTCCTCCCATCCGGTGGCATCGTCCCCAAGAGGTCGAGGGAGAGCCACTGATCCACGAAGCTGTTGCTAAAGCGTTGGCTTTGGGGATCGTTGAGCAGGCGAACTACCTGTTGGCCCAAGACGTCGGCATCTAGAATGGCGCCGGATTCCGCCAAGGCGAAAAGCTCGGCATCGGGCATCGTGCTCCAGAAAAAATACGAAAGCCGATTTGCCAGGGCAAAGGCGTCCAACGTTCCTTCTCCCTCTCGCAAATACAGAAAATCGTGGGATGCCATCATCGCGGTGAAGGTGCGGATCGTCGCTTCGTGCCAGCTCTTGGTCGCTTGATGCTGCTGATTGAGGTATTCCAGATAGGGGTTGATCTCTTCCTGCGAAACCACGCGCCGGAAGGCTCGATTCGCAAAGCGTTGGAGGAGTTGTTTGCGAACGTCCGCATCTTCAAGATCGGGGATCGTTTCCGAATCATAGGTTGCCCGAAAGGTTGCCGGGGGCCATTGCTCGTTGAATGGACCTTCGATTCTGTATTCGGTCACCCGAATCGCTGGACCCACGAACGGTTCATTCATCGCGGTGGCCGGGATTTTTCTCCGCCGAATGTTGGAGCGAACCTGGGTAATTGGTTTATCCGATCCGTTGACAAAGGAGAGGTAGGGATAGTGATCTTTGTCGATCCAAACATCAAAGGTGAAGGTCTGCTCCTCGTGGTCTTTGAGGTCAACGGTGTGGAGGAGCGTGCCCTTGTTGGCGACGCTTTCCGTGCTTTCCGAGAGAATCCCGACACCCATTTTGAGAGGACCTTCGGCGGGGTGGAACTTCACGGGATAACGATCCCGATCGATCCCTGAAGCCGTCACGGTGATCTTGTAGTTTCCCGCAGCGGGCATGACACGTTGCTTTCCTCCATCGTAAACCTTCGCGGAACCCCCGACGCGAAGGAGCATGTGTTCGTTAGCAAAGGTGACATAGCGTCCCGATCCGCCTTTCATGCGCTTGGTCTGAACATCAATGACGCTGCTCTCTGGCTTTTCCGTGTCCGAGGTAAAGAGGGCGAGTCTCAGGCTTTTCTCCGCCGCTTCCAGATACTCCAACAGCAACTCGTTCGAGATGACCAACTCTGAGGCCGCGGTATCAAAGCCGTGATCGATCTCATCGTCGTAGATGTACTCGCTGGGATCGTAGACGCCGTTCTTCAGCCCGAGCAAGTCCCGGACGGTATGGCCATATTCCCGTTTGTTCAGACGGCGAAAGCCGGTGGTTTTTGGCGCGGAATCTGTTCCCGCCAGCGAGAGAACATGGCGTTTGATCGCCGCTTGTTCCGCTTCGGTAGGCTGTGCTTCATCTTCAGGCGGCATCTCCTCATGGGCAAGTTGTTCGTAAATAACCTGCCACAGTTCCAAATCGAGGTGTTGGATGTCATCGAGTCGGACCTTGCCCTTCTGCTTCTCTTCGCCGTGGCATTGAACACAGTAGGTTGTGAAAAAGACCTGAGGGTCCGCCGCGTGGGCCAATGAATTGGCGAAGACGAAGATGGAGAACAGAAAAGAAGCTCTCATAGTTCTACCGTTCCGGTTGCGCCATTGAACCGCTCAATTTCGACGCCGAAATTCTGCAGCATGGTCGTGTAAAGATTGTTCAGCGGAGTTGGTTCCTTGTTCGGCTTTATCGTGTCAATGTGACCGCGATGCTGAAATCCGCCGCCCGCCAGGACGATCGGCAATTTGCGATTGGAGTGGAGCGCGGCATCCCCGAGACAACTTCCAAAGAAGACCATGGTATGGTCGAGTAGAGTTCCGCTTCCCGCCTTTGACGCTTTCAGTTTGGCGACCAGCCTGGCCATTTGATCGATATAGAACGTCTCGATAATTCGGAGTTGAGTCAGTCGATCTGGCAGATTGCCATGGTGAGTTAAGCCGTGGTAGCCATCCTTCACACCTTCCAGTTCAATGACGTGATTGTGCATCCCAAACCCGGCGGTGAAGACCCGACTCGTGTCAGACTGAATCCCCAGAAACAGGAGATCAATCATCAGTGGTGATAGCGTTCCATAATCCATGTTTCCATGGGGATTTACACTGTCTTCGAAGTCGACCTTTGGCTTAGGGATACTCTGCCAACGCTGGATTCCCTGGATCCGCTCCTCCGCCTCGCGAATTGCGGTGAGGTATTCGTCCAGCTTTTCGCGATCCGGCGCATTCACATTCTTCTCCAGCCGCTTCGCCTGACCACGCACCAAGTCGAGAACGCTGCCCTGCTGATCCAGTTCAAGCTGCCGGGCTTTTTTCGCCGCCGCAGAATCGTTCACGAACAGTTTTCGAAACAAGTCCAACGGATCCGCCTCTTCCCGAATCTTGATTCCCGAAGAACTCCACGAGGCACCCTGCGCTCCCCCTAACGAAATATGAACCGAGGGGAAGCGCGTCTCATATCCAATATGGGCAGCGGCAACTTGGTCGACGGAAACATTTTGTCCTGCGGAAGCTCGCTTCGCATCCACGCCACTGAAGATCGAGTTCATCGCCC
>CAYGQD010000334.1:0-5336 GCA_964351855.1 uncultured Verrucomicrobiales bacterium
GTCATCCCGGCAGGGATGCCAGCCATTAGCCCCGGGTCGAGCGCAGCGACCACCCAGGGAACCATCGACCGAGAGAAATCTCGATCCCGGAAGGGATCGCAGCCAACCTCGCGGGTTGAACACGCGCCGAACCTCTAAAAGCTTAAGGGGCCAGTGTCACCCCATCCGCAGCGGGCACCGCAGGGCGCTCGCTAAGCTCTGTTTCCTCAGCCTCGATCTCGGTCGGCTCCGTCTCCAGGCCCTCCGGATTCGGCTCGCCGGGGCGCACACGATACACCACGCCCCATTCGCGACACTTGCGGCGCTTGGCCGGATTCTCCTCCAGCCGATAGGCAAACTCCAGCTCATCCCACACATCCAGAATCACCGCATCCACCTCCGGACGCTTCGCCGCGACCGCCTTCTGCGCATCATCATAGAGATCCTTCTTCCCGCTCTGCGCTCCCTTCTCCGTCTCCAGCTCCGCCAACAACGTCGCGATCTCGCTCGCCGCCGGATTCGCCATCGGCGCCGCCCCGGCCGCCACCCGATCCGCTTCGCCGGACACAATGCGCTGGGCCCAGAGTAAAATATCCGGCTGGCTCGTCAGCTCCGGCAGCTTCGTCTGATTCGCGGAAAGGCCCAGCAGCACCCGCTCGCTGGCCTCATACTGTCCCCGCGACACGCCGAACTGGAACACCTGGAAAAAATGGCTCACATACATTCCCACCTTTTCGAACTGCGCCGCCACCGTGTCCGTTGCGCTCACTTGATCGAACTCCGCAGTGCTCCGTTCATTGACCAGACTCTCGAACTGCGGCGCCACCGCATTCAGTTTCGTCGTGGTTTCCGGATTCAACGGACTGTCTGCGGGATCGAGCCCCGCCGCTTTTCGGGAGGCGGCGGTGATGGCTTTGGAGCGCTCGGGATCGGATTTGGGAAGGGAACGATAAGGCATGGGATGGTGGAATGAAGGTTTAGAATATCAAGATTCCTTAATCTTCCTAAGATCTAACCGATTTCAAATGCGAAAGGGTGAAAATTCTCTGTCCGGGTGGGTCTTCCGCATGCGGAAGTGCCATCATTGTATGCAATGATGGGGTTATCGCATGCGGAAGAGGGTATATTGTATACAATGGTGGGGTTATCGCATGCGGAAGGTGGCTAATTGTATACAATGATGGGTCTATCGTATGCGGTAATGGTGGAAATTCTTAGGATTCTAGCCCTTGAGTAGGCGGGAAGCCCCGTTTCGCCTGGAACATCATCCCCTCCGCAGTCCCCGGAGTGCTCTTGCGGATGCTAAACCCTTCCAAATCATCAATATTTCGACAACCGTGTTGTACGAATTGTTATGGAAATTTAATTTTCCTCCAAAAAATGCGGCCCACGACCTTTTTACGGTCCTTGACATCGATTCTCCAACCGCATTAACCTTCCCACCAAGGGCGGCACTACGCCCCGGCATCATGAAAAAACTCGACCCTCCTATTTCTGCTCACCAAAAACGACTCAATATGGAATTCGTGCTGCAAGAATGTTGACCACAAAAGGATATCCCTGCAAATCTGCAGGATATCCCCAGTCGTCTGAAAAGAGATGATTGATCGAATTCGATACGACTACTCAAGGATTCGCAAGGGCCTCGTATTTCGATTTCCGTCTCTCAAGTTTCTACCTGAGGTGAATGACTCGGGATATTGGGAAAAAGAGATCTTTCGGAGAATCAGATATGGAAACCTCCGAAAGCTACGCCAATTCGTTCAGTATATGGGATATGAAGGAATACGATTCTCGCCTGACGAAGCACTTCGAGACATTGAGGAAGCGCACCTGACCAAGGCTCCAACGAGATCGCCATTTTCGATGTATCCGTTGGAAGAGGTTGAAAATCGGATGGGCTATTCCCCCGTCGGATTCGCAAAATTCAAGCGATTTGATGAGATTGCTGAATACCTTAATTACATTATTGATGAGGCCAACAAGAACTGGATGAAGGCCTACGAGCAAGCGATGGCGTCCAAAGACACGCAAGATGAATTAACAATCGAAGCTAAGACGAACAATGCGCTGGACACAGACACGGACTCTGCCGAGTGATCAGCAAGTGCATCACCCGCTACAACCCTTTAGCTGCTGCGATCTGCCGCTCCTGGTCAGCGCTGACGTTGGGCTAAGAAACCATGAAGGTGCGACTCTCTACTCGCCTCCTGATTTGGGCGCTTGCAGCCTGTTCAATTGTTTGCATCGCAACCGCTGTGAGGATTGAGTATCTGAACTATCGCGCTGACGGGGCCATTCAAAGGAAAGCAGAGCAAGAGCCACACTCTAAGTGGCGAATGGGGGATGGCTATTTCGCAGCACGTGAGAAGGTCGAAGCAGATTGGCGGAGAGAGAAGGGTATAGACCAGTTGACAGAATTGAGCCAGAGCGACTACGAGACGATTCGAGAGCGAGTGAGGGCTACCGAATGGGCTCCTTCTCCTCGCGATCGACTAGGGAAGCTACTTGGATCGTGGGGCCTTGTTCAGTATCCGCTGGCCGCCATTCTTGTTTTCGTATCGTTGGGCGCGGCAGGATCCCCTAGAGCAAGGGGAGCTATTCCGGCTTGGCTCTTCTACCCACCTGCGATGGTCGGAATCATCGCACTTGGTTTGGCGTTCTATCGAGGCTATCTTACAAGTCTCGGGTGGTGACATGCCGCGAAGAAAATTGGGGACGGGTCAAAAATTGGCAAAAATTAGATGACGGGCTTTTTCCACGTAGAAAATCGACGGAACCATAAATTCTGAGGTTTCTGCTTGCGATGCGCTCGGGATCTTGCTCGATTCTCAATCATGAGAATCGCCCGTGTCCTCGGCCCCGAATCCGGTTCCAGCCATTGCTACCACCTTATGGCCCGCGCGATTGAGGGGCGGATGACTTTTAATGACATCGCGAAGGAGAAGTTTCGAGCCTTGCTGGATGTTCATTGCCGGTTTGCCCAGATTCGGCTGATCACCTTTTGCATCTAAGCGTGGTGAACACGAACTAGGCGAACGATGCTGGCTGTATGGAGATGGGAAGGAGCGGCTCGATGATGCGGGCAAGGTGACGAAGCGCGGGTTTTCAGCGGAGACCACCGAGGCGGTGACCGAGCGCGAAGAGGGTGCCTTGGCCTAGCGGGTGCTGGTGGAGGCACGGGTGCGCTATTTCAGCGACGGGGTGGCGCTGGGCTCCAAGGCCTACATTGAGGAAGTCTTTCGTGAACGACGGGAGAAGTTCGGGGCGAAACGGATCGATGGGGCGCGCAAGATGCGTGCGGTGGATTGGGGAGGGCTCATGAATATGCGCGATTTGCGCGGCGAGCTGTAAGTCAGCCCCAAGATACCTGCGGGTTGACTGGTTGACCGGATCTGCGGGAATGGCACTCGCGGGCGGATCGGCGTGGCGTGACCGAAGCCAAACTGGGCCGAAATCGGAATGGGTGAGCGCCCGGAACGCTTGACGGGCGATTTGTGTCCACGATTTCAGCGACCGCGATTGCTTCTACGCGGACTCTTTGTTAAAAACCAGGAAGTTCTGAAGTTCCGTGTAAAAAATGCCCGTCCCCTGTCGATCCCTCAATTCTCGAAGATCCCGCCCGTCTTCCGCCGCGTTTCCTGCCCGATATCAAATCTGGCAGCTCGCCTTCCCCAGCCGCCTCTACCGCAACCGGATATGCACACGATCCTTCCGAAACACCTTGCCAATTACGGGGAAATCGGGAAAAATATCCCATATCCACGGTCACGGATATCACTCCGCGACATACTACGAATAATACTGTTCGCTGAAGAAAATGTATGCGCTGGGAGCCTAAGCAGATTCTCGACATCCTCGATGCTGGGTGCGGTGCGTTTACGTTTCCAATGCTGGACAACGGATACGTCTATTTGTCGACCACTCGGATGTCCCTTTTCCGATCCGATACGGATTGGGCAGTAGTGATTGAGGTATTTGGGTTTTCACCACGAGCAGGATTGCCGGACACGCACATTCACACGTTCGCGAGCACTCTTCACAATCGGGACAAGGAGTCTGACTACGTCAGTCCTGAAGCGCACCGCAATTACCTTGCGAACAATCCTTACAACGACAGCCGGTTTATCCACCCGATTAACGAGGGATCTTGGCAGGACGAAGAAGAGATGGAACTGGTGAATCCTGACGGAGAGCTGAAGCTACGTGATCGGGCGATCCAGCTCCCAGCGAACGCAGAGTATCAGCAGCACGGGATTGAACTGGAAGAAGATCGCCCTGCGGTATTCGAGCTTTGCCGCTACCTCGCTGACCGATACCGGAACGATGTTTTGGGAACCGATTCGGAACGCCGGATCAGCGTGCTTCCGGATATGGATCAGATACTTCTGCTGGACGAGTGGCACCACCCCAACGTCGTGGAGGAGGAATTACCGAGTGAGGTCGAGTCGTTTCAACAGATTGCGGACGTTCTCGTATCTGGCGACGTTTCCCGTTATTCTCCCCGTGAGTCATCCAACACGCATTGGAGCAATTGGCCGGATGGCGGAACCCTCTAAACCAAACGCAGCGAACAAGACGCGGATGATCAACTGCCTGCCCGCGCCGAGTCGGAAGCCAAATGAACATTCAAACCCTAACCCTGAAGTCAGAGCGCGCTGTCGGCAGGCAGTGACATCGCTTTGACGTTCGGCGAAGAAACCTAGAGAACACCCCAATGGAGCAACTGATAGGATGTATTCTCAAAGCGTTGCTGGTCACGAGGTGGAGCGAAGGTGGCAGTCATCCGTACGAAGCTGATTTCTATCGTAAGGGGTATCTAGACGTGGAAGGCATCGGGTATGTGGACTTTGATGCTCAGAGTCCCGGCATTAGTTCCACACGGCCTCCAGATCTACTCAGTCATGAGGACTCTCCAATGATCGAAGGAAGCGCAATACAGGATGTTCTCCTGGCCGTGATGCACTACACCAAGATTCCTAAGGAACCGGATTTGATCATGGACATTCCGAGCGAGCTAATCGTCACGCTCGACAACGGCCAGTCCATCGTCACGCAGTCCTATAAAGAGAACGGGCATGCGCTTTACGTAGGCCCAGGCCTCTTGGATATTGAGGAATACCGGAAGAGCATCGAGGATACTGTGTGTAAGATTCACCGATACAGTGAGTGGCAAACAACAAAAAACGCCGAACAAGACGTCGATCCTAACGCCTGACCCGTTGCGAGTTCAGATCATCATGACCATTCAACCATCAACCTAGAAGTCGGAGCGCGCCCTCGGTCAGACGTAGGATGACTCTGACGTTGTGCGCCAAGCGAAGCGAGGCGTTTCTTATGATATGAAAGTTATCTTG
>CAYGQD010000335.1:0-5321 GCA_964351855.1 uncultured Verrucomicrobiales bacterium
AATTCGCCTGCGATTGGTCCACCGTGGATATCGCCAAGCCGGATTTCACCGGAAGCCGAGTGATCGAGGCAGAAGTCTCCGAACTCGTTCCCTTCATCGATTGGTCGCCCTTCTTGCACACCTGGGAACTGCGCGGGCGTTTTCCAAAGATCTTCGAAGACGAGTATGTCGGCGAAGAGGCGAAAAAGCTCTACGATGATGCCCAAGAACTACTCACTCGGATCGTCGATGAAAAGATCTTCGCCGCGAAAGGCATCTACGGCTTTTGGCCTGCCAATAGCGTCGGGGATGACATTCAGATCTACACTTCTGAAGAACGGGAAGAAGTCGCTACCACCTTTCATTGCCTCCGTCAGCAGATGGAAAAGAAAGGCAAACCCAATTTCTCCCTGGCCGATTTCGTGGCTCCGAAGGAGACTGGAGCGGCTGATTATCTGGGCGGCTTTGTCGTCACGGCAGGTCACAACGCCGACGAATTCGCCAAAGAATTCGAAAAAGACCACGATGACTACAACAGCATCATGGCCAAAGCCCTCGCCGACCGTCTGGCCGAGGCCTTCGCCGAGTTTCTCCACAAACGCGTCCGCGATCACTGGGGTTTTGGCAAAATCGAGAATCTCACTACGGACGAGCTGATTCGCGAAAAATATCGGGGGATTCGCCCGGCCGGAGGCTACCCCGCCAGTCCGGATCATACCGAGAAGCCCGCCCTCTTTAAGCATCTCGACGCGACCGCCCAAACCGGCGTCGTCCTCACCGAAAGCATGGCGATGCATCCCGGCGCCAGCGTTAGCGGCATCTACTTTTCCCACCCGGAAGCAAAGTACTTTGCCGTCGGCAAGCTCAACAAGGATCAAATCGAGGACTACGCGAAACGGAAAGGAATGAGTATCGAAGAAGTGGAGCGTTGGCTGGCCCCGAACCTTGCCTACTGAACTCTACAAATGCTTTTGAAAGGCAGTTGCGATTCCGTCGGCACTCATCGGTGAGATTTTTTCTACGGCCTGCCCGTTCTTCACGACAATGAGATTGGGAATGCCTCGCACTTGAAACGCTTGCGCGGCTTGAGGATTTTGATCGACATCGACGAAAGCGACGACACCGGCAGGTCCAATTTGAGCGGCAGCTTGCTTCACCAACGGTGAAGCGCGTTTGCAGGGGCCTCACCAACCGGCCCAAAAATAGACCAGCACGGGCTGGGAACTCTGCATCACCACGGATTGGAAATTCGAAGGTGTGATTTCGACCACCGCGCCGCCGCTCGATGGCGTAAACGGCTCGGGCTCGGAATTGTGGAGCCAGAAAAAAACGAGCGCAATTGCGGCAAAGACCATCCAGGTTCCCTTAGACATGTGTGTAATTAATGGATGTGAACTAAAAGTTCAACGAGAAATGCGCGCGATCTGTTTCGCTTCAAGGCGTGGGGATCACTTATCCCTGAGATTGGGCGACGATTTCGAGGACGACAGGCTTGGCTTTCTCAAATGCGTCGTGGAGTTCCGGGATGTCGGTAAGTCGAGCGGTTTCAAAAGCGGCATTCAATTGCGCCAGGGTAATTGCATCGTGTCTCGCGAGAAATGCCACGTCCTTCATGTCTTGCTCGTCCGCACCGCGCATCATCTTGGTGAGAATCAGGTCGATGGTCGCCGGGCGAAACAGCTTCAGATTCCGAGTGTCCGGTCGTGAAACCGGGACGATCTCCTCTTCCCAGTGTTCCCGGAGAAAAACCTGATCCTCTTGGAAAAGGTGGGTGATGTAGAGGCCTTTTGGTGCCAGCTCCAGATTCGTACGCTCGATCGCGTCCCAGAACGGGAGATCATCAATGAGATCCTCTAACTGCGTCATTCGGATAATTCCGTCGATATCCTGGGTCGCCGCAAATTCCGGGAGCGGACGTTCGAATCCTAATTGGAGAGCCCCGCGACCATAAATGACCAAAGAAACGTCGTGATCGAGATAACGATCCAAGGTGAGAACGACTTCTGAAGGATTGTCGCTCACGGCACCAACATTTCCAAGGGGGCTCCTGGTCGGATCCATTGGCGAACGATTCCGACCCCTTGGCGAGTGATTCCCGTCATCGCAATAAGTCGGGTAATGTGCGGCGGCTTTGCTGGAGGCGGCATGTCTGGCAGCAGGCTGAGCAAGTCATCCCAAAACCTCTCCTCCGGCTCCACTTCCTGGCCGCATTCGGCAATGTAGCGAACCATGTCCGCGCATCCTTCGTGCCTGGCCAGGGTTGCCAACTCCGTCGGATCGACCTCCGGAGAACTCAACAGGGCAGAACCGAGCCGCTGCCGATAGAGCGATCCGGGCAGCTCCGGTGAGAGCAGGGCAACAGCCAATTCCGCGTTGGAAAGATCCTCCAGCTTGATTTGAAACCGCAGCTCCCGGCGCAACTGATCCCGCTCATTTCGCCCGTCATAATACCGGCAACCCCGCACGATCGCCAGTCTCTCCAAATCGTCCGGCAACTGCAGGCCAAAGCCGATTGCCTTTTGCAGCAAGTCAGATGAAGCGTTGTTGGTATCCGGGGAAACTGGCATCGGGAAATCGTAGCCCCGATTAACGCATGGTTCCAGTGGGTATCGCTCGGAAGCAATTGGCACTCACTCTAAGAGGAAAGGTTTGAAGCAGTGAAAATTTCCCGGCATACTCCCTGGCGAACGTAGGTGTGTTCCAATGTTGCCTACTATCTGGCAGGGCTCCGCTTAGGCCAGTAGCTACGTGTATCTATTAGGTCTGATCGCTCCAATCCAGGGATAGACGTAGCAACGTCGTTCCATTCCAATCCTGTCGTGAGATCTCCAGATTCAACATTGAGGGTAAAATAGCCGCTTCCAAGTTTTGCAAAAGCCGGATCCTCAATATCATGAAGGTAGCCAGCTATCCACGGATCATCGACAGAAATAAGCTCAACATCTGGGGGCACAAAAACCTGGCTTCTGAGCAGAATATACACTCTATCATTGGGAACAGCTTCATAAAAGCTGATTGAATAGGGCCCACTTAGTGAAACTTCACTTAACTCAACTCGATTGCAACCAAGCAACGACATCACAAATAGGCTGCAAATTCCATATATCTGAAAATTCATTGCTTTCATCTCAAAAACCCTCTTGTATCAAAAACAAAAATCCAGGTAATTCGTTTCATCGTTTGACGCAATGACTACACACAACAACAGTTGTTGAGTTGCAATCATCGATATCGTTGCCTTGGGGTTTGGCCGGCCTCGCGCAGAGTGCCTGAGATCCGTTGGCGGTAGTTTTCGATGTCTGTTAGATTCAAACAGCCCAGTCCCAAGACCCAAATGGTGATTTAATCCTTCGGCTTGCTAGCCTGCCTTATTCATGAACTTCAAGGCGAGCGTCACGAAATGGCATTCAGAACCAGGAAAACGCAGATGTTCCCGGTGAGGCGTATCCAGAGATACGTTGAACCAGGAACATCAAGGTTGACGCCGTTATGGATGCCATTTCGTGGCTCGTAGCCGAAGGATCATGAATAAGGCAGGCTAGGTGGAAGAAAGAGATCAGGAAGCCGAACCGTTAGATTTGAGAACGCGAGGGAAGTCACCTCAGTGGAGCCATCATGAGTTCTGACGGAATGATACTGGTCTGGGGCTGGCTCAGAATACACTTCGATCGACTTCGCTTTCGGTATCACGATCCAGTATTCCCGAACACCGGCAGTGGCATAGATATCAGCCTTCTTCCGGTCGATCTCCAGTGAGCGAATCGCAACTTCAATCACCAGTTCTGCCGTTGTCGGATGCGATCCGAAAAAGTCGTCTTCACACCCTTGGCAGATTGCCAAATCGGGTTCAGGCTCGGAATCGCTCGTCGTGATTGGCCCCTCGGATCGAACGCAGTATCCCTCGAGATTCAATGCGTTCAGCATTTTGAGCAGCCTTTGAAAAATGGCGTAGTGGAGAGGTGATTTGGACATCTTGTCGAAAAGAACTCCCTGAAGCAACTCCACTTTTTCGTCGATCAATCCCAAATTCCCTGCTTCGTGGTAAAACGAGACAGAGATGGGGTGAACGTGCTTTCCAAGCGCGGCTCCTTTCAAGATTCGGGCCATTCTGAAGTCTAACGGAAATCTGAGGACAACGCAATAAAGATAAGCGGGCCAGCGGGCCAAAAAACCGGCGAAAGTGAGTCAATAATGAGGCAAAGTAAAGGCGACCAGCGATTGGCGCGGTGCTCCATAGGCTCATCCTGTCCCGGCTAACGGAGAACCCGGGGAATCTCACCTCACAGCAAACCGTCTCGCGCTCGAAAGGGAACGCGGTCGCGGAATTAGCGCGGTTCTTCGCCTTGGGAAGCGGCTACTTCACCTCGACCGGACCATGGTCGTCGCAATGGTCCCCGTGAGGATGGTGGAGGCGACCGTCAACGATGTAATCAACGTGGTCACCATGCGGAACCGCTTCGTGACCGCAGCCTGGTCCATGAACATGGCCATTCTCATGTGACTGGTGATCGACATCATCGCAGCCGCCCGGGTTTTCGGCAGTCACGGGAAGGACATGTTCTTCGACAGAACCATCCGCATTCTGATGATGGAGATGTCCGTCATGCAGGAAATCGACGTGCCCGTCGTGTTTGATTCCGGTGTGGCCGCAGCCTTCGCCGTGTTGATGATCGTGGTCTTCTTTGGAGAGGTGTTCTTCGCTCATGTCAGGAGTAACCTGAAGCTTTCGCCAAAAGATGCCAAGCCGATTCTGGCGATCACACTGCAGAATTTGGTTTCGGAGTAAGGCAAATCGAGGAAAAACGGCTTCTTTTTTCTCCGGAACCGTCACCCGGTCCACGGCCAAGTGCTACTTGTCGATGCTCTCACCCTTGCCCCTTCATCCGCGTCACCAGCGCCACGACGACCAGCAACACCACCCCGCCGAGGTCATGGATGGTCAGTAGCCAGTCTTTCGGAAACAACACCGCCTCGCCAGGGTAGAGCATGAGCGCGGCGGCGACGAAAAGGAGAGCGCGTGAACCGGCTTTGAGCCTCACGAGGAGGTAACCGGAGAGCGCAGAAGCGAAAGCGACAATGCCGAGAGCGGCGACGGTGGTGGCGTAGATAACCGTGATGACTGCGGGCGACTCGCCGTTCGGCGCGAGGAGGAGAAGCTCCGGCCGGAAGACGAACATGAAGGGCAGGGTGAAACCGACGAGGGCGACGCGGAAGGCGGCCATGCTCGTGGGGATGATTTTGGAGCCTGCCACGGAGCTGGCGGCGTAGGCGGCGAGGGCGACCGGTGGCGTGACCATACTCATCATCCCGAAGTAGAAGATGAAGAAATGCGCCGCGAGAGG
>CAYGQD010000336.1:0-5316 GCA_964351855.1 uncultured Verrucomicrobiales bacterium
TCTTCGCATTCGCCGCCGTTCCATCCACGACGACGTTCCCTCGAGCTTCGCCCATATTGGCGTCGATTTCATCCGCTTGAATCGTGAAACCGAATATCGAAAAATGAGGCCGATCCGGCTTTTCAGCGACCTCCTCCTTGGCCAGAGCCACCCCTCCACCGAACAGCAACAACCAGATGAAGATCGCAAATCGATTCATGAATATTTCCTAACTGATAACCATCCGATTAGCAAGAACGAGCGAAATCTAGAAATCTAGGGGCTCGCCTCATAGGGCCCGTTACAAAATAACTTGCAGGAAGATGCGCAGGATTCTGGATTATCGCCAAGGCGGAAATGAGCGGCGTTTAGCGAGCAAAATGAGCTGATCTCCAACGCGGGCGACGGACTAGAAGACAAGCAGAGTCTTGTAAGCTATTTGGTGACAGGCGCATAGTCGATCGCCGAAGGATTCGCGTCTGGAGAGGGCTCGATGCCGAGGATTTTGCAGACGGTGGCGTGAAGTTGGGTCGCATCGATCTCTCCTCCCGCGACAGGTTCTCCACTGGCCATCCCTTCGAAGATCCATGTGGGACCGCGCATGCGAGAAGATGAACGAACGGTGAGACCACTGGCCGCCACCTGGCCGTTGACTTCCGTCGGCGAAAAAACGGCTTCAGAGCCCGTCTCATCAGTGAACGCATAACCGGATTTCAGCTGAATGACCAAGTCGCCAATGTGATCTCCAGAACCGAGGCTCCAATCTTCGGGAAGGGAATCACGGCGGTAAATATCCCAATAGATGCGGTCGCCCATGGCTTCTTCGATCTTCGTCAACGCGGTATCCATGGGTACGCTCTCAGGTAAATTTTGAACCCAGACATGGCCCACCGTATCGCTAATGGCAATTTGAGCATAGGGACGCATGTCATCGGCAATGAGTTGCTTCAAATTGACGAGCTTGGTCACATCGATCATTCCGTGATCGGTCGTGATGACAATGTAGAGTCGATCCCCGTTGCGTCCGAACTCTGACCAACTCGATTCGATTTCGCCGAAGAAACTTGCCAGGCGGCCATCGAGCTCTGCCACCGCAGAATAGGTCTGATCCGCCCGGCACCCAAAGGCACGAGCGGCTTCGTCCAGATCCCCCAAGCTGGCCATGATGAGACGCAGTCGGTCTTTCTCGCTCCCTGCATTGGCTTTCCAAGCTTCCAACAACGTTTTAAGCCGAGCATCGTCTTTCGCAGCGGGATCAAATTCTGGAAGGAAGACGTCAGCGGAGTTCCCTTCCGGTTGTTGCTGAGAGAAAGGCCAATCGTGAACCAAGGTGCGAATCCCTTGCCGCTTGGCGGTGGTCCAGACGGGTTCAGCCTTGAGGAAACTGAGATCCACGGGGTTGCGGACCATTTCTCCACTGGCCGGGGCGCGCATCACATCGCTGACGATCCCGTGAGCGTCGGGCGTGGTTCCGGTGATCTGGGATACGAGACTGGGCCAACTCAATGTCGGAAACGTTGGATTGAGTCGCTTGGAAAAGTAGCCCCGCCTAGTGGCCCGATCAAAGAACGGCGTGTTGGCGTTTTCAACGTAGTCCGTGCGAAATCCACTCACATTGAGCCAGAACACGTAGTTCATGGGGTCCTCTACATTGCTCGTGAGAGCTGGTTTCTCCATCGCCGACTCTACTTGGGGCACAGATTCCGTGACCGGATTCAACAGCGCGTTCAGCTCGCTGGCGGAGTAGTCACCCGTCATCGGCTGCCAGTTGTAGGAAACCTGATTATTCGCGCTAAAGAGCAGACCACCGACAAAAACGACGAGGGTAATACTAATGAACGACATTAGTGAACGCAGCGGGGTTTCAAACATGCCGAAATCGTGGCATGTTCGCACCGGAAAGGCAAGCCCGAGAACACGGACTAAGCCGTGCTGAAGATGCCCCGATGAACGTGGCCTTCGTTCAGATCCACCCGCTCGGGTCGCCCCTTGTGCATGTAGACCACTTCGGTGTGATCGAGCCCCAATAGCGCCATGATCGTGGCATGGATGTCGTGGACGTGCAGCTTGTCTTCGACCGCGTAGAGCCCCAGTTCATCCGTCGCGCCCACGGTTTGGCCGCCTTTGACACCGCCACCCGCCATCCAGATGGTGAATCCGGTGGGATTGTGATCCCGGCCATCGCCTTTTTCGCTCATCGGCGTCCGGCCGAATTCGCCGCCCCAAATCACGAGCGTTTCATCCAGCAGGCCACGTTGTTTCAGATCTTTCAGCAGGCCGGTGATGGGCTGATCGACGGCCTGGCAGAGCCGAGAGTGATTCGGCTCAATGTTGTCGTGGCTGTCCCACTTGCTCCCCGCTCCGTGATACAGCTGGACGAAGCGAACCCCGCGCTCCACCAGGCGACGAGCCATGAGACATTGCCGTCCGTAGACCTGCGTCTCCTTGGTGTTGAGACCGTAGAGCTCTTTGATGTGCTCGGGCTCTTCTTCCAGATCGATCGCTTCCGGTGCTTCCGCCTGCATCTTGAAGGCCAACTCATAGCTGCGAATCCGGGCCTCCAGATCCGTGTTGGATTCCCGGCCTTGTTGATGGAGCTGATTCAACTCCCCCAGGAAATCGAGCTTGCCTTGCTGACGGGCTTTGGTCACGCCTTTGGGATTGTTCAGGTTTCCAATCGGCTCTTCTCCGGATTCAAAGAGAATGCCCTGGTAGGAGGATGGCATGAACCCGGCTCCCCAGTTACGGACACCGTTCACGACCATGCTATTGGAATCCTTGATTACGACGAACGCAGGAAGACTCTCGTTTTCGCTTCCCAACCCGTAGTTGATCCACGAACCGAGCGAAGGACGCCCCCCGAAGACCGAACCGGTGTTCATCTGGCAAACTCCGCCCGCATGGTTGATCCCGTCGGAAACGCAGGAACGGATCACGCAAAGATCATCCGCGATTTCGGAATGGTTCGGGAGCCAATCGGAGATCCAAAGCCCACTTTCGCCATGCTGCGCCCATTTCCGCTTCGAAGCCAGCAGCGGAGAGTTCGCCTCCCCCATCGCGGTAACGGGTCGTTCGAAACTGTCGGGTAAGGACTGCCCCGCGAGGTCATTCAGCAGGGGCTTGGGATCGAACAAATCAATGTGGCTGGGCCCCCCTTCCATGAACAGCCAGATGACGTTTTTTGCTTTCCCAAAGCCGTGGGGAATTTTGGCCGCAGCAGGATTCTGTAACGCCGGCGCACCGAGGGCGGTTCCACTCATGGCCGAGAGGGCAATGGAACCAAAGCCGAAGCCAGCGGACCTCAGAAAGTCACGACGGGAAGAAGGATGATCGTAGTTTCCGCAATTCATCAGAGTGTGGGGATTAGTGGAGGTAAAGAAATTCGTTCGAGTTCAACAAAGCATGGCAAAAATCCGCCAAAGCCAGAAATCGTGGATTGTCTTTGCCCCCGCCTTGAGGAGCCGTGCGAAGCCAAGACGCCGCCGTTGCCGGATGCTCGCCATCTTCACCGTTGAATGTGAGATCTACGACGCGTTTGGCTTGATCCGACTTCGCCCCGAGGAGAATTCCCTCTCTTGGCAACGCTTGGTTGGAAATCGTAAGTCGAGCGAGTTGCCCATCCCAAACGGATCGCCCCGTCTCATCACGACCGCCTAACAGACTTCGCACACTTGGGTCCTGGAGCTTGGCCACGACGGAATGCTGAACCGTGCTGGTTTGCAGCTCCGCCTTCGGATCCGAGAGATCCTTGAGGTAGAACGTGATCGAGCCTCCGGTCTCGTTTTCGGGAGAGGGATGGGTGGTGACTGAAGCGGCGATATAAACGGGCTTGCCAACCGGAACTCGTAAATCCGAAGCCACCACTTCATAACCCAACGTTCCTTGAAAATCTTCGCCGACCAACTGCATGATGAGATTGCGGGGCTGATACGCCGATTTTTCGCTGGTTACCCCGAAGGTCCAACCGGGAGTCAATTTGTTCCCATTCCAGCGGGACGCCAGGGTCCGAACTTCCGCGTTGGGATAGAGCGAATCCAAGTTCGTTACCGCTTCGATCGTGAATTCATCACCGATTTCTTTCAGATCAAGATTCAGTCGCTCAAAGCGGCTCTCCGGCTGCAACCAGAGTGCGTTCGTCCCAAGTTTCATAGGAAGCGCCCCGGCGAAGGCCTGATTGAGCGGCCGGAAACCATTCTCGTCAGGATACTTCCAGGCAGGCTTCTCCGCTTCCGATTTCTCGGACAGAACCTGAGCTTGCTTGATGAGGAAGGCTTCGCCCAGTTGCGCTTCCTGGTCCGTCGCAGGCCGCCCCAAGGCGATTTGAAAGGCGTCGCGAATCGGAGACTGAGATCGACCCAACCGGCTGGCGAAGGCTCGAGCGCGCTGGATCATCCAATCGCCATTCGTGAGCAGGAGCGACTGCGTTGCCGTCGTGGTCATGGCGCGGGTCGGCGCCGAATCAAAGCCCATCGGTGCATCGAACCCTTTCATCATCGTATCCGGCGTGTTGCGAAATTTTTTGATGTAAACGCTCCGCCTTGGCGAGGAGCCGGATACCGATTGCCCGCCCAAATCCGTCTTGAGTTCTCCACTCGTGACCAGCATCGCATCGCGAACCTGCTCGGCATCCAAGCGGCGCGGCGAAAACCGCCAGAGCAGTCGATTCTCCGGATCCACGACGCTCTCAGCCTTTCCGGGCTCTTTCCGAGCGGTCTGCCGATACGTGGCGCTGCTCATGACGAGCTTGTGCATCGCTTTCATACGCCATCCGTTTTCGAGGAAGCGAGACGTGAGCCAATCGAGCAGTTCCGGGTGACTCGGTAATTCTCCCAGCATCCCAAAATCGTTTGGGGTTGGAACAATACCCGCCCCAAAATGGTGCTGCCAAATTCGATTCACGATCACCCTTGTCGACAGCGGATTGTTCTCACTGGCGATCCAATTGGCCAACGCCAAACGCCGTCCGGTGGTCGATTCCGTCGGTTGGACTTCGGGTTCGGGCACGCCTAAGAGCGTCAGGAACGCGGGTTCCACCACCTCCTTGCCGGTGCGTTTGGTCAGGAACGTTTTCGCCGGTCGGCTGCTGACGTCGGTAGCGACGAAAGCCTTGGCTAGCGGCTTGGGTTTGAGGTGATCGAACTTGGCCAACTCCGTCTTTAGCTCTTCGTAGCGGGCCAGCAATTCCGGCTTTTTCTCGAAGCTTTTCTTCGGATCGACGCGGGAAACCGAATCTTCTACCTGCTTCTCAACCAATTGGGCCAACTGCTCTTCATACGGCGTCCGATTTTCCGACGCCTTGTTGTAAATCTCCTGAACATCTTCCGGGAACTGTTTGAC
>CAYGQD010000337.1:0-5294 GCA_964351855.1 uncultured Verrucomicrobiales bacterium
TCCCGCCACCTCTCGATCAAACGCCGCAAACCGCACCAGCCATGCGAAAACCCGACCCGTAACCCGATCGAAATTGAGAACCCCAACCCGGACACCTCCCCAACCATCCATCTTCCCATCAAACCTGAGAGAACTGCGGCGGAGGGGAGAACAAACCTGCGAATGCGGTCGATTCGCGGTCATGCCTGCAAGTTCGTGTTCAAAACCTTCCTTCGACACGAATGTTCACGAATGAAACGAATGAAACGAATTGCATCGCTACCCCGGATTGAAACCCGAGCCGGTTCGGAAGATGCGTTCAGCATCGAAAGCCGTTGCCCGAGCTGAAAGCTCGACAGAACCCAGCCCGGGATTTCAGAGGCTGTCGGAACATTCGAATGCGGTCGATTCGATTCGTGGTCATTCCTGCAAATTCGTGTTCAAAAACTTCCTTCGACACGAATGTCCACGAATGAAACGAAGGTCCACGAATCGCATCGCTACCCCGGACTGAAACCCGAGCCGGTTCCGGAAGATGCGTTCAGCATCGAAGGCCGTTCCCCGAGCTGAAAGCTCGACAGAACAAAGCCCGGGATTGAAATCCTGGGTACCATCCAACAACCCGATGTGTCCTGTAGGGACACCCGAATGAGACCCAGTTTCGGGCGACCCTTCAGCCCGCAATGGAAGAATCCCTCTCGGCCTCAGGGCTGAGGCCCTAAGCTATGTGCGTTCGAGCCTTCGGCCCGACTTGTGCCCCACATTTTCATTCACACCTGGCCACTCTCGATGATTCGAGTAGCAATCTTATTTCATTGGAGATCCGAACCGGAGTGAACGAAGCTGAAACCTCATGAGTGTGGCGAACGAGAAAAAAATCCTCATCCTCGCGGGGCCAAATGGGGCTGGAAAAACCACGTTTGCCGAAGAATTCCTTCCCCACGAAGCCAATTGCCCCGAATTCGTAAACGCCGATCTCATCGCCAAGGGAATCAGCCCTTTTCAGCCGGAAAGCGCCGCGATCGCCGCCGGACGAGTTATGCTTGCTCGAATGGATGAGCTTACGACTGCCGGAGAGTCGTTCGCCTTTGAAACGAATCTTAGCTCCCGAGGCCACACGGGTCGTATCAAGGCTTGGCGCGAAAATGGCTATTGCGTGAAACTCTACTTCTTGAAATTGCCGAACCCGGAATTCGCGATTCAACGGGTAGCCCACCGTGTCAAGCTGGGCGGCCACCATGTGCCAAACGATGTGGTCCGCCGCCGCTTTCACCGCGGTTGGAAATTCCTAGGAGAGATCTATATTCCCGTAGTCGATGAATGGGCTATCTATGATGCCTCCCAGAACCCACCCGTTCTTTTGGAGACGGGACCCGGCAATCGATCAACCCCCAACAGCGAACGCACGACCCTCTAAATATGCCTGACTCAAACTTACCAACACCTCCCAAGCCGCTCGATGATCCCGATTTTCGATTGGCGGAGGATGCCTTGCGACGTGCTGCGGCGAAGGCCGTTGCCAGAGCAAAAGCTCACGGGTTAGAACCGGTTGTTGCCAACCTTTCCGAAGGGAACACGAAACCGCCAGATTGCCCGAGCTGAAAGCTCGACAGAACCCAGCCCCGGACTTCAATCCCGGGAACCACCCCAGCGCCCCGATGTGTCCTGTAGGGACACCCGAAAGGTATCCATCACGATTTCGGGCGACCCGTCAGCATCGAGCATAACACCAAAAATCTGCGCCCATCGGCGTCATCTGCGATTCCCCCAAAGGCCCGGACCTCCCCAAAGACGCCTTCGCCTTCTACGCCGCCGGACCCATCGACGCCGCCCGCATCACCACCTTCACCGAACTCCTGCAGAAGAAACACATCTCCGTGCGGACCTATGACCAGGGCGATAACGATGCCGGCTTCATCCGTCGCCTCACTCACGCCACCGGAAAAAAAGACCACTCCACTTACCAGCTCGGGCTCAACCGCAACCACCCCGCCGCCACCGCCTTCGTCACCCTCGCTCATGAACTCGGTCACCTCTTCCTCGGCCATCTCGGCGCAGATCAAAAACTCGGCATCCCGGATCGCCGCTTCGTGGACCATCGCCAACGTGAAATCGAAGCGGAATCCGTCGCCTACATCGTCAGCCATCGCAACGGCATCACCAGCCATTCCCCGCCATACCTCCACGCCTACGTGCGAGACGGCGAATCCTCCCAAGGCCTCGCCCTCTACGCCATCACCCGCGCCGCCGGCCATGTCGAACGGCTCCTCGGGCTCAACCGCCCCAGCCAGAACCAGCCGTTGTGAACCCTCGATTCAGGATCAATTCGGCAGAACCCATCGATCCGTCGGCCCGAAAAATCTTCTGCGAAACTTCGGGAAATTTACGGATCAACGCGGTGGACGAATCCCGCCGAAACGGTTAGCGTCCCCGCAATCGTTTCAATACCCAATGGCAGCCCGGCATAAATCGATCCTTTCTTTCGAGAAGGAGTCTAAAACCTTCGAATATCAGAACGAAGGAGGTTGGGATTCGCAACCCGAGCCTTTGCGATAAAGCGGAAATGAGTACCGCACCAGAACAGCTCGCCCGCCAATCTATCGACACTCAGTTAGTTGCCGCAGGGTGGACGATCCAAGGGATGGCCGAACTCAACCTGTCCGCTTCACGGGGAGTTGCCGTCCGGGAAATGCAGTCTGAAGGGGGACCCGCCGACTACGTGCTTTTCGTCGATGGCAAAGCACTTGGCGTGGTCGAGGCGAAAAAAGCAGGCACGACGCTTTCAGGCGTGGCCGAGCAGAGCGCCCGCTACTCCAACGCCCGGAAATGGATCCCCCAGTGTTGGGCTGATCCCCTCCCGTTCACGTATGAATCAACCGGCATCGAGACGAACTTCCGCGACCAACGCGATCCCGACTCCCGTTCCCGCCCCGTCTTCGCCTTCCACACCCCCGATCACCTCGTCGAACTTGTCCAACAACCCCACACCCTCCGCAAACGACTCCGCCATCTCGCTTTTGCGAATCCGCTGGTCGAAACCGGCCTCCGAGAGTGCCAGGTGGAAGCCATCTCCAGCCTCGAGCAATCCCTCGCCACCAACCGCCCGCGCGCCCTCATCCAGATGGCCACCGGCTCCGGCAAGACCTTCACCGCCGTCACAAAGGCTTATCGACTCCGATGAAGGCGTCCCCCTCGCCGTCGCTCGAAAAGCCTTTGGTCAGGACCAGAAAGAACTCATCATCGAACTTAACGAAGCCCTCATTGCCTAAAGAACTCTTGGCCAAAAAGAAGACAGCCCAGAATGCCGAGCACGCCCTCTCTGAAAAGGACGGCGCAATCTCCGTGCCCAGCAACTACCCGCAACTCCTCGCGGCAATCAAATCGCGCATTCAGACCGGCCGGGTTTCAAGCCCACCTCGCAGCCAATCGGGAACTGGTCCTCCTCTACTGGGACCTTGGAAGACTCATTGTCGAGCGCCAGAAAACCGAAGGCTGGGGAAAAGCGGTGATCGAGAAACTTTCGACCGATCTGTTTCAGGAGTTCCCGAAAGTTCTATCTCGCTCACAGCGAAGGGCTTGAAATTCTGAAACAAGCTGTCGCAGAATTGGCGGACAACCCGGCAAGCCCCGAGCCACAAGCGGTCGTCTCCGAAAGAGGCTCAATTCTCGCGCAACCTGCGCGAGAAGTTCTGAAACAGGCTGTTTCAGAATTTGAAATCGGTTCCTGTCCCAAAGCGCTGCTTGCCATCCCATGGGGACACAACATCAAGTTGTTTCAGAAACTCAAAGACCCCGCCCTGCGTCTCTGGTATGCCGCTAAAACCTCGGAACACGGCTGGTCCCGCTCGGTCCTTGTCCATCAGATCGAGAGCGAACTTCACCTTCGCGCCACCAGCCAGGATAACAACTTTGCCGCCACTCTTCCCGATCCCCAGTCCGACCTCGCCCGCGAACTCATCAAGGACTCCTTCAACCTCGAATTCCTCGACGTCCGGGAATCCATTCGCGAACGCGAACTCGAAGAATCCCTCATTGCCAACTTGCGAGATTTCCTTCTCGAACTCGGCACCGGCTTCGCCTTCATCGGCAACCAATACCGCCTCGTAGTCGGCGACCAGGACTACTTCCTCGACCTCCTTTTCTACCACACCCGGCTGCACTGCCACGTTGTCGTCGAACTGAAGATCGATGCCTTCAAGCCCGAGTATGTCGGCAAAATGCAGTTCTACCTCGCCGCCGTCGATGACCTCCTCAAGTCCGAGCGCGACGCCCCGACCATCGGCATCCTGCTGTGCAAGGAGAAGAACAAGGTGGTGGTCGAGTATGCGCTTCGCGATGCCAGCAAGCCGATCGCCGTCGCCGACTACACGCTGAAGAAGACGTTACCGAAGGAGCTGAAGGGCGAGCTGCCGAGTGCCGCAGAGTTGAAGAAGAGTCTGAAGGGAGGAGGGAACCGATGATCGCTCCGCCGATATCCTGCCAGATTCCGCAGACACTGTCTGCGCAATTGGATCAACTCCCCGAACTCGTCGAAACCCGCTTCCAGCAATGGCTCGCCCAAAAGGCGACAATGACTGGCGGCTCGCCCTTCGACGACGCCCAACGCCACTGGCTCGACGTCATCAAAAACGACATCGCCCTCAACGGCGCCTTCGCCACCGACGACCAGGGTGCCTGCCGACATGCCTGGCAAAGCGTTGACTCCGATGAAGGCGTCCCCCTCGCCGTCGCCAACCGTGTCTTCGGCAAGGATGCCCTGAAGCCCATCATTGAAGAACTCAACGAGGTGTTGGTGGCATGAGTAAACTTCCGAAAAACTACGCCACCATTTCTCTCGGCGAGATTGCGTCCGCATCGAAGGAACGTGGCGAATCCTCCCAAGGCCTCGCCCTCTACGCCATCACCCGCGCCGCCGGCCACGTCGAACGGCTCCTCGGGCTCAACCGCCCCAGGCAGAACCAACTGTTGTAAACCGTCGATCCGAGATCCATCCAGCCGAATCCCCGCGATCCAACGCTCCAGTTCTCGCGAGAAAAACGGCCCCATCGGCGATATCGGCGGATCACTCTCGCATTATCCTTCACATTTCCGAAACATCGGATTGGACGAATGTCAGGGGTGTGGGTAGACTCCTCCTCAATTTTCAACCCCAATGGCAAAGGCAGTAACAATGGCGACCGTTTCCACGCAAAAACCATCGAAATCCTTCGAGGAATCCCTCTGGGAAACCGCCACCAAGCTGCGCGGCTCCGTCGAGTCGTCGGAATACAAGCACGTCGTCCTCTCGCTGATCTTCCTCAAGTTCGTCTCCGACA
>CAYGQD010000338.1:0-5280 GCA_964351855.1 uncultured Verrucomicrobiales bacterium
ACCGGGATCTCCACCAAAGGAAGGTGGGAAATCCAGATTGAGATCGATTTCGATATCGCCCTGACCGGTTACGACCACGGTCGCCGTCGCGGAAGAAGTTCCCCCGTCATCATCGGTAATTTGGTAGGTGAACGTATCGCTAAAGGTTTCACCCGCAGCCAAGCTCTGAAGGAACGCAGACTGTCGTGAATCATAGGTAAAGCTTCCATCCGCCGCCGCAGTCACAATCGCGCCGAAATCACTTCGCCCGGTCAGTCCGGCACCTTGGATCCCGGTGACGGTCAGTTGGTCGAGATGTTGGCTGCCAATCACGGCGGCATCGTTCGGATGACTCGCATCGGTATTGGCCGGATCAGTGTCGTTCAGAAGAAGGCCGCTCGCCCGATCCACCGTGAGCAAAGCGTCTTCATTCGCGGCGTAACTGCTGTCAGCAACTGCGGTAGGCGCGACGTTCGTGACCGTTGTAACAACTTGAGCCACGACGCTCGACGCATTGGTTGGAATCGCTCCGGACGCCAGTTGGGCGACCTCGGCGTCGGACAACGCCCGACTGTAGATCCCGATATCGTCCATCGATCCGTCGATGCTTTGGGTGCCGCCGCCCCGCCCGAGCAGTAGCAAATCAGCCGTATTGGAAAGCCCCTCGCCGTGAGGATAGGAAACCGTGTGGTTCAACACGCCGTCGATGTACTCTTTCGAACTGCCGTTATCCATCACGTAGGTCACATGATGCCAGTTGCCGTCGAGCACGTTGTCTCCGGTTCCACGGTGGTTATTCCGGTTATGAACTCCGCCCGCTCCCGGCGTGTTGGTATCAGTCCGGGTTCCGATTTCAGACGTGTTGGAGTCCCGATTGACCATCCAGGTGTTGGTTCCATTGGCCTCGCTTCCCTTTCGAATGATCCGGACCCAATCCGAGTTCTCCGTCGCATCCGCTTTGATCCAGAACGACACCGTCAATTGATCGTTGAGAGCTTCGAGCGAGGCGGAATTGGCCACGCTTACGTAACCGCTCTGGTCGCCATCGATCGCTTGGCCGCCATTCAACGCGGCCGGGGTGTCGGCAACGTAGGTGAGCGCGCCGGAGATCACGCCGTCGTTGGCGTTCGCGGTGGCATCGGTCACATCGGCGGCATCGAAGTTGTAGTGCGCCTCCAGCTTGTAACCCAGCGTTTCCCAAACCTGGACGCTGACGGTGTAATTGTCGGATGGGGTGCCGTCCGTGGCATCATCCGCGTAGGTGTGGACGAGGGTGAAATCACCCGTCAATGCATCGTAGGTGCCTTCGGCGGGCGTTAGATTCGCCAAATCGATGACCTGAAGCGCGGTATCGTTCGGGTCGCCCCAATCTACGGTGATCGTGTAGCCATCGCCGTTGAAATCCACGTCATCGACTTTGCCGGAGAGCGTGGTGACAGCTCCTTCATTTTCATTGGTGATCGCCAGGTTTGCGAGAGCCGGCGCGTCGTTCACCCCGCGGACCGTCATTGTGACTGTGGCGATATCGACCCCGGCAACCGCGTAGGATGAGTTGTCGAGGCGGACGGAATCCACGATCCCTCCGGAAACCCGTAAGGTGTCGGTTCGGTCTGAATAGGTGACGATGCCAAGGCTGCTGATACTCGCGCCAAATTCACCGGTGCCGGAGTAGACCGGGTTCACGGTCCCGGGGTTGGTCAGATCCGGATCGACCCAAATATCGATCGTATCCGCGCCTGCACCCACATTCATGCGGCCCAAAACGAGAGATGTCTGGCCCAAGGTGAAAAGTCCGGCTACCCGAAGTTCGTCTCCGCCGGGGATATCGACTCGAAGATCAGTGCCAGTAGCTTCCACTTCAAAGTCGGAATTTCCTCCTCCGGCAGGGTTGTTGAAGGAAAGACCTCCAGTTGCTTCCGCGTCCGGATTCTGGACGAGAAACGAGAACCAAACTTCACCGGTAAGCGGAGTGACGAGGTTCTGAGCCGTCGCCCGGAAATCAAAATAGTTCCCCTGGAATGCTTGTCCGGACCCGGTTTGATCCACGTTGTAGTTCGGGTAGGTCAAATCGTTTGCGACGACGGAGATGGTACCCGTGCCTCTCCAGTTTCCGGTGAGTCCGGTTCCACCGCTGACGGTGTTGTCTCCGATCCCTCCCGGGCTCATGTCATTGGCATCCGCAATCACTGCGGCGCTGGTCGGCGATTGCCCATCGCTGAGGAAGTAGGTGAAGGTGTCGGTGGTGGTTTCACCCTCCTGAAGCGATTCAAACGCGGTCGTGGAATTCGGGTCGTAGATCACGTTTTGACCGGAAACCGTTACCGTAGCGCCTTTCGCACTGGTTCCGCTGGCAATGACCGTTTTGGTGCCATTGAGATCGAGTTCCGTATCGTTGGTGGTGACCGGAATCGTGACCGTGGAACCATTTTCGTCCGCGTTCGCCACGTCATCATTCGCGATGGGCAGATCGTTCACGCCCGTGGCCGTAATCGTCAAGGTGGCGGTATTGGTAGCGCCAGCATCATCACTCAATGTGTAGGTGAAGACTTCCTCTTCGATCTGGCCGGGGTTCAGGGCGTCGCCCACGACGTAGCGATAGGAACCATCGGCCCCGATCGTCAGCGTGCCGTGATTCCCATTGATGACGGTGCCGTCCGCACTGGTGGTTCCCGCCAGAACGGCTTGATTCGCACCCGCATTGAAGTTGATCTGGCTGACCACGATGTCGGTTGCCGCGCCCGTATTGACGGTATCGGTGCCATCGACGTCGTTGTCTGCTGGCGAGGCTAGCACGAACGTGCCCGCAACATTCGGATCAACGCTCACGGAACCGTCCGTGGTATCATCCACCTCAAGGCCTGCAACCCCAGCCAAGGTCCCGGTTCCTGAAAAGGCGTCCAGCGTGAATGCGGTCAATCTCGTATACAGGAGCGATCCTCCCTGGGTCGTATCCATTCCGCCCAACTGCGGACCGTAGTCCGTGTCAGAAATCGAGAGCGAAAAGTCGCCGATCCGATTTCCGAATTCGTCCAGCGGGTAAACGGTAACGGCATCTCCCGGTTGCCCCCCGGGAGTGCTGATTTCGCCAAAGAAGAACGCGGTTTCAAGATCGTTGACCGTGGTTCCAAGCGTGAACTTGGTCGTTCCAGCATTTGTTGTCAGATCGCTGAGAACCAATCCGGACAAGGCTTGGCTCATGTTGGAGCCCGTGGCATCGTTGTCAGCCCGGTAGGGCCCGGCGCCATTCGAGGTGGCGGCGACGGCCCCGTTCAGGTTGGTGAACGTTACCCCATCAACGGTGATCCGATTGAGGATCTGCTCATTCTTGGGATCGGAAAATCCGTCAATCGTGCCACCAGTGGCTGGGCGGAGGCCTGAAAACGGTCCGCTATCAGGGACAATTACGTTCCCGGTTGCGTCGCTTCCGGCGATGGCATTGTTCACGCCACCAGCCTCAAGAGCCTGGTCGAAATCATTGGTTGCTACCGGCGCGTCGTTCGTTCCGTTCACGTCGATCCTCAGCGTTGTGGCCGCGGTCGTGCCCGTGGTGATCTCCAGATTATCGACCGTCGCGGTGACGTTGCGCCCCCCTGTCCGGCTCGCAAAAGCGAACGTATGGGCGTCGCTTGCGGAGAAACTGCCGACGTCCACATTCGTGAAAATGGCAACTCCATCGACGCTGAAGGTAGCGCCGTCAGTCGGGTTCCAGCTTACCTCGACTGCGAGCGTGCGGGTTTCCCCGTCGTCCATCACCTGCTGGTTCAGGGTCGCCGCATCGACGTTGTTCACGGAAACGGCGTATTGTCCCAGATTGACATTGATTTCAAAGGCAAGGTGATTCACTCCGCCCCAGCCAGCTTCCGATCCAACTGCGGTTGGTGCCGGAATTGCTCCGTAGCTGAAGCTGACTCCGTCGGCCGGCTGATTGGTGTCGCCTGTGTCGTCAAAGGTGAGATCGAAGGTCGCAGACCATCCCTCCGATGATCCAACCAATGAAGGAATCCGGTAAACGCCTCTGCCATTATTGACGCCGTTTTCAATCAGCCGAACCTGGCCCGCCTCGACCACGGCTCCGTTATTGAGCGAACTTCCGTCGCCCAAATCGGTGGTTCCATCAGCGACACTGAAACTTTGCACGTAGCGGGCGCCGTCGGAAATCGTGTAGGTAAATTCGTCGATCTCCAGATCAACATCATCCAGAGGATCTACCGCAGCGTCGTCCAGTTCATAGATGTAGGAACCGTCCGGATGGATGGTCAGAGTGCCGTATTGACCATCGACTTGAATGGCTCCGTCAACCGCTCCGCCAGCGTTCGTTCCAAACGGCGTTCCACCGCCGGTGTAGGCCACGTCAATCACCGAAACACTTCCATCGTGAGGAGCCGGGATGTCGTCGCTATCCACATCGATGTCGGCCATGTCATTGGCGCTGGCTAACGCACCACCCATGACGTTCCCTGAAGTCGTCTGGGTTTCGCCAGTATCGGTTCCGCCCGTCTCTGTGATGGTATTGGTATCCGGATTGGCGATCGGGGCGTCATTCACGCCAGTCACGGTCACGGTCACGGTTGCTGAATCTGCTCCGATTGCCGCATAAGCGGAATTGTCGAGACGGACTGCATCCACGATACCGCCCTGGCGGCCAGCAGCGCCGTTGTTCGGATTCCAAGTCTCAACTCCGACGCTGGTGATGTTCGCCACGGTGCCTGTTCCGGAGAAGACAGGGGTTGCGATGCCGTCGGTGGTAAAATCAGGGTCGACCCAGACATCCACCTGACCCGTGCCCGTGTTCATGCGTCCGGCAACAAGATGAGTCGTCCCCAAGGTAAAGACTCCGGAGACAATTCCGCCGCCACCGGGAATACCGACCTCCAAATTCGTGCCATTTGCCACAACGCTGAACGGAGCGTCAATTTCACCGCTTCCCACATTGAAGGCGATGCCGCCCCTCGCCGTTGCATCAGGATTTTGCACGAGGTAGGAGAACCAAATCTCTCCAGTGAGCGTGGAATCAAGGGTAGCCGATGTCACTCGGACACGACTGAAGTCCCCCTGATAAGCTTGCCCGGTCCCCGATGAAAGGTTGTATCCCGCGTAGGTCAAATCGCCTGAAATCGGGAAAATGGTGCCGGTGCCGTTGATAAAGTTGCCCGCGCCGACTCCAGCATCCTGTCCCTGGGTGTTGGCCCCGGTATTCAGGCCGTCGGAATCGATGATCACCGCTGCATTCGGCGGTGTTTGTCCATCGGCTACAAAGTAGGTGAAGGTATCGGTTGTCGTTTCACCCTTTGCCAGATACTC
>CAYGQD010000339.1:0-5168 GCA_964351855.1 uncultured Verrucomicrobiales bacterium
TTGGTGCTTGGTGCTTGGTGCTTGGTGCTTGGTGCTTGGTGCTTGGTGCTTGGTGAACGCTTCCCTATCAGTACTTCGGAAAGATCGCCGGGGTCGGGAAGCGGGCATCAATGCTGTCTCCGACATATTCCTCACGGGGTACCTGGACCTGGGGCCAGTTGCCGGGGCGGACGCGGACAACCCGTCCGGGACGAATGCCTTCGATGATGAGGTCGGTCTCGAACTGAATCTGGATGCCGCTGCTTCCCAGAGGTGTCTCGCTTTCGGTCTTAGTGACCTCGAGGATCGGGCCTTTGCAGGCCATGTGCGCGGGACCATAAGCGCCATGGGTGTGCTTCAAGGTGTTTTCGACCGCATTCATCAGGGCGGGGACATTTTTCTTGAAATCGGCGTAAAGGGAGGAATCCATGCCGCCGAATAAGGTCGCGGTCACGGTGGCGCGGCCAAACTTGCCATACTCGACCGCGTCGATCCATGCGGGCATCCAGCGGCTGCGGATGAAGGCCTTGTGCGTCTCGGTTTGATTTTGGCCAGCACGCTGCATGGCTGTGTCGTCCAGCCAGATGTCCGAAATGTGGAAGCGGGTGAACACGCCGTCGGCCGTGGGCTTCCAGGTGATCCCGAGCAGGACGGCCTGGCCATCGAGAAATTTCTTTCCATCTTCGGGCCAGATACCTTCTTCAATGAGGTCCCCCACTCCGAGGCGCTCGCGACCGCGCCAGATGCGGGTGGCGGCGTCGAAGGTCATGGATTCCTCCTCTGCTTGGGTGTCCCCACCTGCCTTCGGTTCACGACTGGCAACGATCGTCCCCTGCTTGTTCTTCAGTTCCAATTCCTTCAGCTTCCAGACCAATCCCTCGCGCAGGCAGTGGCTGGGCTCGTCTTCGAGGAGGAGGATGTGATTCTCAGCGGGGAAGATTCCCGTGCCTCGATAGTGATTCGCGTCTTTCTCCTTGTTGTCGATCGGCAATACCGGAACGGTCGAAATCGTCGGGTCCGGCGGGAGAAAGCCGTGGACGTGCAGCACGGTCCCGAGGGGAACATCCCGAAGATCAGCCGAAGCGCCGTGGTAACGAACGATTCCGTAAGGCAACATCGCGAAGGGATGCGGGTCGTTTCGGAAGAACTTTCCATCGCCCTGCACGCGGATGCTGCCGCGGCGGTTGGCATGATCCACAAAGACGAGCTCGCCGCGATAGGCGTGCGCCTTTTCGAGAGGGGGGAATTCTCCCGCTTTGGGGCGGAAGATTCCCGTTTCTGGTTCTTCGTTCTTCGTGCTTGGTTTTTCTTCGGCGACGGTCGCGTGAACGAAGAACGCCCAAACAAATACCAGGATACGCGCACCCTGGAACGAAGAACCAGGCACAAAGAACCAAGAACGCGAAGCCTCCAACAACGAAGAACAAAGAACTAGGAACCAGGAACGCGAAGCCATTAGTATTTCGGGAAAATGTTGGGAGTTGGGAATCGGTTCTCGGGGCTGTTTTGAAATAGGTATTCCTCGCGGGGTATCTGCGTCTTGGGCCAGCTTTCCGGGCGAACACGGACAACTCTTCCCGAGCGAATGCCCTCGATGACCAGGTCGGTCTCAAACTGGATTTGAATGCCGCTGCTGCCGAGGGGAATTTTTGCGCTTGACCGGGTGACGCCAAGGATTTTTCCTGTGGACGCAACGTGGGAGGGCCCGTAGTGACCGGCGGTGTGCTTCAAGGTGTTCTCGGCTCCGTTGATTTGTGCCCCGACGCCTTTCTGAAAGTCGTCGTAGAGTGAAGAATCCATGCCGCCGAAAAGCGTCGCGGTGACGGTGGCGCGGCCGAATTTTCCATACTCGACGCCATCGATCCAGGCCGGCATCCAGCGGCTGCGAATGAAGACTTTGTGCGCCTCGGTCTGAAACCCGGCGGCGTTTTGGATGGCGGCGTCGTCCAGCCAGACGTCCGAGATGTGGAAGCGAGTGAAAGCCCCACTTAGTCCATCCCCTGGTGCGGGTTTCCAGGTAATCCCAAGCAGGACGGGCTGCCCACCGAGATCTTTCTTCCCGCTTGCAGGCCACGCCTCTTCGGCGACCAGATCCGCGACTCGAATTCGCTCACGCCCTCGCCAGAGGCGAGTAGCAGCGTCGAAGGTCAATACTTCTTCCACGTATTTGCCGTCTCCTTCTTCCTTCGGCTCGCGGCTGGCGATGACCTTCCCTTCGTTGTTCTTCAGTTCTATTTCCTTCAGCTTCCAGACCAATCCCTCGCGAAGGCAGTGGCTGGGCTCGTCCTCGAGAAGGAGCACATGATTCTCGGCGGGCGCGGTGCCAGTACCGCGGTAATGCCCCGCGTCTTTCGCCTTGTTATCCACCGGCAACACCGGCACTACCGAAGTCGTCGGGTCCGGCGGGAGAAAACCGCGGACATGCAGCACCGTGCCGAGCGGAATATCCCGAAGATCCGCCGGAGCGCCCTGATACCGGATCACCCCGTAGGGGAGCATCGCGAAGGGCTGCGGGTCGTTTCGGTAAAATTTTCCATCCCCCTGTACGCGGATACTGCCACGGCGGTTGGCATGATCCACGAAGACCAGTTCGCCGCGATAGGCGTGCGCCTTTTCGAGAGGGGGGAATTCTCCCGCTTTGGGGCGGAAGGGTTCCGTTCCTGGTTCCTGGTTCTTCGTGCTTGGTTTCTCTTCGGCGACGGCCGTATGCGCGAACAACAGCAAGCCAAGGCAGGGGCTCAGCGCACAGAGCCGACCAAGTGACCAGAGATTAAGATTAGGAGTAAGAGTATGATTAAGAAAATGGTTAGGCATTGCGGTCGGGGGAATTGGCGCGGATCAAGCCGACTAACATTGAGACTACTTCGATTAAAGAAGCTTTGCCTTTTTCTGCGGTTTCAGAATCTATCTTTCTTTTTGCGACGAGGACATCCCGGCAAGCCGCGCATCCGAACGCCAAACCACGGGCTCTATCGAAGAACTTAAATCGGTCTTTTGGGGTAAATTTTCCGTTACCTTCGGCAATATTCAAAGGAATGGATGTCGAGGCTCGATCAAGCTGTTTGTCTACTGCCATCGAATTCGGTAGTACCCCTAACAAGTCAGCAACCCACCCAACAAAGTTGATGGATTCTTGGCAAACATTCAGCTTTTCGTGATCAAATCGCTTCATCTAATACTTCCTCCTCTTAATCCTAATCTTACTCATACTCTTAATCCCCTTCGCTGTGGTTCTGTAGGGATTAAGATTAGGAGCATGATTAAGATTAAGATTTTTATAGAGCGATCACCGAATTACTATCACCAAACTGGTCGGTCTCCACGCCCATACGCTGCGCCATGAGGAGGAGAAGGTTACTCATGTGAGCGTCCGAGTTCACCGGGCGGCCGCAGATCTGGTAATGCGCGGAGGTAAGCGCCCCTTCCGGGTCGAGTGAGTAGCCCTCGAAGCCGGCGGCGGACTTGTTGAGGTCGAGATGGCTGCCGTGCTTGAGGCCGAGGTCCGAGCCACCGGCGAGCACAAGGGGCAGGTTGGCGTTACCGTGGCTGTGCCCGTAGCACATTCCGCTGCCGAAGAGTGACATCGTCGAGCCGAGAAGCGCTTTACCATTGAGGTCCTTGGTCTCCGCGAGGCGGGTGAGAAAATAGCTGAACTGCTCGATCGCAAAGGTGTCATAGCTCGTGAGCTTCTCCATGTAGCTGGCATCGCCGCCGTGATGGCTGAGCTGGTGCCGCGACTCGGTGATGCCAATCTCAGGAATCGAGAAGGCATCCCCTTCGCCGCCCAGGCTGAACGTGGCCACGCGAGTCACATCCGTCTGAAAGGCGAGCACCATGAGGTCATAGACCGTGCGAAAATAGTCACCCGCCATGGTGGCGGCGATGTCGCGATCGGTGCGTTTGCGGTCGGAGTCAGAAATGGCGGGCAACGGAGTGTCGAGCCATGCGTCCGCTCGCCGGGTCCGGATCTCCGCTTCACGGAGCGAAGTGAGGTATTGGTCAAGGCGGCCTTTGTCTTCCACGCCCATCTTCTTTTCCAGTTGGCGCACTTCGGCGAGGTTGTCATCGAGCACGCTGGCCTTTCGCCGAAGAGCCTTGCGCTGGGCCTCGATACCGCCCTTCGGTTCCTCGAACATGGATGCGAAGATTTCACGGCACCGACGCAACGCCGGCAATTGCACGCCGTCCGCAGTCCAGGCGAGGGAACCCTGGGTGAGCGCGATCTCCATCGAAGAGTAGCGGGTGTGTTGCGCGGTGACTTCCGCCATCTTCTGGTCCACGGAGATGGTGTTACGATCTGAGGGGCCGAGCCTTCCTCCGGTCAGGAAGACATTGATGCAGTTATGATGATGCCCGAGCGCTCCGGGGTGATGCAATCCGCTGATGGGAGTGATGACCTCGCGGTGCTTTTCCAAAGGCTTAAGTGACTTGGAAAACTCGTAGTCTTTCCCCGGCTTGAGGATCTGATAATTCAGCGAATGAACCCCGTTCGCGAGGTAGATAAAAGCGCTGCGACGGGGCGATGCGGTCGCTTTCTCCGACGCGTGGAGCGGCACCATGCATTCCAGAAAAGGAAGCGAGATGCAGGAGCCCATCGCGCGAAGGGCATGGCGGCGGTCAATCAGCCAGGATTGGGATAGATAGTTCATGGGTGTTATTGGTTCCTCGTTCCTCGTTCTTCGTTCTTGGTTCTTGGTTCTTAGTTCCTGGTTCTTAGTTCTTAGTTCTTGGTTGGGCTCGTTGGGGTGGTCAGGAGGTAGCGGATGAACCCCCCGATTTTTGCGTGGCTACGGGCGGCTTGTTCGTAGAGGGAGTCGAATTCGTCCTGAGTAATATACGCCTGATCCAGAGCGACGTAGAGTTGGCTTTGAACTTCGGAACAGGAACGCTGAGAGTAGCGGAGAAACTTGGCGAACTCCGCATTGCTGCCTCCGTCGAAACCCTCCGCGATGTTGTGCATGACTGAGCCTGATGCACGAGTGATCTGGTCCCGTAGGCCGAAATCTTTTGCAAATGCTCCACGCATGGCAAGCGCATAGACCTGCCTCGTCAGCTCTCGTGCCAACTGCCAGCCTTCTATGTCCTCGAAGCGTCTAATGGTCATTTAATGGTTCTTGGTTCTTGGTTCTTGGTTCTTGGTTCTTGGTTCCTGGTTCCTGGTTCTTGGTTCTTGGTTCTTGGTTCTTGGT
>CAYGQD010000340.1:0-5114 GCA_964351855.1 uncultured Verrucomicrobiales bacterium
TCCTCCAACATCGGGATGTGATGCCGAATGTCTTCAACTCCCGCGCGCCACCGGTGGATTTCTCCGACAAACAAGCGGCCCTGATCATCGAAACAGATCGCCGATGGGTTTTTGACCTGCTCTTCGTCCGCGAACAACTCGACCTTGAAGCCATCTTCGATTTCGAAGTTCTCGATCCGGAGAGCTGCTTCCTGATCGAACTTGGAATTCTGCGCGAATGCGACCTGAAAGGCAAAAAGAGAGAGGAAAAGGGAGGGAAAGAGGGTTTTCATGAACGGCGCTAAGGTGGGGAAGAGTTTTGAGTACGTCAATCCGGACTCCCGCCTGATGCCGTCAGCTAACTTGCGGCGCTCAGCTTGCTTTTTGCTCCGTTACGACCGCCTTTTTTTGCACTCCACCGGTATTGGTTGGTGCATACTTGGCCACGAGGAAGGCGCCCGTCGCTGCCAGGACGCAACCAGCAACGAAGGGGAAGGGGAGGGATTTCAGCCCTCCCTCCGGCGGATGAATACTCATCGCGACAATCGTATTGATGATCGGTGCTCCTGCGAAAACGATGGGCATTACGGCGGCCGCAGAGGCCCCCTTGTAAATCGGTGCAGCGGCTCCCAAGGCCAAGACAAGCGTAAACGCACCCACGGCTCCGGCCGCTCCGGCAATAATACTCCATTGAATCCCCGGACCCGTGAAACTCCAGTCTGAACCACGTAAACGAAGCAAAATGGCTGCGGCAATCCCGATGAATGCGTAGGCGATACAAACGTAGAGGAACGCTTTCAATCCCGCATGAGGCGTTTCTGCTCCCATAGGCATCAGACCGCGGCCTTTGTGGAGAAGGACGCCATAGACGCCCCAGGAAAGACAGGTGAGGACAGCGAAAAGGATCCAGTTCATACTACGCATTGGAGAAAAGTGGTGGTTGGGCTTTGCCAAGCTGACAATGAGCTTGGCGCGTGACTTAGCCGTGGTTTCGTGGTTTAGCAAGTCGGCTCCTAATCATGAACGGATACTTCGATCACAACGCGACGACGCCGATGTTTCAAGAAACGCGCGGGCATTATGCTCGGTTGCTCACGGAAATCTGGCACAACCCATCCAGCCTCTATCCAGAAGCAGCCAAGGCGAAAGAAGAGCTGGAGCATTCCCGGGAATGGCTCGCGGACTTCCTGGGAATCGATGAACCCGCAAGAGTGATTTTCACGAGCGGTGCCACGGAGTCGAACAACGCCGTCCTCGCTCACGCCGCCAGGCAAAGCGGAGACCAGCCCGTCATTATCAGCACGATCGAACATCCCAGCATCCTCGCTCCTTCCCACCGCTTTTTTCCCGATCGGGTGATCCTCAGCCCGGTCAACGAAGTGGGCGAAGTCGATCTGGACCGCTTCGCCGAAAATTTGGAGACCCACCAGCCCTGCCTCGTTTCCGTGATGATGGCGAATAACGAAACCGGCGTGATTCAACCCTGGGAGCCCATCCGTGACTTGTGTCGCGCGTGGAACGTTCCGTTTCACGCTGACGCGACTCAGTGGTTCGGGAAGCTGCCAAGCGGCAACCTGGGGAGTTGCGATTGGTTGACCGGGAGCGCCCACAAATTCGGCGGTCCGAAGGGGATCGGCTTCCTCATCGTCCCGGAGCGCTGCGAGTTCCTGCTCGGAGCCCAGACCGGCGGCCCGCAAGAACAGGGCTTACGCGGAGGAACCGAAAACGTCCCCGCCATTTCCGCAATGATCGCGGCGCTGCAATGGATCGAGCGCGAATTCCGAGATGGCTCCGAGCAAGCCAAGGATCGTGGTGCCTTCGAACGGCAGCTTCTGAGCGCGCTCCCGGATCTCCGTTTGGTAGGAGAAAACGCCTCTCGTTTGTGGAATACCAGCATGGTGATCGTCCCGAAACACCAGAACCTGAAATGGCTCACCCGCCTCGCTGATCTCGGATTCCAGGTATCCACCGGAAGCGCCTGCAGCTCGGGAAAGGGAAACCCCTCGCACGTTATGGAAGCAATGGGCCTGGACTTCGCTGAAATGGGGAGAGTCCTGCGGATCAGTGGCGGCTGGGAGACGACCACGGCGGATTGGGAAGCGCTCGGCGAAGGCTTGCTCAAAACCTGGAAAAATCTGGATGTTCGTTCCTCACCGAGTCGGAAAAAAATCACGCTCTAGCGAGACTCAATGGGAGGGAACCAAGATCAGTCGAAAGCCCAACCGTCCACCCGGGCCCGGGGCGCTTCATCGTCAAAAGAGACGGTGGAAAAGCCAATGCCCGTCAAGCGTTACTAAAGGCGGTGACCTACCGAAAGAAAACACGCGACAAATTCGACGTCATCCTCTAGCATCACCACTTCATGAGAAAATCTACTGTGTTGGCCGCTTTCCTCATTGGGTTGGGTGTGACCGCAAACGCTCGAACTTGGACCAGTTCGGATGGCTCGAAAACATTCGAGGCAGAACTCCGTTCCTACGATTCTGCTGCCGGAACGGTAAGCGTCGTGAACGATAAAGGGCAATTGGTGAGGTTTTCGGCCTCCATGCTTTCGGAAGCGGATCAAGCGTTTTTGAAAGAGCAAGAGGCGACCAAGCCAAGCATGGCGGAAGATCCTTCCGCATCCCTTGCTTCTCAGGTCGTCGGCCAAAAAATTTCTAAAGCAAAGCTTCACAAACTGGATGGACGTCGCTATCGACGCGCGGAGATAGAGAAGGCACCGGAATACTACATTCTCTACTACTCGGCCTCTTGGTGAGGCCCCTGCCGATCTTCTGCTTCACAGGTTGTGGAGAAATTCAATAGTAGCGTCGCCAACAACCCCAAGGTTGAAATGATCCACATTTCTCAGGACCAGAATGAAGGTGCTGCTGAAGCGTGGGCCGAAGCCGAAGGGTTTCCCTGGTTGACGATTCTTCCAGGCGATGTCGAACGCAGTGATTTAATGGAGTATCGGACGCGAGCAGTGGTGCCGTTCTACACCTTGGTCGATGCCTCCGGCAAAGAAATTGCCACCGGTTCGAGCGCGGTATTCGCGAAAGCCGCAGAGGTTGGCGGGGAGTAGATTCGCTGATCAGAACTGGCGATCGATAGCAGTTGGCGCATTTCAAGAATGCGCTAGCTTTCCAGTCATGAGTCGAGACGAAGCCATCGAGCAAATCCAGAGCGCCTGCACCGAAATCTCCAAGTTGATGATGAAGGTCACGCCTGCGGCCCAAAAACTGGAGGATGAAGCCACTTCCGCAGCGGTGGTCAAAGCTTCCTATCAACTCACGATCGAGCTTGAAACGATCAAAAAACAGCTGATTCGACTGCAAAAACGCGATGACAGTGCGGAGTTGTAATTTCTGGATCCTCTCCTTAAGATTGAAACATGGCGGATAAAGAAAGCCCAGAACCACGCAGAGGGACGGTTGTTCCCGGATTTGCCTCGCTTGGACTGAATGTTGTGGGGATTACCGGGATTTATTTGGGGATCAGGGATCACGATCCGATGGGACTCATCGCGGCAGCGGTTGCCTTCGGGATCATTCTTTGGGTTGCCTTCAGATAAGCTTCCGCGCTTCTCAGGGACTGCTACCAGGCACTCAGCTCAGCGGGACCGTTTTTAGTCCATGACGTGGGTCTTCCTCTCGGTTCTTTCCGCTCTCTGCCTTGGGTTCTATGATCTTCTCAAAAAGAGTGCGGTCCGGGAGAATGCGGTTCTGCCGGTGTTGTTTTTTGGAGTGGTTGCCGGGGCTTGCGTCTGGATTCCGTTCCTGATCTGGTCAGGACTTTCGCCGGAGACGCTGCCAAGTGATTTCTTCCGGGTCAGCGGGATCGAGGCCCGGGAGCATCTCTGGCTTTTTGCGAAGTCGCTCCTCGTCTCCGCATCCTGGCTGCTGGGTTACTTTGCCCTCAAAAACTTGCCGCTTTCCACGGCCGGGCCGATCCGATCCACTGGACCACTTTGGACCATTTTTATCGCGGTGCTCTTCCTGGGAGAGGCTCCGAGTGCGTGGCAATGGGGCGGCGTCCTGATTATTCTGGCGGCGTTTTATGCGTTTTCGCTCGTCGGTAAACTCGAAGGTCTTCACTTCCATCGGAATGGTTGGGTCTGGTGTCTGATCGGAGCAACCGTGCTCGGCGCGACCAGCTCCATCTATGACAAATTTCTCCTGCAAACCGTCGGGTTGCCGCCTTCCACCGTTCAAGCCTGGTTTTCGGTCTATCTCGTGGTCATTTTGCTTCCCTTTTATCTCTGGTGGCGACAGGCCGAATGGCGAGGGAGCGATTTCGAGTGGCGCTGGTCGATCCCATTCATTGGCTGGTCGCTTCTCGTCGCGGACATTCTTTATTTCACGGCGGTCAGTGATGAAAACGCGCTCATTTCCGTCATTTCGCCGGTGCGAAGGGCCTCCGTTTTGGTGACATTCTTCGGGGGCGTGTTGCTATTTGGAGAGCGAACGCGGGTCGGGCTCAAAGTGATCTGTCTACTCGTCCTGCTTGCCGGAGTGATTCTCCTCAACTTGCGGGGTGCCTCCCAATAGAGCTGATCCTGTTACGGAGCCTCTTTTGGGATGGTTGCCGGGGAAATCTTGGCTTTGATCACGATTTGGGTAAGGCCGCTCAGCTCCTCAGAACTCCCAAAAAACTCCGCATTGAAGGCTTCAGGGGCATCGGTTAATCCGTTTAGAGGAGTCGCAACACCGCTTTCCAGATCGATCGCCGTTCGAAACTGTCGAAGCTGGATGGGGAGTTCTTCCCATTCGTTTTTCGCTTCAGTTACGGTCAATTGGGGCATGAGATGGACCCTTAGAAAATCATCCACCAATTCTGGATAGACCACGAGGGACGTCGTGATGCGAGTGGTTGAGAAAATGGGTTGGAGGATCTTATTTTCGGCGATGAAGGGCGCGAAAAACAAGGGATTGGGGCTTTGATTCATGAGGGGCAAGATCCCCGCATTTCCCAGGGCCAGAATCGGGGACCCGTAATTGATGAATCCCTCGAACTCGACGTTTTCATGGTTGATGGAGACGTTGATGCTGCCATCGGGGTTTACCGAAGCCTTCGTCTCCATCGTCACACCAACATTTCGCCGCTGGAAATTCTTCGGGTGGGCGGGAATGACCGCGTAGCTTCCATTGGGGCCA
>CAYGQD010000341.1:0-5096 GCA_964351855.1 uncultured Verrucomicrobiales bacterium
CGTCGCCGCTGACCACGATCGTTCGTTTCTTTGGATTCGTTTGGTCTTGGCCGGTAGCGTCGAACAACAATCGGACGTTCTTTTGAAACTGGGCATCCCCGGCGGCCTCGACGCGATAACGGACCGGAAAACCGAACCCCGCTCCGATACCGTTGAAGTCATCGTAGGCGGGGATGATCCGAATTTCTTCCGCGTTGCGAGTTTGACCGAGATCCAGTTGCACCCATTTGGGTTGGTCCTGTTGATTCGCGATGGCACTGTGATAACCGTATTGTGGTTTTAGTCCGGTCCCCGTCCCGTATTTTTCCGTCAACTCGGCAATCCGACGATCAATGCCGGAGGCTTTGGCGGCGACTTCCCGATTTATTTTCGTAGTCAACGAATCCTTTTCCGATCGCAGTCCGTTGATCTCAGCCGTGACAATTCGTTTCCGCTGCTGTTGGTCCGGTGGCAGACCATCGTAGACACGATCAGCGCGATCGACTGCCGCGAACACCGCGTGCAACCGATAGTAATCCTCCATGCGGATCGGATCGAACTTGTGGTGATGACATTGGGCGCATTGGACGGTGGTGCTCTGAAACGCGTTGAAGACGGCGGAAACGATCTCGTCGCGGTCGAGGTGCTTCGCGATGCGACCATCGACCTTCGCCTCGCCGACTTCCCAATGGCCGATAAAATCCCAAGGGCCGGCGGCGAGAAATCCGAGGGCTTTGATTCCATCGGGATCGCCGGGAAAGAGGATGTCACCGGCGACCTGTTCCTGCACGAAGCGGGAGAACGGCTTGTCCTCGTTGAAGCACTCGATGACATAGTCGCGATACGGCCACGCGTTGTTTCGCGGCTTGTCCTTGTCGTAGCCGTGCGTCTCCCCATAGCGCGCCACGTCGAGCCAGTGCTGGGCGAATTTTTCGCCGAAGGCGGGCGAGGCAAGGAGGCGATCCACGGTCGCTTCCCAGTCCGGGTTCGTGAGGAAGTCGTCCACCTCCTCCGGTGTCGGCGGAAGGCCGGTGAGGTCGTAGGTGACGCGGCGGATCAGGGTGGCGGGATCGGCCTCGGGAACGGGGTGCAGACCCTGCTCCTGAAGCTTGGCGTCGACAAAGGCGTCAACAGGGTTGAGTCGATCACCTGACCCTGTTGGATCGGGTTTCGTAAGCGGTCGCAGTGACCACCATTCAAGGTCGCGTTTCGGGTCATGCACGAGAGTGCGTCCCTCCGGCCACTCCGCTCCGGCGGCGATCCATTCGCGAAGCACCTTGACCTGCGTATCGGTGAGCGGGTCGGCCTTTTTCGGCATTTCCGGGTCGGGACCACGGACGACTTCGAGAAGGAGACTCGCGTCGGGGTCCCCAGGAACGATTACGTCCTCGAAGGACAACGCAGCCGCATAGGTGGAAAGATCGAGATCGCCCTTCGTTTCGTGTGAATTATGACAGAAGAGGCAGGTCTGCTCCAGAATCGGGGCGACTTCCTTTTCGAAGTCGGGCGCGGCGAATGCGGGCAGCACTGCTGCGGTCAGAAGGGCCAGGTAAACGCGACTCAGGGAGAACATCTTTGAAAGCTAGCAAAAGCGACCGCTTCTGTCATGTCCCGATAACTCGTTACACCAACCCTTCCCTTAGCGCTTTGGCAACCGCGCCGCCGAGAGTGTTGACGTGCAGTTTGCGGTAGATCCGACGGGTGTAGGTGTCGACGGTGTGAATGCTGAGGTCGAGCCGCTCGGCGATCTCCTTTTTAGCGAGGCCGTCCACCATCGCCTTGAGGACGTCCCGCTCGCGGTCGGAAAGTTCAGTCGTGGCGCCGGTCGCCCCGAGACGGTTGAAACGATCGAGCATGAGCCGGGCGATTTCCGAAGTCATCGGCGAGCCTCCGCGCAGCACTTCCTCAACGGCGGTGGCGATGCGTTCGAGCGGCTCGGATTTCAAGAGGTAGCCGGAGGCGCCCGCGCAGACCGCCTCGAAGATGCGCTCCGGTTCGTCATGGACCGTGAACATCACGATTTCCACTTCAGGGAAGCGGTCTTTAAAGCAGCGGATTCCCTCGAGACCGCTCATGCCCTGGAGGCCGACGTCGAGAATGATGACTGAGGGCGGCACCTCTGCGGTCTCTTCGAGGGCTTCTTCGCACGAAGCAAAGGTCGTCACCGTTCCTGCCACTTCCGCGATGAGCTCGCGAAGCGATTCGCGGAGGCGCGAGTGGTCTTCGACGATCCAGACGGGGTGATCTTTGTTTTCGTCGCTCATGATTTTTTTCCCGGAAGCGGCACCCTGAGCTGCACGGTGACGCCTTCCTCCGGATTCGGTGAAATGGCAAGCTTACCGCGCAGGGCCGAGGCGCGACGTCGATAGGTTTTCATGCCCAGCCCCGGCGACAGGGCAGGATCTTCAGGGTCGAATCCACACCCGTTGTCCTTGACCGAAAGATGCAGCTCGCGTGGTTTCCAATCCAGTTTCACATCGATCCGCGAGGCCCCGGAATGGCGGCGGGCGTTGCTGAGGGCTTCTTTGAAAAAGAGCACCCACTCCCTCGCCCACGCGATCTCGGGACGCCCCTGCGGTGCCTTTTCCTCGATCAAGAATTCGTGCTCCACGCCTTCGAGCATTCGCTCGGTGATGCCCTCGACACGCCGCTGAAATCCCTCCCAGCTTTCCGCCGTCGGAGCGAGCAGCCAGATGACATCCCGCATGTTGTCGAGCGTCTCGCGCGCCGTTTCGGAAAGCCCGGTGAGACGGTCCCGCACCGGGTCATCGCCGGAGAGCTGGCGGCGGGCGAGATCGCTTTCGAGGGCGAGATGACTGAGACTCGCCCCGAGTTCATCGTGCAGATCATGGGCGATGCGCTCCCTCAGCTCCTCGCGTGAAACCGCAGCCCGGCGGCGCTGCCAGATCAGCATCGTCGTCAGTCCCGCGAAAACCGCAGCGAGGAGGCCCGCCCCGATGATCACTGCGAGGCGGCGTCTCTCTGCCGCGATCAGGGCCAGTCGTTCGTCAATGACCGGGAGCCGCGCTTCCAGCGAAAGTCGTTCCTCCCAGCGATCCATCCAGTCGTTCCACGAAAGCAACTCGCGGCGGCTTGAGTTCCCGTCGGTGAGCGACTCCAATTTCCAGAGGCCCACCTCCAACTTATCGCTCGCGTTCACGAGAGAACCAGTGGCGACGTTTTCCCCCTGCGACCAGGCCTGCACTTCCGCGAGCGCAAAAAGGTAGTCACCGGTGCGCTGCCAGAGTTCGAGGCACTCGACCCGCAATCGTTTTAGCGGCCGGCCCTCGGCTGGAATCATCACCGTGGCCGCCCCCGGATTCGGAAACGGTTCGTCGCCCGAATCGAAGAGGACCGTTTCACGATCCTCCGCGTTGTATCCGAGGACACGAAAACGCGGCGGAAAACCGAACCCCGCCGTGTCGGCAAAGTCACGGGGATGCGCGGGCACGAGATGCACCTCATCGACCGGCACTTCCGCGGCGAAGACGACCTCGACCCACTTGCGATGCTCCGCCTCCGTTTCGATGGCGCTGTGAAATCCATTCCACTCCGCGAGGGTCCGGCCCCTCCCAGGGAGGCACCAGAGATAGCCGTCCGTCAGATTACCCGGCTGCCAGCGGGGAGCGTTACCCACTTCTGCCGAACTCTCGACGGGACGACGCAACGCCTCATTTCGACCTCCTGACAAAACCACAATTTCGCCCAGTGAGTAAAAACTGCCCTTGCCCGAGGAGCGTGGTCGATCCCCGAAAATCCGAACCCGCAGAAAGCGTCCCGCGACACCGCTCGCGGCAGAAATTCTCAAACGGACGAAGGGAGGCGACAATCCGGCTCCGGGTCGGGACTCCTCCCATCGTCCGATCCGGACGGCGTCTTCAAAGGAATCGTCTTCCGCGATCTCGACCTGAAGCTCGGGCGGAAATCCCTCCGATCCATCTCCACCTGAATCGACAGGAAGCCGCGCCGGAAAAAGGATCACCTCTTCAGGCACAATCTGCGATCCAAGATCGATCACGATCCACTGCGCCGAAGTGGGTCGGCCATAGAACCCGATCCGCCCGTGAACCTGGCCGGAAAGAATCGCTTCAGGGAGTTGATCCAAACTCGCCTGAATCCGCTCCTTCTCTTCCTGAAGGTCAGAAGCTGAAGGTTCCTCCCCGGCAGAAGACACGAAGCCGGTCAGCAAAGAACTCACGAGGATCAGGGCAGGAAGATGGGAACTGAGAGAAGACACTGTGTTCAGGATGAGCGTTGCCACTGGCAGGGTCAACTCCGGCGTCCCCTCTGGATGAGACGAGTTCACGGGACACGACCTGTCCGTTGCCATTTCCCGCCATTGGCGGAATCCCGAAGGGTTCAGACACAGGCCGCGACTTCCTGGCGCGGAAGGCTCGAAATCAGGAGCTTTTCAAACGGAGACGGTGAAGTCTGTCACATCCTGTGAAAGTGTCACACGGTTACTCCTGCGCCCCGCTGTAGCGCTTCCGATACGCACCCGGCGTCGTGTTCATCGAACGAGTGAACTCGCGGATGAGGTGGCTGTGATCGCTGAAGCCGGTTTCCACGGCGATAGCAGTGATCGTTTCGTCAGTCTCAACGAGCAGTTGGCACACTTTGCCAATGCGGAACTGTCGAATGTAAGCAGTCGGTGTGAGTTGAAAGGCTTTCTTGAAATGACGCTGAAAGCCGCGGACTGACATGCCGGAGAGGCGGGCGAGATCCTCCACCGCCACAGGCGAAGCGAAGAAATCCCGGATATGCTCGAGCACCGGAGTGAACTGGACAAAGGGAGTAGCGATGCTGGCGGCTTTTTGCAGATCCCTTGATACGCCGGCGAGGCCGACGACGCGACCATCCTTGTCGCGCAACGGAATCTTCGAAGTGACATACCAGTCAGGGCAGGCGGGATGGCGCATCACCATCTCCACCCGTCCCCAGATTTCCTCCCCGGAGAGGACTCGTTGATCGTCGCGCTTGTAGTGGTCGGCGAGGTAGGCCGGAATGAAATCATGGTCAGTGCGTCCGAGAACGTCCTCGGGATGAGCGAACCCGTGCGCGAGATGCATGATCCGGCTGGCGTAGCGGTAGATGCCCTGCGCATCCTTGATGAAGAA
>CAYGQD010000342.1:0-5091 GCA_964351855.1 uncultured Verrucomicrobiales bacterium
GTTTTCCGCTCCGAACGTCAGGAACGCGCCGGGTTGACGTCTTAGCCTGGGATCCCCGACGCCCTTCTTGCTGGCCGCCTGATCGCTTGAGGGGCTAGCAGGGTGTTGGTTGAGGAGTTGCTCCGCTTCACCAGTTTTACAGCCCGCTTTCAGAACCGGAAGTTTCGCCGCGAGCCGAGGACATTGCCGCATCTCCCGAGCAAGACGCCGGGCGAGCCGAGAACGTCGCCGGACCGTCCGAGAACGTCACCGGTAGCAACGGTGACAAACAATCTTGCGAATCGCGCCTCATTTCTCTCATAATTAATAGTAAATCTAGTAAAAGTGACGTCTTCGCTTCAAACCGAGATCTCCTCGGCCGGTCCGCGATGATGCTCGATGGGAGGGTGGAGAGCCGGTTTGGGAAAAAGAAAAAAGTTTGTTTGACCGTCTTAATAGTTAGGCAATTTTAACAAATCGCTTGAGGCAACTCTAACTCACCCATCTAACCAACAGACTTATGGCTCGTAAAACGATTCGTATTGAGATTCCGAATTCCAGCCCTGACGGCATGCTCACCATCCTCCAAGGCATCAAGGACAAACAAGAAACCGAGGGCGCGAACAGCCCGATCAATGGCGTCGATATGACGGAGTTTGCCACGGAGGTGGACAGCGCCGCCGCCGATCGAGCCGAAGCCAAGCGCCTTGAAGCAGAGGTGCAGACGCTGAACATGAAGGCGAACCGGACGATCGGGATTTCCGAGGGCCAGACTTCGCAAACCGAAGGCACGCTCTATTTCGAAATGCTCCAGATTCGCGATCAACTTTTGTCCTACTATCGGGGGAATGAGAAGGAGCTGGAGCAGTGGGGATTCAAGGTCGTGATCGGCAATGCGTCTGTGGGGCGTCGGGCGGTGAATGAAGAGACGGTGTTGAATTCCTAGACGCGGTTCACGCGGAGGTTGTTTTGAGAAGGACTTCGTGAGAATTCGTGGTCATTCGCGACCATTCGTGTCTAAACAACCGCTGGCTCGGGCTCCGCAGAAGGTCTCACGCAGAGACGCGGAGCCGCAGAGATTTTTTGGGTGGGGCTTCGTGAACATTCGTGGTCATTCGCGACCATTCGTGTCTAAACAACCACGGCCCGGGCTCCGCAGGAGGTCTCTCGCAGAGGCGCAGAGCCGCAGAGAGGCTTTTGGGATGTGCAGGGGTTGAGTTCGTGATAATTCGTGGCTATTCGCGGTCATTCGTGTTGATCAGCAACTGCTCGGGCATTTGGGTTTAGACACGAAGGACATAAATAGAATCCGAAGCCCATCCGAAAATCCTCTGCGGCTCCGCGGCTCTGCGTGAGACCTCCTGCAACTGGCTTTGGTTTTACACACGAAGGGCACGAATCTCCGCGAAGGACACGAAGCACGGGCTCCGCGGCTTCGCGATCTCTGCGTGAGGCCCTCCTGAAACCAATTCCTGCCTATCCTGCTTATCGATGGAGGCATCCGGAAAATGGGAACATGGATGGATGGGATATTCCGGATGCGGCGAATGACCATCAGACCGACGGTGCACCGAGCAGTCGATTCACGGCTCGCTCCAGAACATCTACATTCTTTTCAAGCGTGCCTTTGGCGAAGAATCGCACCATCCCTGACCGATCCACCACCGCGATTTTGTCGCTGTGGATGAAGCTGGCCGCTTTGATCTTCGACTCCTCTTCCGGAGTCTCTGCGACCGGAAGCAGGAAGCTTTCTTTGACCATTTGATTGATCTGATCGGCATCTCCGGTGAGGAAGCGCCAGTTATCCTGAGCCCAGTAGCGTTTGGCGTATTTGGCGAGCCGCTCGGGGGTGTCGGTCTGTGGATCGACCGTGACGGAGACGAATTTCACGTCGGGGTTATCTTCGAACCTTCGGTGGAGCTGTGACATCCGCAGGCTGACGATGGGACATTCCACCCCGCAGGAGGTGAAGATGAAGGTGGCCAACCAGATTTTCCCGTCGAGATCTTCGCTCCCGTAGGTGCTGCCGTTGTGATCGACAAATTCAAAGGGCTTAACGAGGGCGTAGTCGCGAAATTCGATCGGAACGGTAGCTGTCTTTTCCTGAATGCGGGAATAGACCGAGAGCCCGATCGTGGCCACGGTGGCAATCGCCAATCCGAGGCCAAGGATGAGGACGAGATTTGGACGACGCTTCGCCGGTTCACTCATGACTGTGGAGAGCGACGGGCTCCTTGCCCTCGTAAGCGCGATAGAAGTCGAGAATGGTCTCGCGCAGGGTATCAGCCACGGCCACGTCCACGCTCTGCTTGGACTTCATGGCGGCGACCATCACGGCATGGGCGGCCACGAGCTGGTTTTGATAGTTTTCGTGATCTGTCTTGATCCGCTGGCTCATGAAATACTGGGCGATGGTTTCCTGGATCTTCACCGCGTGCGACTCCTTCGTCGCGACCCAACGCGCAAGCTGGTTATGAGAGAGCGCATCTGACTTGGCAGAAAGCTCATTGATGTTGGTGATGGCCTTGGCGATCGTAGTGTGCTCTTCGAGCATTTGCTCAAAGCGCATCTCGTCCGCGAAAATTCCGCACGGCACCTCACAGTGAGCAAAGAGGCTCGGGGCGCCGATGGTGAATGTGACCAGAGAAAGGAGAGAGAAGATTTTTGTTTTCATGAGGTGTGTTGCCTTGGTTAACTCTTGTCGTCGTTTTGTTCGGAAAATAACGAAGTTTTTTGAGTGTAGTTCGTGAGTTGGGTGTCGGTTGGCCCATCAGCCGCTTTGATTTCGGCGACTAATTCATCAACGCTCCAGGATTCGTCCGTGTAAATTTTCCGAATCCGCCCGTCCGGGTTCAGAATCACGGTGCGGAGGTTGTGCTGGTAGGAGCCGTTCACTTCGCCGAACTTCAACCCCACGTTAGCACCGATCGCGTTGATCGTGCAGCAGGTTTCGCTGGTGAGGAGGCTCCAGGGCTGGCCCGGTTCATGGCCAAAGGCGGCCGCCCACGGCTTCATCGTCTCTGGAGTATCATTCCAGGTATCGAACGAGATCGTCAGGAGTCGATACTGTTCGGGCGCTTCGGCATCGGCCTCCAGCTTTTGACAAATTTCCGCGAAATTGCGCATCATCGCGGGACACAATTCCGGGACGGGGCAACGGGTGAAAACGAAGGTCATCGCCACGGGCTGGCCACGAAACTGGCTGAGTTTCACCTTGGTCCCGGTTTCGTCAATGAACTCGTAATCCGGCAGTTCGTCGCCCGGATTGAGGAGTTCTTGGTCGGTCTCGGGTGTGATCGAGGCGAGAGTGGCGTCGCTGATATCCCGTTGTTCTCCCGTAGGCGTGAGATTTTCGATCCAGGAAGAAAGTTCTTCGACGAAATAGGTGAAGCGGACGACATCGCCGGGCTTCAGCCCCTCCGCCTCAGCGATCTCTTTCACTCGAAACGGCATGATCATGGCTCGCATGTATCCAGGAATCTCCTCGTGATCGATCATGAGGACCTTCTTCTCCAGATTCACTTCATGGATGACGCCCCGAACCTCAAATTTCCGGACATCTGCCGAGAGTTCAGGCTCATCGCAGGAGCACAGCGCGATCAAGCTGACCAGAAGAACGGAAACAAGGGAGGTTTTCATAATGATGCAATTGATCTTACGCCTCACAGCAAGGGAGGGAAACGCGTGGTGAGACTTCCCCGAGACCCACGGATTCGCAAGCCTGGAATCGCGTTCAATCCCGAAAAACCTCCGATCGCAACACCCCGTAGGCATCGAAAACGGCCCGGCGGCTCAGGAAAATCGCGAGCGCGGTGCTGAGGGTGACGGCGGCGAAAATCGCCAGCATGATCGCGATCTGGTATTTGATCGCGACCATCGGAGCCGAGCCGCCCAGCATCTGGCCAGTCATCATGCCGGGAAGCGAGACGATCCCGATCGTGGCCATCGTCGCCAGAGTCGGTTTGAGGGCGCGAATCATCGCTTCGCGGAAAAAGGGCCGGGTCGCTTCCTGCAAGGTCGCCCCGTTGCCGAGATAGTAGAAGTAACGATCCTCTCGTTCCCGCATCGCGGTGTAAAAGTGGGTCAGGCTGATGATATTCCCGCTGAGCGAGTTGCCGAGCACCATTCCGCCAATCACGACAAGGTAGCGCGCTTCAAAGAGTTGATCGACCTGCACAATCAGAGCGTTGAAGTAGATCACGATGCCGATGGTCGCGAGGAACGTCGCCGCGCAGACCGGGCCGATCAGAAACCGCGGTCGGAGCTGACTCTTTTGCACCGTGGTGAGGGAGGCTACGATCATCATGATGACGATCCAGGCGATATTGAGCGCCGGATTGTTGATCTCAAACAGCCAGGTGAGGTAGAGACCGGCGAGCAGCAACTGGACGCCCATCCGCACCGACGCGATGATGGATTCCCGGACAATTCCCAGTTTCAAGGTCAAGCTGAAGGCGATGGGAATCGCGAGCAAGGCGAAGGCGGCGACCAGGGCGGAGGCGGAGATGTCGGTCGCGGCGATCACGGGGTCGGCAGGTCGTCGAGGTTCACGATGGTGGCGCGGTCATGCTGAAACCAGGCTTCGTCGTGCGACACCGCGACCACGGTCCAATCGGGCTGAGATTCGAGGAAAAAGTCGGCGACGAGGCGGGTTTGGCCTTCGTCGAGGGCGGCGGTCGGTTCGTCGAGCAGGAAGATCGGGCGGTCGAGAAGGGTCGCCGCAGCGAGGGCCATGCGTTGCCGCTCGCCGCCGGAGAGGTCGCCGGTTTTCCGGGTCAAGGTGGCTTCGCCCAGTTCAAATTCAGCCAACGCCGCGATCAACGCGTTTTCTGCGAATCCCCTCCCCTCGGAGCGCAGTCGGCCCATCGTATTCAGCGCTTCCGTCACCGTGCTGGATTCAAAGTCCAGGCCCTGATTGACGTAGGCACATTGCTTGCGCAACGACCAGGCGACTTCCGGGGTGATCGCTTCGCCTCGAAACCGAACCTCTCCGCGGTCCGGACGAACGAATCCGAGCAAGAGCCGCAAAAGGCTGGATTTCCCGGTCCCGGATTTCCCCCGCAGGACCACTTTCTCGCCCGGAGCGATCTCTAGATTAAACCCCTCCAGAAT
>CAYGQD010000343.1:0-3369 GCA_964351855.1 uncultured Verrucomicrobiales bacterium
CCAGGCGCATAATGCGTCGAGGTTAGGCAAGGTCCGCAACGGCTGCCAATCGTTTCTGAGAGGTGTGGAGTTAACTCATCAAAAAATCACAAACTCAATGACAGAACCTGGGTCGCATACCGGGTCTACGGGCCGAGCATGAAACACACCAGTTTGTTAAAAAACTGCAACAAAGCAAATACCTGGGAATTGGACACCCACCGCATGTGCGTGGTCTTTGAGCTCACGACGCAGATCAAGACCGAGACGCGGGTAAAACAAACAAAAAAGATGCTAAGCCGCTTTCGAAAAGCAGCTTAGCAATCTAATTGACGGCCACCCGGAGCCAGGGTAAAGGAAATAAGGCGCTGGGGGAATTCCGGTTGTTGGTTTCAGGCGGGATTCATGCTGAGCCCTCCCAGATGAAACAAGATCCGCGCCCGGAAAGTCTTGAATACCGGTAGGCCCCTCGCCGCCGTCAGCAACCCCTGGATCATCGAGTTGATTCCCTCCGCCGAGGCGTTCGTGATCGGGTAGGTGATGTAGTTCATGATCCCCGCCATGTGGTTGAGCAGCGTCTGAGCCACGGCCATCATCGGCTTGAGCGCCGACTCGTTCACCGTGTCTACCCAACTGTAGAAAAACTTCATCGCCCAGGCATGCGATTTATAGCTTCAGAAATGATCGAACATCTCCTCCAACCCTAACGCGGTTCCGGTCTTGAGGTTTTGAACCAACAGCTCGCGGAACTCCACCTCGCTCGCCAGGCGCATGTCCTCATGCGTCCTCAGCCACTGATACTTCGTTCCCTTAGCGCCGTTTCGCCGACAGCGGTGAGTTGGCGATGTTCCTGGCGGCGGACCAGACCGACCCCCTTGTTGAGGTACTGTTTGATGTGGAAGCGGTCGAAAACGATGGTCGACTCAGGAAGCTCATCGGTGACGGCACCGATGAAGGTCGGCCACATGCCCATCGTCACCGCCTCGATGGTCTCTGTCACGGCCCCGGGGAGTGAATTAAGCATCGTGGTAATAAAAATGATGTTATTGTGCGGGATGTGAGCGAAAACGGTTCGGGTACTACCAGCCACGCCATTTACTGTCGTGCTGTTGAATCCTGCATCTGCAGTCCGGCCGTAAATCCAGAGAGAAAGGGTTACCTGATTGTTCGTTACAATAGGATCGAGCAGTCCACTCGAGAGGTTGATGGTTACATCATCGACGTTGTTGTCGAAGAAGAGTGAGGTGCCGGATCGAGCCGTGGTTGCATCATAGGTGGCACTGGTGAACGTGCCGTCTCCTGTTCCCGGATTGGCCGAGTTGATCACGGTATTTCCCGATCCCTCGTCAAATTGCCAGAAAGCCAGCGGATCCAGCGTCGCGCCGTCAACCGGCAAGTCCTGCAGCATCAATTGAGACAAATTCAGAGCCGTGGCAAGACTGCTGCTGATCACGCCGTTAATCGCGGTGTTCCCATCACCGGCGACTGAGATTTGCGACAATTTCAGATCCACACCGGAATTCACCGTCAAGGTCCCGGCAAGCGACCCGAGCCCCATCGCCCCATTCGTAACCACCAATGCCTCAAGCGAAGCCGAGGCATCAATCACGTTGTTGCCGTCCAAGTTCACCAGCGCCCCAATCGGTGAAACGACTTCCGGCGTGCCGTCTCCGTCCGTGTCAATCGTTGTCCCGGTTCCGTCCAGCGTAATCGTTTCATTGCTGATCGTCACCCCGCCGGACAACGCCAAAGTCGCCCCGCTGGAAACATTCGTGCCGCCAGTTGCCGTGCCCAATCCGGCATTATTCGAGACGATGAGCATTCCCGCTGTCACATTTGTCGTGCCGGTGTAGCTATTTGCCTGACTAAGCGTGAAAACTCCCGTGCCGGATTTCGTCACATTCGTCGCGCCGCTGATCACACTTTGCGCTTTACCCACGCCGGTTAAATTCACATTCACTTGCGCAGCCTCAACTCCCGAGGCGAGCGTGACATTTGTCGCCGTGATGTCCAGATTGCCGGTCAGCGCGATCCCGCTGCTCAAAGTGAAGCTGTCGATTCCGCTTCCCAAATCAACCGAGATATTGTTCACGCCACTTCCATCCCCCGATCGGTGAAGATGGTCCTTCCATCGGTGCTTTACTCATAGTTCGCAGGATGATCGCATCATCCGCCGTGTCACCCACAATCGTCAGGGTATCGCCAGCAATGGTAGCTGTGGTCAACGCAAAATGCGGCCAGCGCAGAGAGTCCTCATCAGCTTCGCTCGCCTGCCCCGCTTCCGGCAAAATTCGTTCGCTCACATCAACTACCCCATCCAAACCGTCGCCATGGACCAAACCTAGAATATGCCCCTGCTCATGCATCAAAATAGTGAGCAAATCGACTCTCCCGTCGGCTTCGGAGCCGACGATGGCAACGTATCGGTTTTCGGAACCCGCAACCAGCTGGAATTCGCTGTCATCTTGCGGCGTTGGATCATAGAACCAGTCGCGGCCCGCCGCGTTGTCGTCGATTCGAATAACGAATCCTTCAGTCGAACCCAGGATGTTATCCCCCAGGGCAACAACTTCGTAAGAAGCTCCGAGCAAAGCTCTGCTTTGTTCTTCGGTCAGCCCTGTCGCCTCCCAACGCGCGATCGACTCCTGGATGAGTGGGGCCAGATCTTCAAGCGTCAGCGAAATTGGCCGGTCGGGCGCATCCGTAGCCAATTCGAACGCGCCAGTTTCAGCCACGCCATCGGAAGCAAAAACTTCGTAGGGTGGTGGATCGGTAACGAGTGAATCCGACTGGTTATCGAGGACGATGACTTCTTGATCCAGATTGACGTCTGCAACGGATGCTTCTGGATGTGTCTGATTTGGTTGCCGCCTCGTTGACAGGCTCCTGCGAGATGGAGGTTGCCTGAGCGACATGATCCGCTTCAACTGCCGGCGTTCCTACACGGTCAGGCTCGGCTTCAACAGGGGCGGCAGAGTATAGAATTCGAGCCTCCAACGTCTCCAGCAGCAGCTTTTTCTCCGGGGCCGTTCAAAGGGCCTATCCACAAAGCGGGCCGGATTCTTTTCCGATTGATGCTTCATGTTAATTCGTGGGAGAGATTGTTGAGGGGGAAGAGAGCAAGTGCAAGGAAGAGAGGGGCCATCCGGGCCGTTCCGCCCTCTCTTCTAAAACCGCAAAAAATCCGCAGCTTTGATGACTCTTCTTGAGGGCCAAAGGTCGCGGATGTTTCGACAAAACATTCAGATTTGGTCAATGGGCCAAATCGCTGGGAAAAACTGGGAAGAGGGACGCCGTTTCCAAGGTTGCCAACACCTTCCCCGGCATGCGCCACAGACACCCCCCTGCAACGCAACCCACATCTCCCCGCGGCAACCGCCGCCCGGCGGC
>CAYGQD010000343.1:3379-4962 GCA_964351855.1 uncultured Verrucomicrobiales bacterium
TCCTTCAGGATTTTACATCCGTTGGCAGCATCCAGGAACAAGCCATCCAGCGTGATGAAAACCCCTTAACTTCGGCTGGATGGTTCTCCAATCGCTCTCGAGTGGCTACTCTCGAATCGACGTCGTCCGGAGAATCGTAAATGATATCGGGTGCTTCCGTCATCATCACGCAATTCTCCTCGCATGGAGCATCGGCGATTCGCCAAGGTTCCGGAGGAACTGACATGAAGACTGAGGGTAGTGAATTCACGGAGAGTTAGGAAGGCTCAGCTCGTGAACTTCTCAGATGATTACAGCCGTTTTCTGGGAAAAATTCGTGTGTTTCACGGCCAAATTTTGTTGAAATAGGTCCGTTCAACATGGGTTTTGAGAGTTCATCCTAGCTAGTGCATAGCCAATATTAAAGCGATGGGTATAGCCGCCTCAGTTTGATCCTAGCGTTCTCGGTCGTGAAGGCCCACTTCACCGGACGGGGCGACTCATTTCGTTTCTTGATGTTTGCTGCAATCTCAGCCTTGAACCTTTCCAAACCCGGGATGCGCCTCCTGCGGAGTGCGGCCCGTGCCAGAACTGGGATCTCGATCTCCGCAATATTGAGCCAACTCCCGTGTTTCGGCGTATAGTGGATCTCCAAGCGCTCGGCGAGAGCCCGCGCCTCGGTCGGAGCGAACCGCTTGTAAAGTGAGGCGATCTCATGGGTGTTTAGGCTGTCTTGAACGAGAACGATTTTCTCCGCCTCCGCAAACATCTCCTCGCACAGGTATTTGATGCAATCGGCATAATCGCACGCCGTGCGTCGCCCATCTTGCCCTACGAAAACCTCGCGGATCCCGAGGTGCGGCGAGCATGAAGGCACTGGCGCTGCCCTCGCGCACATATTCGACGTGGTAACGTTGCGCCGTTCCCGGCGCGTCACTCGTGGCGGGGCGCGCCGCCAACGGGGCGGTGATCTCCGATAACAACTGCAGGCAAAATTCATCCAGGCAAACCAGCGGACGTTTCGGCTCAGGCACCATCTGGTAGACATCGAGGACGTCCTCCATCTGCGCTACGAATGCGGCGTCGGATAGCGGCGGGATGCACCAGCACTGCTGCTGCCAAGGTTTGACTTCGTTTTTTTTTAAAATGATGCGCACGGTTTCATCGCTGATCGACTCCACGATTTCCAGTTCGACTAACCGATCGGCGATCATCTGCATGGTCCAGCGGGAAGATCCCTCCGGGGCCCGGGTGCAGGCGATCTGCACCATGCGCGCCTCGACTTCTGCGGTGACTTTGGGTTTGATCGGAGGAGTTTCGCGGGCCTTTCGCTCCAGCGCACCAATGGGACCGACTTCGCAAACGCGCTTCCTGAGGCGCTCCAACGAAGGGATGGGGATGCCGGATATTCGGGCAGCAGCCTCATCGCTCTTGGCAGGTCCGTCTTCACTGCAATCCATGGCAAGCATGGCTTTGGCTCGCTTTACTTTGATGGCAGCGGCCTTTTCTTTACGGGGCCAATTTTGGAAATCGGCGCGTTCGTCAGCGGTTAGTTTGATGTGATACAATTTGGGCATCACTTAACAGAACCATAATTTTCAGAA
>CAYGQD010000344.1:0-4955 GCA_964351855.1 uncultured Verrucomicrobiales bacterium
AGATCGTGCATTTGGGGTTGGAAAATCCCAAATTACTCGAGCTAACTGCATAGGTTAATTGTAATCACTGGAACTAAGTGCATACCCAGGAAAGTCTATTGCTCATGAGTATACGGAACCCGTGGTCGTCCCATCACCGCCCCGATCCGGCATCTTGCGCTTTCCCATGTTCAGAATGCGATCCGCAGCTTTGGCGATCAGTTCCATGCCCACCTCGTTCGGGATTTCGGGGCGTTTGAGGAAGTTTGCCAGATACATGTCCGAGGTGGTCGAGAGCCCCTGACGCTCGCACACGATGCAGGCGACGGCTTCGGCTTCGATCTCCACATTGGCGTAAGAAAGATTCGCGCGGCAGGGCCAGCGGCTGCCTCTGTCTGACGGCCCCAGATGCCCCAGGTAAACGTGGGCCAGCTCGTGACACAAGGTCAGGTAACGGCTCGGTTCGTCCATCTGTTCGCGGATGGTGACAGTCAACTCGGGATGTTCGTCCCCAATGAAGCCAGGATCGTCGAGGCGTCGTCGCACCCATCCTGCACTGAGCTGGTCGAGCCGCCGGAATTCCACCTCGATCCGGTCGCGGCGCCAGGCATTGCCGATAGTTCGTTCCAGAATCTTCGGGTCGAATTCGCCCTCCGCTTGCCCAAACCGGTCAAACTCATCGGGAATCGGGTCTCCGTCCGTGTCTTCCAGATCGTAGACCAGCATCACCGGGTGCATGGGTGCCAGGATGACCAATGGGCGGGAGTCTGGATTGATCTGGCGACCGAAGCGTTTCTGCCAGTCGCGTTGCGTGGCAAAGAACCGGCATTCTGGCTTCTGCGTGAGCACCAGCAGGTTGTTGAACGGCGAGTAATTGCGAAACTTGGCCATGAACTTGATGGCATCGCCAAACGCGTCGGACTGCCGGAAAATCTGGCTAGCGCGAAACAGGTCATCGATCGTCGAGCGATATTCCTGATGTTCGCTACTCCCGTGACGAAGCGCTCCGATCAATTCTTCGTCGGCCAACTTCGGCCTCAGGTCCCCGCTTCTTACTCTCTCAAACCTCAGACCGCTTTCAACAAGCAGTCTGGGGCTTTTTGTGGTGTAAATTGAGGAGAAGCGTCAGAGGTTTGAGAATTACCGCGAATCGTTAGGACGGAATCGTTCAATTTCTCTTGACCTTATCCCGTCTCATTTTAGAACTAAGACGACATGATGAAGAAGGTTTTGGCCGCGCTTATACTCTTGGCCTTCTTGAATGGGATGCTGGTTGCCGATGAGGTGACTGATAAGGATCCGATCACGAACGCACCTCAAGACCCCGTTTACTTTGCTCCAGGCTTCGAGTTTGGGGCTTACGCAGCGGGCGCACTTCCGTCGGGTGGTGCCGGGGATGTTTTGGGTGGTGGCGTGAGCATGGCCTACTACTTTACGGAAAAGGTGGGTGTGGATATGGGGTATGCGGTGTTTCCTTATGACAGCGAAGTCCACTCGGTGACGGCAGATTTGGCCCTGCGAGCGCCGGCGAACTTGATTTCTCCCTATGTACTGATGGGGGGCGGTTTGATTTCCAGTGGATCGACGGATGGTCTTTACCGACTCGGAGGCGGCTTGGATGTTCGGTTCCAGAATTTGGGGAACCTCGGCGTCTTTGCAGACGGGGTTTACAACTGGGTGGAGGGCGATAACAATTTCACGATCGCCCGTTTGGGAGTTCGGATCCCGTTTTGATCGAGCGTTTCGGCTCGAATCGGCTTTTTTGGATTTTTTTTGTCCGAAATTGGATTCCGAAGACCTAGGTGGGGTAAGAATGGATGATTCTGCCTCCAGCATCGAGATCGAGACCTACCTGCGGTTGCTGGCGGAGCATGAGTCGGCCCTTGGAACCTACGTTCACAGTCTGGTGCGGCGATCTGCCGATGCCGAGGACATTCTGCAGGAATGCAAGGTCGTGATGTGGAAGCAATTCGAGAAATTTGAGGTCGGGACCCATTTTCTGGCTTGGGCACGGAAAATCGCTCTGCACCAGATTTTGAACTATCGACGCTCTGAGAGCCGTCGAACGGTCACGCCCGTTGATCAGGCGTTTATCGAATCCGTGGCGGCGGAGATTGAGCAGCGATCCGACCAGCTCGAACGGCGTTCGGAAGCCTTGCAAGCGTGTTTGAAAAAGCTGCCCTTGGCCCATCGTCAGGCGATCGTCTGGCGGTATTTCGAAGATGCGGAAGTGGCCGAGATCGCTGAGAAATCGAACCGGTCGGAGGGTGCTACCTATCGACTTCTCAGCCGAATCCGTCAGGTATTGAACGACTGCGTCACCCGAACCCTTCAAACCAACCGCTTCGCATCATGACGGATTTGGAACGCATCGAACGTGCCCTGGAAAACCAGCTCAGTTCCGAGGAGTGGAAGCAGCTTCAACAGGACATCGTGGCGGATCCTGAGCTGCGAGTGAAGTATGTCGAGCACGCCTGGATTCACGGTCAGTTGAGATCAGAACGCCACCTACTTGCGGATTTGCTGGTTGAGGATTCGCCACGACCTCTCCGATTCATGGGTTCCGTGATTTGGGCCGCTGCGGCAGTTTTGATCGCCGCCTTGGTGATTTTGGCAACATCGGGAGAGGATCTGCCGGAAACGGTGGCCACCTTGATTGAGGCGGAAGACTGCAAATGGGCAGGATCCGACCTGCCGACGGCTCAAGGTGCGAGGCTGGGACCCGGAACGCTGGCCTTGGTTGAGGGGATGGCGACGTTGGAGTTCGAAAGTGGTGCCACCGTCACCCTGGAAGCCCCGACGACGCTGGAGATCCTTTCGAAGATGCGGTGCCGACTGATTGAAGGCTCAGTGGTAGCGGATGTGCCGGAACCGGCTCATGGATTCACGATCGACACTCCCAGCTTGGAGGTGATTGACCTGGGAACGCGTTTTGGTGTGACCGCGAGCGCCTTTGGCGATTCTCATGTTTTCGTGTTTGAAGGTGAAGTTGAAGTGGCCCGTGAGAATCGGGAGAACCAGCTACTGACCACCGGAAAAGCCTTGCATCACGGGTCCGATCCGCCGCTGGAAGGCCACGAAATCGCCAGGGAGACGGCAAAGATCGAAGCGGAGGACGGATGGATGGCGGTTCCGACTTCCTACGGTCAGGGCAAAGACGCCTATGTGCGACGTTCCTACTCCAAATCGACCGGGCAAGAGCCCCTGCTGATGGTCAAACACACCGAGTTGGCGGCTGGGAATGAGCGCCGCGCCTTTTTGACCTTTGATCTTTCCTCGGCAGCAACTTCCGCCGTGCAATCCGCCGAACTCGTTCTGGATATTGAGCCCAGCGGTCTCGGTTTTTCTGCGTTGGTTCCGGATTCTCGCTTCGCGGTGTATGGCTTCATCGATGATGACCTGGATTCGTGGGACGAACAGAGCGTGCACTGGAAAAACGCCCCGGCCTCTATGGAATCAGGCCTGGAGCCAGGTCGCGTCCGCCGATTGGGGGATTTTACGATTCGGCGTGGAGCGAATCCGGCGTTGATTCAGTTTTCTTCGCCAGAATTGGTCGATTTCATCCGTGAAGACGGAAACCGCCTCGTAAGTTTGGCGATTTTACGAGAAACTGGGGAGAGCGATACCCAGGGACTCGTTCATGCGTTTGCCTCCAAAGAACATCCTAGTGCCAGACCGCCGACACTGCGGCTGAAAACCCGATGAAAATCCTCTTTTCCTTATCCAGTCTCTTCTTGAGCGGAGTCATGGTCGCAGCAGCGGCAGATGACCGCGAAGCGTTAAAATTCTTCGAAACCGAAGTGCGCCCCCTTCTCGCAGATAGCTGTTTCAGCTGTCATGGTGACGAAAAACAAAAGGGCGGATTGCGGTTGGATACGGCGGCCCATTTCGCGCTCGGGGGAGATTCCGGGCCGTCCGTGGTTCCGGGGAAGCCGGAGAAGTCGCTCTTGATTGAGGCCGTGCATTGGCTGGATCCGGACTTTGAGATGCCGCCGAAGACGAAGCTTCCCGACGAGAAGATTGCGATCTTGGAGAAATGGGTTGCTCAGGGTGCAGTGTGGCCGCAATCCGGGGATGAGCCGGTTGAATTGGTTGAAGTTGATGAACATGGTTTTACCGCGGAAGATCGCGAATGGTGGGCGGTTCAACCGGTCGAGGATCCGGTGGTCCCTGAGGCCGGTGATCGTTGGTCCCGGAATGAGATCGATCACTTCATCGCGGCAAAACTGAGCGACACTCAGCTAGAGCCAGCTCCCGAGGCCGATCCCTATGAGTTGGTGCGCCGTGCCTACTTTGACCTCCACGGACTTCCGCCAACGCCCGATGAAATCGACGAATTTGTGGCCGATCAGCGTCCCGATGCGTGGGAGCGCTTGATCGACCGTCTTCTCGCCAGTCCGCGTTATGGAGAGCGATGGGGACAGCATTGGCTGGACATCGCCCGCTATGCTGAAAGCGATGGGTATCGGCAAGATGCGTTTCGGCCCGATGCCTGGGTCTATCGGGATTATGTGATCGATTCCTTCAATGCGGATAAGCCCTACGATCAGTTCGTTCGGGAACAACTCGCAGGGGACGAGATCGATCCGGGGGATCCGGATGTGTTCATCGGCACGGCCTTTCTCCGCAACGGGATCTATGAATACAATCAGCGCAACGCGCGGATGCACTGGGAGTTGATCATCAACGAGATGACCAATGTGACGAGCGAAGCCTTTTTGGGGCTGGGAATGGGCTGTGCGCAATGCCACGATCACAAGTTTGATCCCATTCTCCAGAAAGACTACTTCGCTCTCCAGTCCTTTCTGGCAACGACCTGGTGGCCGGATGATCGACCGCTGGGAACGACCGAAGAGGTGCAGCGGTATGAGCAGCAACTTCAGGTTTGGGAAGATGCGACCAAGGATCTCCGGGAGGAACTCGATGCGATGTTGGCGCAACCGAAGAAGAACAAAGTGGACTACTCCGTCAAACAG
>CAYGQD010000345.1:0-4949 GCA_964351855.1 uncultured Verrucomicrobiales bacterium
TTCTGATACCACGGCGGGACCAACGCCGACTCCCGTTCCGGTCAGCGGCAGTGGCGGCTCTTCGGGAGGTTCCGGGAGTTCCGGGACGGGTTCCGGCGGATCGGGAAGTCCGGGCAGTGGATCTTGGAGCGGTGACTCTGGTTCGGATTCCGGCGATGGCGGCGACTCTGGCGATGGATCCAGCGGCGGAGATTCCGGCAGCGGAGGAAGCCCCAATCCCAATCGATTGAGCCCTCCGGCTTTCTCGGTCTCTCAAGCCCAGCATTCCTTTGCCAGCTTTCCCTTCCCTCTGGAACTCACCAATCCAAACCCGGGAGGAAGTTCTGAGATTCGCTATGCGATCAATGGCGGGAACTGGCAGACCTACACTGGAGCCATCACCGTCCTTCCCGATACCGAAATCTATGCCCAGGCCGTCAGCCTCAATCCCGCGCTCTGGAGCGATAGCTTGGTCATTTCGCAACGCTACACCGCGATTCTCGACAGCTTGGCCGGATTCGTGGGCGGCGGCTTCCACAGCCCGGTTGGTCCATCGACGATGGAGCAATCCATCGTCAATCAATCCTCTCTGGCGACCTTTCACTGGGGAACAACTTCCTATGTCAATAGCGTAGGCAATCCGGTGGAGCTAGGACCCCAGAGCAGTATTGCCTTTACCGGAAGCCCGTTTGCAAACGTGGATCTGGATACCCCGTTCCGAGTTGGAGATCTGACCTACTACAATGGCACGATTCTCGAAGGCTCCGGTGCTGACCAGGTGAATCTGAGAGTCTCGTTCGATCTGGTCACGCCCATTCAGGTCTCTCTTCCCGTCGATTACACCTTTGAGCTCATCAACACCGTCAACGATGACGAAGATCCCCAGGGAAGCGCCGATTTTGTCCGGCTCACGTCGCAATCCGGAATCGTCGAACAGGTGATTGGAGGGATTCGCTACGAGGTGGAGTTGTTTTTTGGGAATTCGTCGAGCCAGGGCTACACGACCTTGGATCAATTTCACGTTCTCGAAAACGAGCAGGCTTCCGCCGAGCTGTTTGCCGTGGTCCGAGCGATCACCGATCTTTCTGACGTAGAGTTGGCGTCGTTCGTGCCCGGGGGTGATGCACCGGGCCAATTACTGAATACGGGCAACAAACCTTTCAAGAAAAAGAAGGCGCATTAGCCCGATTTTCTCCAAAAACCGAAGCTCCTTTTTGCTCTGGCATTGTTTCCAAAACGCGTTTTAATGCACCATTGTGGAAATCGACGAGACTTCTCTCCTTTCACCTGGCATTTCGCAGCCGGGATCCCCCGTGACACAGCTTTCCGTATTCCTCGAAAACCGCGTCGGAGCCTTTCTTTCCGTCCTTCGTCTCATCAACGAGGCGAAAGTGGAGGTTTTAGGACTCAGTGTGATCGATTCCGTCGATGTGACGATCGTCCGCATGATTCTGACCGATCCCGATCCCATCTGCACCATCTTCATCGAAAAAGGAATCGCGTTTACGGAGACCCACATGGTCGTGGTCCAGTTGGATCAAGGCGCCCACGGCCTGGCCGAGTGCCTCGCAGCCCTGTTAGAGGGAGAAACGAACATGCATTTCAGTTATCCGCTGTTGAGCCAACCGGATGGGAAAGCCGCCTTGGCGATGTGCCTGGAAGATACTGATTTCGGGATTTCAGTCCTGCGACGGGCCGGTTTCAAGGTGCTATTCCAGGATGATCTGAGCCGTTAGGTTTCGGCGGATATTGCGCGAGATTGAGGCCAGCCCATGGGAAATACCGTGGTTTTCCCGAAATCCGTTGACCCCGAGAGGGCAGTTACGGTAAATCGAAGGGTCCCCTTTTCTCATTGGTATGTTTCTCCCCCGGTTTGTTGTCATTGGTGCGATCGTATTCGCGACGGTTTGTCCTCGTTCCCTTCTAGCAGAAACGAGTCTTCGCGGGACCGACTTGGCCCGTTCACTCTATCAGGCTGAGTTCCGGGCCGAGCAAACCGGGGCTCCCGTGGACATTTTTTCGGCGCTCTCCGCCAGGAAGGAAACGCCCAAACCGACTGCCGAACTGCGCCCTTTCTTTGATTTGCTGGTCCAGTTCCGGCGTCACGCCGATTTGCTAATTCGCGATCTCCAAAACGCGGCCCAAGAGAAACCAGAACTTCGCACGTTGCTCCCTGACATGATCCGGAGTGATGCCTGGGCCTTGGTTCTGGAGGAACGCTGCGCGGAATTTTCCACGTTCGCAGCGATTCGCGCTGATTTCGCGCAATTTGATGCCGACTGGCGCACCACCGCCTTCCGTGCAAGCGGTTTTTCCGGCTTCAGCGATGAAGCGTTGCGCTCCGTCCGCGCGATGACCCGCGAAGTGGAAGCGATGGAGTTGCTCCTTGAAGTTGGGCCCCAGACCGATCGCGCAGCCTTGATTCAGCAACTGGAACGCAATCAAATCTATCTCGCGGTTCTGAGCGAGACATTGAGCCACGAGCAAGCCTCGAAAACGAGCATCGACGATTGGAGCATGCGGTTGCGCACCCTCGTCGCTTCGACCCATCTCCTCACCCGATCCGCCAAAACCTTAGCGTTGGCGGACTTGCAAACTCAGCTTCGCCAGAATTGGAAGGAAGTCGCGACGCTGCAGGCTGAATGCCGCAAAACCAGTTCCTTCGCCCTCGATCGTGATTTCTTTCGGGTTCGCAAGGGCTTTCGCGAGGCGTTGAGTTGGGTCCACTTTCGGGACGAACTCGATTGGGAAGCGATTACCGACTCAATGAACGGATTTCGGCAGAACCTGGCGATCGTCCAAGCCAATCTCGCCTTCCGACGCTTGATCCCTTTCAGCGAAGACAAGCAAGCTCAGGTTTTGGAGAGCTTGACCGATTTTCAGGCTCGCAGCGAAGCCGCTTCGGAATCCTTGGGCGCAGAATCCCTTTCTCGCAACGAATGGCAAGGCCAGCTTCAGGAAGTGGTCGAGGGTTGGCGCCCGCTTTCCACCCAACTGGATCCGTTGCGAGCTCGGATCTATGTCGATGCCCTTTTGAAACTTCGCTTTTACCTGAAAGATCTGCAGGATCTCACCGGAAACTACGGCGGCCAGGAATGGGAAGCATTGGAGCGGTCAGCCATTCACTTCGTGACTCTGGCAGAGATCACTGACCAAGAAAATCTGGCCACGCACGCGCTCGCGCTTCAAAAAGCGGCGCTTTCCCGGGAACCCGACCCCAAAAAGCTGCAAGCCGCGATCGATCTCACGGTCCGGAGCAGCCTGGAGAGTTTGCAACAAGAACTCGATCCGTCGATCTCGCGGGAACTCCTGGGAACACTCGCCCCACTCGTCGCCGCATGGTCACGAGACTAGTGTGCCGTTTGTTTCCAGATGAAGCACTGGCCCAAAAGCTTCTGCAACAATTCCTGCTTGTGCCTCGTGAACGGTTGTGAAGTCCAAAGCTGCGGCAGCCAAGAAGGTTTCCTCCTGCAACGCCATGAGTCTCAACCCTACTCCGTCCCAGAGAATTCCTTCCCTTCTCTCAGCGATCTTGCTGACGCTTCCATCCGCGTGGCTGTGGGCTGCATCCGAAGGAGAATCCCCGATCAATTTCGTAAACGACGTCGTCCCGATTTTGACGAAGGCACACTGCAATGCCGGTGCCTGCCATGCCAAGGCCGACGTGGGGCAGCGCGGTTTCCGCCTTTCCTTACTGGGGTTTGAGCCGCAGGAAGACTACGAGCATATCGTAAAGGAAGCCCGAGGTCGCCGGGTATTCCCCAACGCGCCAGACCAGAGCTTACTGTTGCTGAAGGCGGCGAACATCGTGCCGCATGGGGGCGGTAAGAAGCTCGATCCGGAATCAACGGATTTCAAAATGCTGGTGCGCTGGATCAGTGAAGGCATGCCATATGGCACCGAATCGGATCCCGAGCTGAAGTCAATCCAAGTGGAACCCAAGCGGACCGCGATGAAGGTGAACACCTCGCAGCAGTTGAAGGTGACTGCGCATTTCTCAGACGGAAGCACGCGTGACGTGACCAAGCTGGCGCTCTATGAGGCCAACAACCGGAGCATGGCTGAGGTGGGCGAGACCGGGCTGGTGAAAACGCTGGATATTCCTGGCAACGTGGCGGTGATGGTTCGGTATTCCGGATTGGTTTCGGTGTTCGGCGTTTCGGTGCCTCTGGGAGCGCCCGTGGAGAACCTGCCTCCGCCAAAGAATTTCGTGGATGAACTGGTGTTTGCGAATTTGCAGGAGATTGGCGTTCCGCCGTCCCCGGTTTGTGATGATGCGACGTTCTTGCGGCGGGCAACGCTGGATCTCGGAGGCCGGTTGCCGACCGAGGAGGAAACGCGGGCGTTTTTGGCGAGCAACGATCCGAACAAACGGGATTTGGCGATCGATGCATTGCTGGACAGCCCGGATTACGCGGACTATTTCGCGAACAAGTGGACGGCGCTGCTGAAGAACAAGCGGGAGAGCAATGCGGATATCACGGCGAACTTCGCCTTTCATTCCTGGGTGCGCGATAGCCTGCTGGCGAACAAACCCTACGACGAAATGGTGAAGGAATTGCTGGCGGCCACGGGAACGATCGTGGCAAATCCGCCGGTTGCCTGGTACAAGCGGGTCAAGGATCCCAAGGAGCAGCTGGAAGACGTGGCCCAGTTGTTCCTCGGCGTGAGGATGCAGTGCGCGCAATGCCATCATCACCCATTCGAGCGGTGGAGCCAGAACGACTACTACCGTCTCGCTGCGTTTTTCAGCCAGGTGGGGCGCAAGCCAACAGCAATCGCCGGAGAGGATTTGATCTTCCACCAGCGCGGGATCGCGACGTTCAAGAACCCGAAAACCGGGCAATCCGTGGAGCCAGCGGGCCTGGGTTCACCGCCGTTGGAGATCGCGGCGGATGACGATCCCCGACTTCGCCTGGTGAATTGGATGAGCCATCCGGACAACCCGTTTTTCGCCAAGGTCTTGATGA
>CAYGQD010000346.1:0-4895 GCA_964351855.1 uncultured Verrucomicrobiales bacterium
GTTGTAGGTTTTCGTCAGGGTGGATTCCCCGCGCCGTGGATCGGGCGCGCCCATCTTGACCCAGGCTTCGAAATCCGCGATGACCGAATCAGGCAGCTTGCCGCCCTTCTTCTTTGGCGGCATTTCGATATCCGGATCTTCGAAACGAATCGCGTCCATCAAGAGGCTCTCGTCCGGCTGGAACGGCACCACCGCCGGTCCTCCCACACCACCCCGCAGCATCCCTTCCCGGGTATCGAGCAGCAGCTCACCCCGGATTTTTTCCGAGGTTTGCGAGTGGCATTCATAACAGTGTTCCACGAGCACCGGTCGAATTTTGGCTTCGAAAAATCGCAACTGCTCACTGGTGAAGGAATGGTCCGCCGCTACGGCGAAATTCATCATCACGAACCAAAGAAGAAGAGATGCTTTCATACGAATCGGGGTCACAAATTGAAGGGGATTGAATCAACACTGGTGACAGGAAAGGCGAGGGAACCTTTCAGAATTGTGACTGAGCGCAGTTTTGCCAAAAATATGGGCTGAGCGATTCCGTTCAGGCGATCTCGCTAGGCAGCCTCAAGGTGAAAGACGACCCCTTGCCGAGTTCACTGACCACGCGTAGCTCGCCTTCATGGGCCTTTGCAATCTCTCGGGAAATCGCCAGGCCGAGGCCGAAGTGGTTGCTCTCATGGTCGGAGCGAGATTGGTCAGCCCGGTAGAACCGATTGAATACGTTCGGCAAATCTTCTTCCGAAATGCCGATCCCATTGTCTTCGACCACGATCTCGATCGCGTCTTTCGCTTCACGGAGATGAACCTGAATCTTCCCGCCTGCGCCAGTGTAGGAAACCGCATTGTTCAGCAGATTGTTCACAATTTGAGTGATCCCGATCCCATTCACATCGGCTTGAACCAACTCCAGGTTCGACTCGATTGGAATCGACTTTTCGTCCGCTCTCGGCCGGATCGCCTGAATGGCGCGACTGACCAGGAGATCGAGATCGATCGCTTCGCGGTGGAGTTCGCGGTTGCCGGAATCGAGACGAGCCAGCTCAAGCAGTTGATCAACCAGTTGCCCCATGGAGCGGGCCGAGTCCACGCAACGACTAAGGCTGCTGCGGTATTCCTCGATCGTTTTCGGTTTGGACTGTCCCTCGGAAAGAATCGCCGTGATTGGAGTTCTTAGCTCGTGGGAAGCATTCGAGGTAAACTCTCGTTGCCTCAAAATACTGCCCTCCAAGCGATCGAAGGATTCATTGAGCACAAGCGATAAATCGGTGAGTTCAGAGCTTCCTCCTTCGACCGGGATTCGTTGATCGAGGGACCCGTCCGCGATGATTCGGGCGGTGTCTGAAATTTGACTGATCGGGTCCAATGCCCGTCGGGTGAGCCAGTATCCGGCCAGGACGAAACCTGCTAAAAACGCCATTTCCCCAAGAATCATGCGAACCAGAAACCGGTTCAGCCCGGCTGTCTGAGGAGAGATATCCGTCCCCACGAGGATGACATAGGTTCGGACCGCGCGGCTCAACCCCTGGCGATGAGAGCCGTTCATCCGGAACGTTCCCGTGCCCTGAATTTCCCGGGGAAGAGGAATCGAATCAGTCAACCCGGAGTCGGGGAACTCCGGGGATTGAAAAAGAGGTCGCAGGATCCCGCCTTCGGTTTTCCAAACCTGGTAGTAGAGAAGCTCCGGTGCGTGTTCCACGTCGCCCTCCGTCTGAGATCCGGGAAGGGGAGGGAGTGGCGGAATGGCAGACGGGTCATCGCTCTCTCGGGAAACCGCGAGCCGTTCCAGATCGTGACGAACCAGCATCGAGCTGATTTGGCGAGAGCGGAATTGGAGGCTTTCATCGACGTCACGAAGCAATTCGGACTTTCGATGCAGAAAGCCAAAGATCCCCAACCCAACCAGAGCCAGGAGAACAAGGAGCCCATAGGAGAACTGCAGTTGCCAGGAAATGGAGCGGAACATGTTATGGGGTGATCGAATACCCCAGACCCCGGTGGGTAAGAATGAAGTCTTTGCCCAGTTTCGAGCGAATTCGGGAGACTCGCACATCCAGCGTATTGGAAAAGCTGGAATCCTCTTCATCGAAGAGGTGATCGTAGAGTTCCGTTCGCGAGATCACCCTGCCCCGATTCAAGGCCAGGAATTCGATCAGGGCATATTCCAGTGCGGTGACCGAAACGGGGGCTCCGGCTTTCAGGATCAGCTTCTGATTCAAGTTGAGCGTGTAGTCGCCTGCATCGATCACGGATTTCGCCTCACCTGCCGAGCGCCGAATCAGAGCCCGGAGTCGTGCTTCCAGCTCATCCATTTCAAAGGGCTTTGGCAAATAATCATCCGCACCTTCATCCAGCCCCCGAATCCGGTCTTCGACGGCATCGAGCGCGGTCAGCATCAACACCGGAGTGCGATCCGTTTCGCGAAGCTTCGATAACACCTCCCAACCATCCATCACCGGCAACATCACATCCAGGATGATCGCATCGTATTCAGAGTCCTCCGCTTTCCACAGTCCTTCGCGCCCGTCGGCGGCGACATCGACCGCATAGTTCGATTCCCGCAGCGCGCGAGCCACGCTGTCGCGAATGCCGGGGTGATCTTCGATCAAGAGGATTCTCATAGGGTTGACGTTTTGAGTGAACCCCGGTTTTCAGCGCTGATCCAATCGAAATTGTTCTGTGAGATCTCCCCGTTACCGATACAAGGTAGATGGAACTGTGCGAGATAATGATGGTTGACGACACCCACTTGGAAGCCAAGAACAGGAGGAAGCCGGGAAACGAACGATGTCTCGAATCAACATCCGGAAAACATAGAAGAGGATCTTCTGAACTGGTTTCTGTTATTCGATGATTGAGAAAGGATCCATCCCATGCGACAGCCCCGAAACTCCATGATCAATTGCTACACCGGCATCCTGTTGCTCCTTTTCTCGTGGTCCTCATCCTGGCAAAGGCGGAGGAAGAGATTGGACCCATCCCAGCGGAGCCGGCGGTGATGCTGCCTTGAGTGAAGCAATTCACGGATCGTGACTGCGCTCTCACGGAAGCTCCGGACTCCCCGATCGGTCGGCCTTTCCTGCGCACCAGCATCGAAGGCTACGAGGTCGAGTGCATGAAGCCGGGAAAGCTCTTCGTCATGACCGTGAGCCTGTCGGCGCCGAACGGATCGAGCTGCCCATCGAGGAAAGCGCGTCCCCAGTCGGGTACCGAGACACATTGGATTTCGCCTTCCGGAGGGTGCTCCCGCAAGGGCATGGGCTCGCGGCGATAGACGGGCGGACCCTCGCCGTAGTAATACATCGGAATCGTCAGAAAGCCGGTCGCCGAGGCAATGCCCATGAGGCAACCCTCCGGCGAGAAGGCCGCATCGGCTCCTTCGTAAACGGCACGATTAATCTGCGGGACGATTTCGGAAACCGTTTGCCAAGAGTCATGGAGCAAGGTCGCCGTTTCATCATCGAGACCGAAACGATGCTTCAAAGTCGCAGTCCAGTAGTCGTCACCGAGTTCGTTGTTGTAAGCGAGTTCTCCCCAGAGGCGGAAGTTGTTCCAATGTTTTTCGATCTCGAGCTGATCCTGGAGTTCGGGAACAGTCGCGTACGAGATGCGTCCCCAGACATAGCCATCCGACCCCATCATGAAACCGGGAGACTGGTCCAGCGGCATTTCGCGGATGAATTGGCGAACGTAATCGGGACTTCCCCAGCGGTGGATGTAGATGTCGTCGTTTCGAATATTCATCCAGATCGGATAACCTTCCTCCACCCAGCCGCCTTTGAAGGCGCGCTTTTCCCACTCCTGAGGTCTTCTTGAAGAGTAGAGACGACCGACGCAGTATTTTACTTCTGCCTCGACGGGTCCGTTGTATTTTGAAGTGAACTGGGCTTCGACGTCTGCGATTTTGGTGCTGTGGTTGCGGAAAATGAAACGGACTTCCCGATCCGGGTCCCAGGCCGGATCGGCTTTGGCATCCATCACGCCGAGGCCGTAGGCTTTGAAAATGTAGGCCTCGGTGGAATCGTCACCCTTAAGGTGCTCGTTGTCATTCTCTCCGGCGGCGACGCCTATCGCGGTGATCGAGGGGTAGTTCAGCACCAGTTCCTTCACAGCAGCGCGGAGATAGGCGATCGTGTCAGGGTTGGTTTGATCGGCGGTGATGCCATGCTTCCCGGTGGCGCCGTAGGTGAAGACGTTCCAGTGAAACAGGGTGATCTCGATGCCCCGATCTCCAGCGTGCCGGAAGACTTTCCGCCAGTGCTCGATCTTCTCGTCGATCGTCATTTTTCTCACCAGCTCCAGAGTGTCATCGTCGGTGTCGACGACGCCATCCTGATTGGTGTCGAGATCGCCGTCTTCCCATTCCCCGTCGTTGGCGTCGAAGGTGCGGGCGATGAATTTGCCCTTCGTGCTATGTTTGAGAACACCGTCACGCACTTTATAGACATCTTCCTCCACCGCCTCCTCGAAGCCCGGCGTTTTGACCATGTGAGGATACGGATGGCAGGTCCAGAGGCTGAGGACGTTGTAGCGGTAGCGCGCGAGATCATCTAGGTAGGGCTTCCAGAACCCGTCGAAATCCCACATGTGCTCGACGTTCTCGTTGGCCGCGTCGCCTGAGTCATCATAGGAGGGACTCCGGGCATCCAGCGGGATGTTGAACTTGATCCCGCGCTTCTCCACGAAAGGAGTGCGTGTCACGTTGGCAATTGGAAGGCCCAGTTTCACGTATTCGGCCACCTCGATACCGCCATACATCGCTCCGACCGCGTCCGTGCCGATCACTTCGATCCGGGAGCCATCCCTCTTGATTTCAAAGCATTCCGGCGATGAGACGTTTGGGGTGATTGTCAGGCTTACATCGCGGCCCTCCCGGTCCGGTTCCTTGAGTGCGGAGCGGAGTT
>CAYGQD010000347.1:0-4894 GCA_964351855.1 uncultured Verrucomicrobiales bacterium
ATCTCCACCTCCGACGATTTTTAATGCGCCTTCATTCGCGGCAATCGCGGCTCCAATCGCGCGGGTTCCAAGATCAAAGCCACGCTTTTCGAACACACCCATGGGGCCATTCCAAATGATCGTGCCAGCTTTGGCCAACTCTGCGGAGAACTCCGCAATCGCCAAATCGCCAATGTCGATCCCTTCCCGATCGGCAGGAACCGAGCCACCTTCAGCCCAAGGAGCGGTGCATTCCGTCGGTGCATCGTCCTCGAACTTCTCCGCGTGACGCGTATCTGCCGGAAGGAGAAAGGGGATGTTTTTGTTCTTCGCAGTTTCCAAAATGCTCTTCGCTAATCCGACCGCTTCATCATCGCGCTGGGCGAAGCTCTTGCCAATGTCATACCCTTGCGCAAAGCGAAAGGTGTTCGCCATCGCTCCGCCAATAATGAATGAATCCGCCTTCTCCATCAGTCGCTCGAGAATGGCGATTTTATCGGATACTTTCGCTCCTCCCATCACAACGACGAACGGCTTCTTGGGAGATTCGAGTTCCTCGACCAGAAACTTCAGTTCCTTCTGAATCAGAAAACCGGCGACGGCTTCATCGAGGTAATCCGCGACCCCGGCGGTCGAGGCATGTGCCCGATGGGCCGTCCCGAAGGCATCGTTGACGAAGACATCGCCGTGAGCCGCCAGTTTCTTGGAGAACTCAGGATCGTTCCCTTCTTCTTCGTTGTAGAATCGAACGTTTTCGAGCAACAACACTTCACCTTCAGCCAAAGCAGCCACGGCAGAATCCGCTTCCTCTCCGATGCAATCGGCCGCAAACTTCACCGGCGCTGAAATCAGCTCACCAAGACGTTTCGCGACGGGAGCGAGCGTGTATTTGAGATTCTTCTCTCCCTTGGGCCTGCCCAGGTGAGACATCAGAATCACCTTCGCACCGTGTTCGACCAAATAGTTGATGGTCGGCACGGCCGCCTGGATTCTGGTATCGTCCGTGATCGCACCGGAATCGTCCTGAGGAACATTGAAGTCGACTCGGACAAGGGCGCGTTTTCCGCGAACATCGATATCAGCAACGGATTTCTTAGGCATGGGTTTCTGGGAAAGAGAGTGAGAGACAAGCGGCGGGGCGACCGTTAAAAGCCGCCCCGCCAAAATTCCAAATGGATTGATGCGGCCTGCTTAGAGAGAAGCGCCAATCAATTCCATGGCATCGACCGAGCGGTTTGAGTAGCCCCACTCGTTGTCATACCAGCCAACGACTTTGACAAAGTTGCCTTGGGCCATCGTGGTCAGTCCATCCAAAATGCAGGAGTGAGGATTTCCGACGATGTCCTTGAGCACGAGCGGCTCTTCGCTGTATTCGAAAACCCCTTTCAACGGACCATCGGCAGCGGCTTTGTAAGCGGCGTTGATCTCTTCGACCGTCGTTTCCTTGGAAAGGAGAGCGGAGAAATCCGTCACTGAACCCGTCGGAGTCGGAACGCGGAAGGCACCGCCCTGAAGCTTGCCGTTCAGTTCCGGAATGACCAAGCCAATCGCCTTGGCAGCTCCCGTGCTGGACGGAATGATGTTTTCTGCAGCGGTGCGGGCACGACGAAGATCGCTGTGAGGGGCGTCGAGCACGCGCTGGTCACCGGTGTAGCTGTGGATCGTGCTCATGAAGCCTTTCTCAACCCCAAACGAGTCATTGAGAACCTTCACCATCGGGGCCAGACAGTTCGTGGTGCAAGACGCGTTCGAAATGATGTGATGGCTGGCCGGATTGTAGGAATCGCTATTGATTCCGATACAAAACGTCAAATCGGGATCTTTGGCCGGTGCTGAAATCAGGACTTTCTTCGCTCCCGCTTCGATGTGCTTGCCTGCTCCGGCCCGATCCACGAAGAAACCGGTCGATTCGAGAACGATATCGACCCCTTTGCCGCCGTGATCGAGATTCGCCGGGTCGCGCTCGGCTGTGGCGATGATGCGATGGCCGTTGACCGTGATCGAGTCATCATCATATTCGACGGTTCCTTTGAAAGGGCCCGCAGTGGAGTCCCATTTGAGAAGGTGAGCCAGGGTTTTGTTGTCCGTAAGGTCGTTGATCGCAACAACCTTCTTGAGCTGTTCCGGAGTCATCGCACGCAAAACATTGCGTCCGATGCGTCCAAATCCGTTAATTCCGTAAGAAGCCATAGTAGTGTGGTGTGTTAGATTTTGTGGTAGAGGGCGTTTCGCGTGAAGATGAATCGGTTAGTGACTCTGTCAACCGCTTGAACCACGAAATCAAAGCCCGCCTTCCCGGGCCGGAAACGTTGAACGACCTCGTCCTCCGAGAAGACCTTTAGGATGCCTCTCGCGAAGCCTTCACCGCATCGGCGATTCCGCGCAACGTGGCCAGGACGTCACGACCGAGAGGATCGACCGAAACGACGGTCGCACCAATTTGGTCGGCAATTTTCCGGGCGCTTTTGTCGCTGAACTGAGGCTGAACGACGATCAACTTCACACCTTCCTCACGGGCCTCATCGATCAAATGCGTCAAGTGTTTCGCGGATGGCTCACGCCCTCCCATTTCAATGGAGGCCTGCTCCAGGCCGTAAGCTCCGGCGAAATAGCCAAACGCCGCGTGAAACACATAAAAGGTGGATCCTTTCAACGGAGCCAGTTCCTCGGCCAAACGCTCGTCCATCGCCAGCACCGCATCCGTCAACTCGGCTGCATTTCCATCAAATTCCGCTTGGAATTCGGGAGCCAGCTTCCCTAACTCCTCCGCAATCGTCATCAACTGAATCGGAATGAGAGTGGGAGACAGCCAACTATGAGGGTCAAATTCCCCATGATCACAGTGTTCCCCGTGAGCGTGGTCGTGCCCTTCATGCCCTTCTTCAGCGTCTTCATCGTCACCCTTCTTATGCTCATGCTCATGCTCATGATCGTGGTGGTGATGATCATCATTCGGCGCGAGCTCGATTCCTCGGTTCATCGAAACAATCCGAGGCTTCTCTTTCCGACTCTCGATCTTTTCCAAGAGGAGTTCCTCGAACGGCATTCCGCTGGTGAACCAGAGATCCGCCTCCGCGATATCGGTCACGCGCTTCGGCGATGGAGAAAACGAGTGCGGATCCTTCCCTTCGTCCACCAAGACAATGAGTTCGATCCGCTCTCCGCCAATGGCTTCAACAAATCCCGCTTGGGGAAGCACGCTGACAGCGACTTTCAGGGGCTCGGCGAAAAGCGCGGAGATTCCCGCTAGGAACAATGAGAGACCAACAAGAGAACATCGAAGCGTCTTCATGGAGTGGATCATACGCAACTAGATTGCAAAAGCAAGCGAGTTGTCAGGAGGCGGTTTCCCCTTGACCTCAATGGGCCTGGACTCACATTCGCTCCATGAAAATCCTCCAGAGCATTACGGTTCTCATCAGTCTCAGTTTCCCTTTGTTCGCCGACGCCCAGGCCGAAGATTTGAGTGCTGAGGATCGTGAAATGATGGATCGCGTCAGCGCTGCCTACGGCACCCAATTTGCCCAAGACCTGACCAAGAACGGTATTTATCTCAACGTCGACAAGTTCGCGGAAGCCTTTCGCGCGGTTACCGAAGGGAAGGATGCGGTGGTCGATGCTGCCGAGATTGAGACGGCCTTCGACGAAATGCGACTCTACGTTCTGAAACAGAGGAATCCGTTTCTGAAAGAAAACTTGGACTACCTGACCGAGAACGCGAAGAAGGAAGGCATCCAGGAAACGGAAAGCGGACTTCAATACGAGGTCTTGGAGGAAGCGGAAGGAACGTCGCCCCAGGCGAGCGACCGCGTGCGGGTTCATTACACCGGGAAACTGATCGACGGCTCCGTCTTCGACAGCTCCGTGGAGCGAGGCGAACCGATCGACTTCGGGCTCTCGGGCGTGATTGCCGGTTGGACCGAAGGACTCCAACTCATGAGCGAAGGCTCGAAATTTCGCTTCTTCATTCCTTATCACCTCGGCTATGGCGACCAGGGAAGTGGCGGAAGCATCCCGGGTTACGCAACCCTGATCTTCGATGTCGAGCTGTTGAAGATCAATCCATGATCGACCCGACGCTACCCGTCGAAAAGATCGTGTCCGGAGGTCAAACCGGAGCCGATCGCGCCGGCCTGGATTGGGCGATCGAACACGCGATCCCGCATGGCGGTTGGTGCCCCAGAGGTCGCAGAGCCGAAGACGGCCGCATCGGAATTCGCTACGAACTCCACGAAACGGCGGAATCCAAATACCATGTCCGGACTCGATTGAACGTAGAGGACTCTGACGGAACCGCGATCTTCAGTATCGCCGCCGAGTTGAGTGGCGGAACCGCCCTGACGCGCGAGTTCGCGAACAATTTGCGGCGGCCTTGGGTCGAAATTTCGCGGGAAGGAACGAAAGATCCGGCGATGACCCTCCGCCGTTTCGTCCTCGAACACCATGTTCACGTCTTGAACGTGGCCGGTCCACGGGCTTCCTCCGAACCGGAAATTGCCGAGTTCGTAAACCGGGTCCTGACCGATGCGCTCCTGACTCTATGAGTCGCAGTGCGAAGGAGCGATGGATCCGCGCGATCACGAAGCAGCGGAATTTGCCCAGCTTTCCCGCGCTCCGCTACTAAGGGACGGCGCAAGAATAAGATTCGATGAAGTTGCGCCGAAATTTTTCTCCAGCACCAAGGCGGAATCGTCCGGAGCGTAGTGAACTACGTGAAGAGGATTCCAACGCGGGTGCTGGGAAAAGGGCAAGCAAATTCATCGGAGGTTATTCTTGCGCCGTCCCTAACTACCCCGGAGCCCGTATCACGTCCTCCCGCAAATCCCGCATCGCACATAACCCTCCCCAATCTCCAAAGCGCATCGTCCGCGCGCCACTGGTTCGTTTGGGCCCGAAGAAATCACGGCGCGATTCA
>CAYGQD010000348.1:0-4859 GCA_964351855.1 uncultured Verrucomicrobiales bacterium
TTTCCAGGCCAACGAATCACCGTCGGCTCGCGCATCCCGCCTTCGTTCGTGCTGCCCTTACGACCTTTCAACGGGCCCGCACTCCCAATGGCCGGTCCATTGTCCGACGTGAAAATCACGAGGGTGTTTTCATCGATTCCATTCGCCTTGAGGGTGTCGAGGATCTGCCCGACAGACCAGTCAATCTCGTGAATCGCCTGGCGGAACAGTTTGTCCCGAGTCTTGTAGTCGATCTTCCCGTCTTCCTGGCCAAGCGCGGTTTGGATCGGCTCGGTAACGCCGTCCATGAACGGAGGCGAAACGTGAAGTGGCTTGTGGGGGATCGGATGCGGAATATAGACAAAGAAGGGCTCGTCCTTGTGTTTCTCGATGAACTGGACCGCACGCTCCGTGAATCGCTTCGTGAGAAAGTCGGCATCCGGGTCCATCTCGACGACTTCCTCCTGATCGAGGAGCGGGAGGGGAGGGAAGTTCCACTTCTTGGAAGGATGAAACGGGTGAATGTCGTGGCTGTAGGGAATCCCAAAATACTCGTCAAAGCCCTGTCGAGTTGGAAGAAACACTGGCTGATCGCCAAGATGCCATTTGCCGAACATCCCGGTTTTGTAGCCCGCACCTTTTAAAACTTCCGCGATGGTGATTTCGTCAGGATTGAGTCCCTTCGTGTCGCCCGCCAAAAGCACGCCGAAGTTGGATCCCGTCGCCATGTCGATTCGTTTCGGATAACAACCGGTCATCAAGGCAGCACGGGAAGGCGTGCAAACCGGAGCAGCAACATAGAAGCTGGTCAATTTCGCCCCTTCTGCTGCAATCTGATCAATCCGCGGCGTATGGACATGCTTGCCTCCAAAGCAACTGAGATCTCCGTAGCCCTGATCATCGGTAAAGATGATGATGAAGTTCGGCTTGCGTTCGTCGGTCGCTGCGATGGTGACGGCGGTGCACAGTGTCAACGCAGCCCAAGTGGTGAGTAGAAGTCTTTTCATGAGGCTTACTTGATACAGATGATCTCTTTCATGGTGTGAGCGTAGAGGTGGCCGCCGGCAAAGGTGAGCGATGCCAGCGTCCAGGTTTCTCCACCCGGCCCGAGATCGTTGATGGAAACGATGGACTCAGGCGAAAGCTCCTTGGCTTCGGTGTCGATCACATGAACGGTTCCGGTGACCATGGCAAGAAACAGATATTTCCCGACTCGCGTTGGACTCGCTACAGAAACGTGGCCAAAACCGGTGCCGTTGTGGCCTTTGTCGCCAACGGCAAACCCAGACGCGTTCAGGGGTTTGTTGCCCGGATTTCCTTTTCCCCAGAGGGGGACATCACCGTCTCTGGATTCTTTGTCAGGCATGAGCTGCGCGGGTAGCTCCAGATATTCGACGACGCCAGTTTCGACGTTCACTCGTCCCAAATAGGGAAAGTCGTGAACCAGGAACCAATGCCAATCGCCGATCACAAGGTTGGCTTGATTCGTGTTGGGATGACGCTTCCCTGCCTTCACCGCGACGTTCACCTCCTTGATCCAATCGCTCTTTTCTGGCTGGTATTTCCACAGCGTGGCGCCTTGATCAACTGGCTGTTCGCGGAGGACTTTCCCAGTCACCGCATCCAATACCAGATGGTTCATTCTTTGAAACCCGAAGGCATATTTCTCGTTCCAATGAGAAGAAAATGAGGGATCGAAACCCTGCAACTCCGTGCTCCAGAGCGTCGTTCCTTCCTCTCCCGGTGCAAGGCTGGTGAGACTCTGGCCAGCAGGCTTTTCCAGGGGACCATGCGGTCCGCCCCGCCCATGCGAAATCGCCGGTTTCCCGTCTGCCGTTCTGCCTAAGACCGGAGTGTTGTGGATAACCGTTCCCGCGTCTTCGCGCCAGAGAACTTCACCAGTTCGTTTGTCGATCCCGTGGATGTAGGTCCAGACTTCTTTAGGATCGATACCTTCGGGAACGTTGATTCCGCCCTTTGATTGCTTTCCTGGAGCCGACCATTTCTGCATCTTGGCTCCGGCCTCCTTATTGGCGACTTCGACATAGAGAATCGCATCTCCGACCAGGTAAGGCTCGGCCTGGCGGTTGTTGTGCTTGAAACGCGGCGTCCATTCCCGCATCCAAATCTCTTTCCCGGCGAAGTCGTAGCAGCCCATGGAGCCACAGCGATTGAAAAACCAGACATGTTCGCCGTCGGTGATCGGAGCAAACACCGTTCCGTCGGAAAAACCACCCGCCAGCGAAATGAACGCACTACCCGGCAGCGTGACCTGCCAGAGGATCTCGCCGGTGTTGGCATCGAGACAGAACCCAATGATGTCGGTTACCGATTCCTTCTCCTCCAGGGTCTTGATCGGAACATGTGTCGTCACAAAAACGCGATCGTCCCAAATCGTAACGTTGCTCATCCCGGCCTCTGGCATCGGGGTTCTCCAGCGAATACTCTCGTCACGCGTCACACTCCATTGGGTAGGAGGTTCGCCCTCCACTTGCCAATTTCCGTTAGGGCCTGCGGCCTGATTCCAATGGTCTGTTGCGCAAACGGGAAGCGCGAACGAGAACGCCGTCGCAGCGACCAAGCTTAAGTAGAGGGGTTTCGTCATAGGTGATTGATTTTGGTGCCTAACATCCAGACAACGTCTCCGCTGCCCGTTTTATCAGTAGTTCAGTTTGGCGCCTTTCATGGGTCTGCTTTTCTCACCCAGCCACCACTCTTTGGGGCCTTCGGCTTCGACTTCACTCCATACCTGGAAGAGAACGTTTTTCATTTCTTCGGTTTTCTCCGGCATTGCGGCAGCGAGATCGTTTTCTTCTTTCCAATCTTTTTGAATCTCAAAGAGTTGGAATTTGGTCATTTCGTCGTTACTAACCATTTTCCAATCACCGACGCGAAGGGCTGATCGATCGTCGACTTGGGAAACATGGGTTCGCCAATAAAGCGGCACCGATCGCGTCACCGGCTTCCCGGAAAAGGCCGGAATCATGCTCGTCCCGTCAATCGTCCGATCCGTCGGCAGCGGAATCCCGACGATATCGAGAACCGTCGCAAAAATGTCGGAGCCGATCACCGGGATATCGCTCACCGTCCCCGGTTCGATCTTCCCTGGCCAACGGGCAACACCCGGCACGCGAATCCCGCCTTCGTGACTACTGCGCTTCACGCCGCGGAGACCACCGGTCGTGCCTCCGAAATTGGGGACGGGGCCATTGTCGGACGTAAAAAAGAGGAACGTGTTCTCGCTCACTTCCGCTTGATCGAGCGCATCCATCACCTGACCGAGCGCGTGATCCATTTGGGTAATATTTCCCATGTATTTGCTGTTCTCATGCCCGGCATAGAGGTCCGAAAACCGAGGATCGGTCGCAATGGGGGAATGCGGTTCGTGAACCCAGATGGACAGCGCAAATGGTTTCTCCGGGTCACGAATGTCCTCCAACCAAAGAGCCGCTTCGGCGGCGACTAACTGAGCGGAATAGCCTTCCATCTTGCCGACCGGTTCACCGTTGCGGACGAAATTGTCCGGGTTCTTGTGGCTCGGGCTGGCATTGTTGTGCGTGTAGATCCAGTAATCGTATCCGTGATCACCGGGCTGCGGAAAATCGGGAGTATTGAACTGCTGCTTGGAATTGAGGTGCCATTTGCCAACGTGGCAGGTTTCATAACCAATGCCCTTGAGAAGCTCCGGATAGGTGATCTCGCTGGCTCGCAAATGAGCCTCATGAATGCCGGAAAGATGCCGCCAGACGCCATTGCGGTAAGGAGTACGCCCCGTCAAAATCGCGGCACGAGATGGAGAGCAAACTCCGCAGGCGGAATAACACTGGGTGAACTTGACGCCCTGGGAAGCCAGCTTGTCGAGGTTCGGCGTTTTGATGAGCGGATGTCCGTAGGTGGCGGAATCCCCCCAACCCATGTCATCCGCGACAAAGACCACGAAATTCGGAGTCGCCTGATCTTCGGCCTGAAGGTGGCCGAAAACGGTGAGCGATAGAGTAAGGGCAAGTGCCAGCGTTTGATGCATAGGATTCCAGGGATTTTGGGGTTTAGGAAAAGTCACGGTTGAGTCAACGTCTCTTGATGAAGCCAATGTCCTTTTGCCTGATTCGGTCAACAGATTCGGAAGAAATTTGTGGTCAAATGACGGATACATTCTTTGAGTTCAGCAACTACTGCGATCCCTGCACCGAAAAATCGTCAACATTGAGATGGCCCCAACCGCCCGTATGGCGATCGACAACTTGGACGCGAACGTTGCGCCCTTTCCACTTCGAAACATCCCACTCGACTCGCCGCATGAACGGATCATTTCCACCTCCGCTCTTGATGACGGCCTCACCAGACTCAGCATCGACTAGCGCCACATAGAGGTTCTTTTCATCAAACCCGCCAGCAACGAGAAAGGCCGCTTGGTCGCCTTCCAATTTGAAGATCGGCGATTGCAGAACGCCGGTCTGCTTGTCCGAAGCCGCTTCGCCATTCGTCACGAACAGTGTGGAGAGATGTTGGCCGCCATGCCGAGCGAACGGCGCGTCTTTTCTCTTTGGCAATGAAGGAGCGTCTACAACCGCTTTTCCGAATTCTCCTTCCACGATCTCCCATCCTTCCAGATCTCCAGCTTCAAAACTAAAGCGAAGATTCCCAACCGGCTTCAAGTTATCATAGCTCGTAAGAGGTTTGCCGCCAGGAGCCTTGGAAGCCGGCTTCTTCTTCGAACTTCCGGCTTGCAGCCTACGAGGGCCTTCGTCAAAGAAACGAGCGCCGCTCCCGGTTTGATCGATGTCTCCAAGTTCGAGACATGCCTCTTCGATCCGCTTCGTCAGCGTTGCCACAATATCGGGATGAAGGTCGGCAACGTTGGTGGTCTCGCCGGGGTCTGC
>CAYGQD010000349.1:0-4848 GCA_964351855.1 uncultured Verrucomicrobiales bacterium
ACTCGAACCTCGATCTTCTCGCCAGGACGCTCTAAGTCCGACAGACTCCTAGCCAACGCAACCACACAAGGCAGCGATGGCAACTCGAAACTCGCTTGGAGTCGATGGACTTCTCTGGGCAGATTCCGTATTCTCGATTCGGATTGGCGCTCCCGTATCGAGTGTGATGCTTCAAACGTTCGCAATCAAAAAACGATGAATCAGAAACTAGCACTCCCAATTCTACTACTTGGACTGTTTCTGGGTGGTTGCAATGACTCGAAAGTTGACGGCGCCAAGGCTAGCAAAAAGCTGCACGCGGCAGGAGAGATCGCTGCCGAAATTCAGCAGGCGCACAGAATCAAAGGTCATCCATACTATAAAATTGCCGGTGATTACGGACAGATTGAATTATTCGTTTCAGATCCCGAATTCGATCATCAATCGCTTGCAACTGAAATATCGAAGCTAAAAACGGTTCAGTCATTTGACGGAGCACTTGTTGTGGTTTTCCGCCATCCAGAGGACGAGTCCGTTACCCCAACCATGTGGATAAAATATGATGGCAAGACCGGGAAACAACTGACGCAATCGAGCAATTTGAGAGACGGTGCTGGACAACCGGCTACCCACTCCGAGTCGGGATGATTCTGCCAACTACAACCTTTAACCCGCGGGCGAGGGTGCGCCGCCGGTAGCCGGTGTCAGACCTTGAACGTTTGCAGATTTCGACCACGACGGCTTCGATTTCGTCGCGGCTCAGGGCGTCCCTTCCAACCGCTCGATCTCTTCAATCAATCGCCGCGCCAGCTCCGATTTCGCTGCTTTCGGCAGCCGCTCGACGCGGCCATCGGCGAAGAACAACGAGATCTCGTTCGCATCCGAGTCGAAACCGATGTCTTGGCGACTGACGTCGTTCGCGACGATCAGGTCGCAGCGTTTTCGCTTCAGTTTGTCGACGGCGTAGCGGTCGAGGTGCTCGGTTTCAGCGGCAAAGCCGACGAGGATCCCGGTGTAGCCAAGTTGATCGCGGGCGCTGCCGAGGATGTCTTCGGTTTTTTCGAGACGGATCTCCGGAGCTTGGTTTTGGGTCTTCTTGATCTTTTGGGCGGCGACTTGGACCGGGCGATAGTCGGCCACGGCGGCGGTCATGATGGCGACGTCCATTAGGTTGATTCGCTCGGCCACGGCGTCATACATTTCCCGGGTTGTCTCCACGGCGGTGGTGTGGACGTGGACGCTGTGGGGAGCCTGGATGGCGACGGGGCCGACGATCAGCTCCACGTCATGACCGGCGTTTCCGGCGGCTTCGGCGATGGCGAACCCCATTTTCCCGGAGGAACGATTACTGATGAAGCGGACGGGGTCGATCGGCTCTCGGGTGGGTCCGGCGGTGATGAGGATTTTCATCGCGTTTTTTTGCCATCGTGTTGCTTGAGCAGTGCCTCGGCGCGTTCGACGATTTCCTCGACGACCCAAAGTCGCCCCACGCCTTCGTAGCCGCAAGCCAGCATCCCGTCTGCCTCCGGGCCGATGAAGTCGACCCCGCGGGAGCGCAACTTTTCGACATTTTCCTGAGTCACGGGATTGAGCCACATATTGCCATTCATGGCCGGAGCGATGAGAAAGGGAGCACGCGTAGCCAGGGCAATGGCCGAGAGCGCATCGCCCGCCAGCCCGTGAGCGAACTGAGCAATCGCGTTGGCCGTCGCCGGAGCGACGAGGAAAAGATCCGCGCTATCCGCCAGCTGAATGTGACCGGGGTGCCAACTCTGCTTCTCGTCATAGAGCCCGGCCGTGACCGGATTCTTGGAAAGCACCTGCAAGGTCAGCGGGGTGATGAACTCCTGCGCATCCGCTGTCATCACCACGTGAACCGAGTGCCCGGCTTTGACCAGTTTACTCGTGAGATCCGCCGCCTTGTAGGCCGCGATGGACCCGGTAATCCCCAGGATGATGGTTTTTCCGCTCATGATGCTGAACTATCGCCTTAAGAGCGGCCTTTCAGCAAGGAAGGATTCCTGGACCTAAATTTCGGTTCCAATGAAGATCGTTGCCTTAACGACCGAGTTCACCCGTGGGAATGGGTCTTTTCACGATCGGCATCGTCCTGAGGGCAAAGATCGCCGGGCCACTTAGTCTCCAGTGTAATGTGCTCGACGGCGTTGGAATCCACCAATGTGCGAACCTTACCCTTGATCGCTGAATTTCGTCCGAGCCGGGCGAGATGACGAGATGCCGATCGAGAGGATGGGATCGACGATCGGGACGTCCCAGATCATCATGATACCCGCCCCAATCAGGACAGCGACCCAGCCGAGCGTATCTTCGAGAAGGTGCCACGAAACCAGTTTCTCCGTGAGCGAAGTTCCGCTTTTCATCCGCAGAACGGCCGCACCGTTGAAGAGAATGCCAAGGACGGCGAGCGCCAGCATCCCCGGAGCACGAACCTCCTGTGGGATCAGCGAGACGCCCGATCGCGTGATAGAGGACAAAACCCAGCCCGGCAAGCAGCATCACACCGGTGATCATTCCCCCGAGCAGTCGGAAACGACGGTAGCCGTAGGTGTGCTGGGCCGTGCGTTCGCGCGTTGATATCTTGTCGAAATACCACGCCAATCCGAGCGAGATCGAGTCCGCCAGATCGTGGATGGCGTCGGTGAGGATAGCGATGCTGTTGGTCCAGAACCCACCGATGATTTCGAGGATGGTGAATCCGACGTTCAGGAAAAAGGCGACCTTAAGATTGCCGCTGCTGTTGTGATTGTGACCGTCGGTCATGGCTAAGCTTTGCGATCCCTTTCAAAGCCGGAGGAAGAATTTTCGGGAGATGTGCAGCCGATGACAAGTAGGATTGCTTAAATTATCAGCGCACCGGCAAGCTGCTTTTTGTGTCAGTTGTCATTCGTGGGGTCTGGCCGGGAGGTGATTACCTCCCGGCTCATTTGGCACGAAACCGGTCAGTCTTTCTTTTTGGGTTCGTCGTGGTCGTGCCCATCTCCTTCGTGATGGTGATCGCAGGTGCAGGCGTATTCCTTGTAATCACAAGTGGGACAGTCCACCAAGTTCAGGTTGAACTTCTCCATCACCGGCTTGCCGTTTCCTGTTTTGATCTGGACAACAACAGGAAAGTCGTTGCCTGCGGGGAACGCGCCGTCGGAAACCAAGACGGTTCCTTCCTTGGCAAAGGAAAGGCGGGTAGGATTTTTACGGTCACCGCCAGTCACGCGGATACTTTGATCGCCCATTGCGATGGGTTTGATCTCGTCGTCCACGGCGGTGACCTTGACTTTGCGATCTTCGGTGACGAAGAATTCCAGGTGAGGTTCGACGCTGGTTAAGACGCGACCGCCATTGGGACCAGCAATGGCCTTTTCATGATCATGATCATGATCGTGACCCTTGTCTTCGGCAACGGCGATGTTGTATGAGGAAGCCACGATGAATATCGCGGCGATCGTTTTCAGGATGGATTTCATAGTTTATTTAGTTTGTATATTAGACTTGGGGTTAGTTGGGATGGTTCGGTTTCGTCGCTTCGCTCTAGCAGCTGGCTGCGGCATTGAGCCGGATCGATTTTTCCGCGGCTTTGCGACAGAATGTGTAGAAGACGGCCGGGGTCACACCCAGGCCCAGAAAGGTGGAACTGACGAGCCCTCCCACGATCACAATCGCCACGGGATTGAGAATCTCCTTACCGGGTTCATCAGCGGCGAGAACCAGAGGGAGCAGGGCGATCCCTGCCGAGATCGCTGTCATCAGGACAGGAACGAGACGTTCTTCGGTTCCACGAATGACCATCTTAAGGTCAAAACTTTCTCCCTCATGCGCCATCAGGTGAAGATAGTGGGAAATCATCATGATCGAGTTCCTCGCCGCGATTCCTGAAATGGCGATAAACCCGACAAGCGTCGCGATGCTGATGTTGTCGAGCGTCAAGCGGGTCAAGAGAATACCGCCGATCACGGAGATGGGGATATTGGTCAATACCAGGAGGACAAAACTGAAACTCTTGAAAAAGCTGAAGAGTAGAAATGTGATCACCAAAAGAATGACTGCGGACATGATGAGAATGGTACGCCGTGCTTCTTGCTGGGCCTGGTATTCGCCTTCGAACGAGATTGTATATCCGGTGGGGAGTTTGACCTGGTCTCTTACTTCCGCCTGCAACTGTTCCACAGCTGCATTGAGATCCGAAGTCGTCGGATTGATCGACACGACGAAGCGCCGGCGCGTGTTTTCACGGAGAATTGTGTTGGGACCAGACGCCTGTCGGATCTCGGCAACATAGCTCAGGGGGATGCGCTGGCCGCTCTGAGTATCGATATAGAGGCTCTTCAACTTGTCAGGAACTTCCCGCCATTCAGTCGGTAGTCGCATTACCAGATCGTAGACTCGTTGATCCTCATAAATTTCGGCGACGTAGCCGCCGCCGATGAGGTCCGCCAATTCGGTATTCAGTTTACCGGGAGTCACTCCGTAGGCGGCAGCCCGATCCCGGTCGATCTCGATGCGGAGTTGGGGGACAGCTCCCTGCTGCTCGTTCCGGGCTTCTTCCATCCCCGGGATGTCGCGCGCGATGCCGACGATTTGAGTTCCGAGGCGACGAAGTTCCTCAAGATCGGGTCCGTAGATTTTCACGGCGACCTTCGCCGAGACACCGCTAAGCATGTGACCGATGCGGTCGGCTAGTGGTGTGCTGATCGCGCTGAACGTGCCGGGGATGCTCTTCATCGTCTGTCGGATGGACTCCATGACCTCGGCGCGGTTTTCCTCGCCATATTCGTCGAACTCAATTTCAAATTCGACCGTGGAAACCGGAACGACATGGTCCCCCCGCTCGGCCCGTCCCGCCCGGTAGCCGACAAC
>CAYGQD010000350.1:0-4842 GCA_964351855.1 uncultured Verrucomicrobiales bacterium
AGATGGAGTTTCCAATCGCCCATACGAATGGCCTGGAGGTTTTCGCAATTGTAGTAGAAGAAGGGTTCGTTGGATGGGCGATCGATGGAACCGTTGGCCAGGATCGGCGTCAGACTGAGGCCATCGTAAACGCGGTCGTCCGGCATTGGTGCGCCAATGATTTCCGAAAGCGTTGGAAACAGATCCATCGCGTTGATCGACACATCAATGACGCGAGGCTCTTTGATCTTGGCTGGCCAATGAAGGATGAAAGGAACCCGGTGCCCGCCTTCGAACGTGACGTATTTGGTTCCACGGTAGGGTTTCGCATATTCATTGTTTGTGGGGCCGTTGTCTGACGTGAAGATCACGAGCGTGTTTTCCGCAATACCAGCTTCCTCCAACGCCTTCATCATCTCTCCAATCCCCCAATCCATCTCCTGCATGATGTCGCCACGAACGCCATCTTTCGAGGAACCCTTGAATTTGGCTCCTGCTTTGAAAGGCGTATGCGGATAATTGTGCGCGTAGTAGAGAAAGAACGGCTCGTTCCCGCTTTCACGGATGATCGTCGTGACCCGTTCGGTGTAGAGTTCTGTCAGGCGGTCCAACGGGGTCGTTGCGAAAACCTCCTCATCGTCGTCAAAGAACTTTGGCGAGTGACTGAAGTTGCAGGGCATGCCGTAGTAGTGATCGAAGCCCTGTTTGCGAGGCAGGAACTCCGGCTCGGTTCCGAGATGCCATTTCCCGACCATACAGGTGTTGTAACCTTGCATTTTAAACTGTTCCGCTAACGTGATCTCATCCTGGCTCAGGCCAAGAAACCAGTGGGCCGTCCGATTCGGATTGATGCCCATGTAAAGGCCAGCGCGTTGTGGATAGGCACCTGTCAGGAAAGCCGCCCGCGATGGCGAACAAATCGAAGCTGCGGCGTGGAAGTCCGTGAAACGAAGGCCCTCGGCCGCGAGTCGATCAATGTGCGGGGTCTCTACCTTCTTTGCGCCGTAGCAGCCCACATCTGAGTAGCCGAGATCATCGGTCAGGATGAAGATGACATTAGGAAGCTCGGACTTTTCCTGCGCGGACAGGATTCCGGCGAGGGCGACGGACAGTGCGAAAGTGGGAAGAAAAGATCGATTCATTCTCCCACCACTTCGCGTTGCTGCTTCCGAAAGTCTATGATCGAAATCCACATGAGAATTTTCCCCGGCAGACCGCACTAGGCCTTTCCCCTCACGTAGTGCATCAATCCGGTCACGTTATTCCGGCGTGCGTTTGGGAACCGTCCTGGGGCTCGGCTTTCCGGCACCAGTCTCGTTCAGCCAGGCGACCAGTTGCGTTCTGAGTTTCGCTGCCATCTCAGGAAGTTCATCGGCCAAGTCGTTGGCTTCACCGAGGTCCGTCTCGAGGTTGTAGAGTTCCACCGAGTTATCATCGTAGCGAAGGATGAGCTTGTACTTCCCATCACGGATCGCGGAACCGGGACGGTTCTCCTTGTGGAAAGACCAGTGCGGGTAGTGAAAAAAGAGTGGATTGCGGGATGGCTTCTCCCCCTCGAGAACCGGCTTGAGTGACTCTCCGTCGAGAGGCTGGAGGCCCTTCCGTGAAATCCCCGTCGCATCCAAGATGGTCGCGGTCAGATCCATCGAGATAACCGGTGTGGAATCGATGGCTCCCTCCCTGGTAACCCCCGGCCAACGGACAATCAGGGGGACCCGGATCCCGCCTTCGTAGAGAAAACCCTTGCCTTTGCGGAGCGGTCGGTTGTCGGTGGCACCGCTCCACCCGCCGTTGTCACTGGTGAAGATGAGCAGCGTTTCATCTTTGATACCAAGCCGCTCGATCTCATCCAGGACGCGCCCCACCGCGATATCAGTCGCCTCAATCTGAGCTCCATAAACGGGGTTCTTCAAACCCGGACCCTGCTTTCCCTTGTAGGGCTCGATCAGGTTGGACGGAGCTTCGAAGGGGTAGTGCGGATTGTAGGTCCACAGGCAGACGAACATCGGTTGTTCGTGGTGTTCGCGCATCCAGGTGATAGTTTCGTCGGCGAGGCGATCACTGAGATACTCGCCCTCCTGGCGCGGTTTGAGGGTCGGAATGCGGTAGGGGTCGAAATAGGTTGGAGGACCACCAAAGTTACAGCCGCCGACATTGATGTCGAAGCCCTGCTTGTCCGGGTAGAAATCCTCTCCGCCAAGGTGCCACTTTCCGAAGAAGCCGGTCGCGTAGCCAGCTTCCTTCAGGTGCTCCGCGAGCGTCGTATGGTCGTGGGTGAGGGTATTTTCCGTCGGAGGTGGCTGGATCGTCCGATCATCGGGCCAGAAAGCCTTGGTGTCGCGGCCATGCTGGGTGATCTGCAATCGAGCCGGCGCAAGTCCAGTCATGAGCGAGGCACGGGTGGGAGAGCAAACGGGTGAAGCGGAATACGCATCGGTAAAGCGCACCCCCTCTCTCGCCAGTGCGTCAATGTTCGGCGTACGCAGCTTGTCGTTGCCTTGGCAAGCAAGATCCATCCACCCCATATCATCGGTCAGGATGAGGACGACGTGAGGTGGCTTGCTCTCGGCGGTGTTCTCCGCAAGGACGGGAATGGCGCAGGCAAAAAGGCCGCAGCAGAAGATCAAGAGTCGATTCATGGGGTAGTAGGAGGGGTGGTCTGCGACCGGGCAATTTCGGGAGTGCTCTGGAAAAGGATAGATTTTAAGAACTCATCTTCCAAGAGAGCATGGGCGTCGCGGTGGACTTCATCGGGAGCGATCACGGGTGCGCCACCGACTGCAACTGTGCCTGAAATACCCGGTGTGCACCGAGTGGGTGGGGTGAGAAAGGGGGTTCAAAAGGAATCGTTTCATCAGGGAAAAATCACATCGAGGTAGATCAGTCGGACCCGTTCTCCTTTACGCACCAGAACCTCGACCTCATTCGATTCGGCGGTGGTGACGTCGGCAGGGAGAGCAAAGCCAGCCATTTCCTCGGGTTTACCCTGCCATGCCTGTTGGTAGCGAAGAGCCGACGGCGGAATTTTTGCTGCCCCACCTCGAAGTAGGACGCCGTTGAATCGGACTTCAATCTCGCGGTCGTTGATCGGCTCATCCGAACGGAGGCGCAGGTGGCCAGGTGATCGCCTCTCTCGATCACGCAGCATCTGCAGCCGGAACGTTTGCGCTTGGGCTCGCTTCAAAATCGCTGGCAGCTGACGTTCACCCAAGATGCGATCGTTGCGGCCGGAGCTGAGAAAATACCACTCCGCCTGGTTGTCCAGCACATCACGATCCTTCAACAGCGGCAAGACGTGAAACGGTGGCTCGTGAAACGGACCAATCGTATCGGTCACATGATACCGGTAGTAGGGAAAATTGAAAAGGCTCACGCCCGCCGCTCCCTCTTGGTCGGCGAGACGCGCGGTGGTGTGGAACTGCTCGTCTGTGGTTCGAAGAAACGGCTGCGTGCCACTCCCGGCCGTCGCTTTGCCAGTCATCGTGGTGTGCGTCATTTCGGCATAGATGGCCGCTCGGTCGCCCACTTCCGCCCGCGCCTTGGCCACGTTGTCGTCCTGCCAAGTGAAGTAACTCCAAGAGAGGTTGATCATGTCGACCCCCACGTCGGCGAGAGCGCCGATGTCGATCCCCTGCTCTGGCCGCACCTCGGCAACGGCGGGCACACGAACACAAAGGCGGCGGTCCGGCCCCAGCATTTTGCGAATCCGCCGAACAAAGTCAGTCGTGATCACGAACCGCGCCTCCGCATCGGTGGTCGGGCCAAACCGAACCCAGTGACGCAGAAAATCCAGCTCCAGTCCCGCCAGATCATACCGCGAACAGGCTTCCTCGATCAGGGCGAATTTGTGATCCCGGACCTCCGCATTGGACCAATCAAAAACACCATCGTCCCAGTTCTTCGTGTCCGGTCCGATGCGAAATCGCTCATAGTTTTCCCAATAAAATCGCGACATGCCCTGGGTCGGTCTTCCGCGTTCCCGCGCCATCGCAAGATCCCTCACGTGATGCCCGTCATTGAGGCGAAAGCTCAAAAACGGCGCGACCGTCGATCCCCGGCAGGTTTCCACCAACGTTGCCAGCAGATCGCCGCCATTCAGGAGAAACTGCTCAATTCTCCTCGTCCCCTTGACCCCGAATGCGTCGCGCAGCCAACGGTAGTGATCCTCGATGGAATAGATCTCCGAGGTCCAATATGGAATCCAGCCGAGCCCCGGTTGCAAAAAATGGGCATCTGCACCAGCGGCTTCCGTGATCGACTTTTCCAGCAGTTCCCGGGTAAAGGCCGTTCGCTCCTCGGGACGCTGGCAAGACAGAATGTGCGTCGTGTCGTTGCTGTAAATCAGGCCTATTGGCGGAGTCGAAGCCTTCGCCGCCCACGCACACGAAGCGAGCCCCAGAGAGGTGGTCTGAACAAAGGAACGCCGCTTCATGAGTCGGTGGTGAGAGTCACACAAGAAACGTGCTACTCTGAAACACGAAAAGCAAGGAAGACGAGCCTATTCAGGTCGTGCGGGCCCTTCAAGAATGCCTCCGATCTTAGCCTTCACGGCTGCACCATCTCTGGCATCGTGAACTCGGATCGAGTCGCCTTCGCCTAACTTCCAACGTGGGTGATGCTCTCCAGCGTGTCAGGAAGTTTGTGTTCCTCCGTGGTCTCAACAATTGTGGGAATCGCTTTGCCGTGTTCAAGATTGATCGTGACCTGGGCTTCGAAGGTGTCTTCGGGATCAAACTTGGCGTCTTTTCCGGTGCCCTGCTAGTGCATCGTCTCGAAAAAAGGTGTGCAGATTCGCGAGTCATTTTCCCGATTTCAAGGCGAGAGGGAGGGAGTGGAGCGGGCTCCATGACCGACCGAGCAACG
>CAYGQD010000351.1:0-4838 GCA_964351855.1 uncultured Verrucomicrobiales bacterium
CATTCTTGTCCGACGGGCGGGTCCGGCGATGTCGGACAGGAATGTCCAACCTACGCTCGCATGACGCGTTTCATGCGGCGGGGTCAGATGACTGCGGAGTGCTACGCAGACTCTCGAATCTTCATGACCTTCATGCTCTTCATGGTAGGAAACCTGCGGAGCATGGGCTGCGGAGGGTTTGGACCATGAAGAGCATGAAGGTCATGAAGGCGGAGGCCGGTGGAGCGGGTGAGCTGCGCGGTAGGGAAGACCCATTCACGACACGGGGAGAGTAGGTTGGACATTCTTGTCCGACGGGCGGGTCCGGCGATGTCGGACAGGAATGTCCAACCTACGTTCGCACGACGCCTTTCATGCGGCGGGGTCAGATGGCTGCGGAGTGCTACGCAGACTCCCGATTCTTCATGTCCTTCATGCTCTTCATGGTAGGAAACCTGCAGCGCATGGGCTGCGGAGGGTTTGGACCATGAAGAGCATGAAGGTCATGAAGGCGGAGGCCGGTGGAGCGGGTGAGCTGCGCGGTAGGGAAGACCCATTCACGACACGGGGAGAGTAGGTTGGACATTCTTGTCCGACGGGCGGGTCCGGCGATGTCGGACAGGAATGTCCAACCTACGTTCGCACGACGCCTTTCATGCGGCGGGGTCAGATGGCTGCGGAGTGCTACGCAGACTCCCGATTCTTCATGACCTTCATGCTCTTCATGGTAAGAAACCTGCGGAGCATGGGCTGCGGAGGCATCCGCAGGAAACGAACATGGATGGAGAGGATATTCAGGATGGCGCAACGCTGTAGGCCTGCGCATTGGTGTCCTATTGATGATGAACTGCGGGGGATTTGATGGAGAGAAGATGGTGGAATTTTGGCGACGGATGGGAGTGGGCGGAGGCTTACCTCCCCCGCTGACGGACAAGAATGTCTATCTTACGCCTCCATGTCTCTCCTACGCTTCGCATGATGGCAGGGTAGGCCTTCCTTCGTGGCGTGGTGATGGTGCGCGATTCTTGCGACAATCAACGTTTCCTAACTTTTTTACCGCAAATCCTTGACACACCCAGAAAGGGATGGATAAATCGGGAACCACTAGGCTTAACAATCAAAGCATCTTAAAAATGTCAGATTCAGAACGCACTTTTGCAGATCGGTTGGGACGGGCTCGAAATCTTTCGGGCGCAATTTCAGGGTTCGAACCCGCTTTTTCTCCGGCTCGAGCGGAGCTTTCTCCGGAGGGTTTCGAGGAGTTTCTCGATGAGATCGGGGTGCTGAATCGGGATACATCGGCCAAGGTAAAGGACTACACGTTGAAGGTGAATCAACGGGTGGAGGTGGTGACGCTGGTGAAGGCGCGGGTCTTGCAGGCATGTGACTATGTAGAGAGTGATCCGGATTGGAGACATCATCTGCCGGGGCTCTTATCGCTAAAGAATAAGATCCGGGGCTATCGCGCTTCGCGTCCGAAACCTCCCGTGGTGGGGGAGGACGAGGATTCGCCGACGGTGCGGGCTCGATCTCTGAGCGAGCAAGGGTATGCCGAGATCGAAGGGAACTTTTCCAGCTTTATTGAGGTGCTGAAAACGGTGGATGGCTATGCGCCTCCGGCGAAGGGGATTCGCCTGGTGGTGCCGGACGGAGAGGAGATTCCCAGTGATGAGAACGATCCTGATTTAGAGGCGAAGAAGGCCGAGCTGAGTCTGGTTTTTCTCCTGGAATGGCTCAGTGGGTTGAACCGCGCCATGAGCCTGTTAGGCACGGTGGTAAAACGATCCCAGCGCGAGCGCTACGATAAGTATGAGGGCGAGTTAGGGCTGAAGGATCGGAAGAAGCGAATCAAGAAAGCGGTCAGCGGCCAATACGGTAAGCAGTCGTCTCAGTTCAAAGAGGTGAAGGGAATTCGCGTCTGAAAGTGGCTGCGCGACAAGGTGCAAAGCCGCAGGTGTTAAAAGACTGGTGTAGCCCGTCCAACGGACTGCACATTCCGGTTCTTTTGAGGTTTTGATATTTTTGCCGCTGCGCGGTAAGGTTCGGATGAATACCGCCTTTCCCACAATTTCTGCGTTGCTCGTCCGTCACGAAGCTCGCTTCGTTCTTTCCTCGCGCCGGTGTGCCGGTCCAACTTGAACTTGAGGAAAATTCGGCATCCGTAACGCACAGTCCGTTGGACGGGATATACTAGGGAATGCCGCAAAGACCTGTTAGAGATCCTTCATCGGTATCCAGGTCTTCAGGTCGTCAATCTCTACACCGTCCCCGATACAGCGAAAGACCAGGGTCGGTTTTTTGACGCCGAAGGTGGGATGCGTTCCGGCTAGTTGTCCTTGGCCGGTGATTTCGGCAGTGACGTTCGTGCCCTCGGTGGTGACGCGCAGCTCATACCAAATCCCCGTTTCAAAGGCGACCGTCTGCTGATCCAAAACTTCGTTGGGATCTTCTTTCGGGCGTTTCTTGTCAACATGCTTCATCAGCTTCCAGGACGTGGGGGTGACAATGACCGAAAACAGGTGGCCGGTTTTGTCCAGCTCACCTTTTGCGGGGTCGAACCCGAAGTGGAAGCTTTTCCCTGCGCCGGTAAAGCGAAAGCGCAGTTCGTAAACCGCGTTGTGGGTCTCGATGATTCGGCGAGCGGCGGCGGAGTGCTGGTCGGCGGGAATTTCGCTGGCGCGGAGAACGCCGTCCTGGATCTTCCAGTTTCCGGTGTTGATGTACCAGCCTTGACCGAGTTCGTCGCGATCGAACGCGTCATCGATGACGAGCTCGCTATTGGCTGGGGCGGGGCCACTCCAGAGCAGGGTAGGGGCGAGGAGAAGCAGGCCGATCGGAAAGAGGAATGGGGTTTTCACAGGGTCATCCTATCGAATCCGCTGCGGGTAGCAAGATCCCCTTTGCAACGGGCGTGAATGATTCTGGTGGGCAGGTGGGGACTGAAAGTCCCCAAGCACAAAGGCAGGGCGTTCACGCCCGGTTGCACGAAGCCGTGTAAAAGTGCCCTGAAAGGTCACCAGCAATCGGCGGTGCGCGTTACCTGGCGACCTGATAGGCTGCAAAGGAAGAATCGATCTTGGCCTCAGGGCTGAAGCCCTAAGCTTTGTGCTTTCGAGCCTTCGGCCCGACTTGTGCCCACCACTTTCATTCACACCCTTTGCAACGAAGGCCCAACTCGGATTTTCTCGTTCCCTTCCCGGCGCTCCTCTGCTAGAAAGAACGGCTCATGAAAAAGACCTCATCCATTGTGCTTCTCACCTTGCTCGCCCCGATGTTCGCCCTCGCGGATGACCACGGGGAGTTGATTTTCTCTGACGACTTTGAACGCGCCGAATCCCAAGAAGAGAAAGACGAAGTGGGTCAGGGCTGGGGGACGAACAGCAAATCCCGCGCCAACGGAAACAAGCAGGTCGATCTGCGTGACGGGGCCATGTACATCTACATTCATGAAACGGCGGACCACGGAGTTTCCGTGACCCATCCTGCGGAGTTCACCAATGGAGCCGTGGGGCTGCGGTTTATGTTAGAAGACCTAAAAGACAGTCTTGGTCTCAACTTTGCCGACCTTCAATACAAAGCGGTTCACGCCGGGCACCTCTTTGCCGCTCGCATTAACCCCAAGCAAGTTCTCCTTCAGGATCTCAAGACGGGAGCCATGGATCTGAAGATCCGCGAAGCCCGCCAAGCCAAATCCCTGAGCAAGGAGCAGAAAGCCCTGCTCTCCGGAAAAGAGAAAAAGATCCCCCACACGCTGAACGTGGGCCAGTGGTATGATCTCCTGGTTTTGGTGGAAGGAGACCAACTCCGCGTCGAAATCGATGGCAAGGAAGTCGGCAGTTTCCAGTCAGAAGGAATCGCGCATCCTACCAAGCGGATGCTGCGGCTCGCGGTTCCTCGCAACGCGGTGGTAGATGATGTGAAGATTTGGCGGAAGGAATAGAGCGAAAGGCGGTTCCCAAATCAAACCCAGCTATACCAGTTTCATTCATGAAAACCTCTCTTCTCCCTTCGCTCACTACCGCTTTTGCTCTCTGGATTGGAGCCACGATCGCGGTCAGCGCGACCTCCCCGAACGTGATTTACATCCTCGCTGATGATCTGGGTTATGGAGATTTATCGTGCTACGGCCAGGAGAAACTCCAGACGCCGAACATTGATCGGCTCAGTAAGGAAGGAATTCGTTTCACGAATCATTACTCGGGCAACACGGTCTGCAGCCCGTCCCGAGCCGTCCTTATGACCGGACGCCATTCCGGCCGAATCTATATTCGAGGAAATCTAAAGGGTGAAGTCGGAGCGGCACTCGATCCCAAGCTCACCGTCTTGCCGGAAATCTTCAAAGCGGCTGGTTACGCGACCGGCGCCTACGGGAAGTGGGGACTTGGGGTCACGAACGCCGAGGGAGATCAGAATCCGCTCAGCCATGGGTTTGATGAGTTTTATGGGTGGAAGAGCCAGACGATCGCTCACACCTATTATCCGACGACCTTGGTCAAAAATGGGGAAGAGATTCCGATGGAGGAAGGCACCTATGTAAATCCCTTGGTCATGGCCGAAGCTCGCGATTTCATTCGCCGGAACGCCGAAGCGAAGCAGCCGTTTTTCTGTTATATTCCAACGGCAATTCCTCACGCGGCGATGCATGCTCCGAAAGAGCTGCATGAGAAATGGCGAAAAGTGTTTCCTCAGTTTGATAACAAGATTGGGAAGTACGGAGCAGGCGGCGAACCGTGTCCTCCGGTGCAAAATCCGATCGCGGGATTCGCCGCGATGATGGAGCATTTCGACAACGAAGTGGGAGCGATTCTCGAGCTGCTGGTGGACTTGGGTATCGATGACAATACGATGATCCTCTTTTC
>CAYGQD010000352.1:0-4834 GCA_964351855.1 uncultured Verrucomicrobiales bacterium
CCCCATCCGTGGTGCGGATCGGCATCCCTTCTTCGTCGAAACTCAACCCGAAGGCGAAATCACCGATCAAAAAGTCGCGGCTGGAACCAAAGGGAAGCGCTGGAACATTCACCGTGGTCGGCTGGCCTCCATCGATCAACACCAACCCGGAGCTGGGATCGATCAATACCACTTGAGCATCGTGATCCTGGTCGGTGGATCGAATCACCACACTTTCGGCCACCTTCGCGGAACTCCGCACCGTAACAAACATCCCGTTGGCGATGGAAAATCCGGGAGTTCGCTCGGTTCGACTGCGACTCTCTCCCCTCCAGTAGATATAAACGAGGGAGGGGCGAATTTCGCTTAGCACCGGAAATGAAGTTCGTCCCAATCCGGCATCGCGAGCGGCGATCGGAAGGTCATCGGCCGAGATTTCAGCCTCCTGAGCCACCAACCATGGAGCTATCAAGAGCCCCACGATCGCTGCCTGAGTTCTAAAATTCAACAAGGTCAAAGCACCGTGGCGAGAGTTCTGAAGACTTCGTTAAAATTCGCGAAGGAGGCTGCCCGGGTCGATTTCCTCGACCGCAAGTTCCCCTCCGAAATCATCTTGAGCGTTTTCCGCCTTCGGGCTGTTCAGCACCAGCATGACAACGGCGAAACTCGCGACCGCAACTCCGCCGCCAATCCATTTGCGACCGTTCCAGCCATTCAACCAAGTTTCCACGCGATCCCGCAGCAGCTGGAGGGTGGAGACTTGAAGCATCTCCTGGCGTTGGCGATCGTGAAAGTTCCCAATGAAGTCTTCGAAGTAGTCCTCGTCAGGCGTCTGCTCCCGGTTCAGAGCGACCAATTCTTTGATTTTTTCGACCTTTTCCATGTCTTGAGCGTGGTATTGGCAAACGGCGGGAGCCTAATGCCGGAATTCCTCCAAATAGTTTTGTAGTTGGCGATGAGCGTAAAACAGTCTCGATCGCACCGTGCCGGGTGAAACACTTAATATTTTCGCGATTTCGTTGTGGGGCATTCCCATGATATCAAACATCGTCACGACGGCTCTATGGTCGTCTGACAGCTCTCGCATAGCCCCGTTCAATCTTTGCTGGAGCTCCAAAATATTGACCTCTTTGACCGGATCCGACTTGGAAGTGGACTCGATGAAATCGGAGTCATTCTGGATATTCAGATCCGTGTCATCCAGGCTGACCTTCCGCTGGCGATTGCGCTTTTTGAGGAAATTCAGGGTCATATTGACCGAGATGGAGTAAATCCAGGTGTAAAACGTGCTCTTTCCCTGAAAGCGCTTCAGGCTGCGATAGGCTTTGGCGAAGATGTCCTGGAGCAGGTCGTTCGTGTCCTCATGATTGGAGGTCATGTTGTAGACCAGACCGTAAAGCTTCGAACTGTGCTTCCTGATCAGGTCATCAAAAGCCTTTGTGTCCCCGTTTTGGGCACGTTCCACGAGCGGTTTGTCTTCGTCAGGCTTTCGTGGTCCGGCCATTAGGGGTTTCGCGACGGTGGGAGATGGAACGGCTTGGGGTTATAGAAGGTGCCTAATATCTGAAAAATGGGCATTTCGCACGAAACTTTTCAGGAATTCCCCGCAGTCCGAAAAAGCGAAACGCTGACGGCCCCCGTATCCGGCAGGATGAATTTGCGTACTGTTACTTCGATCTGGGAAATGTCGAACTTCGCCAAAACCTGATCGGCGATCTCCTCCGCCAGGGTTTCGATGAGTTTTCGCGGGCGCTCCGCCGCCAGAGATCGGACTTCGAGCCACACCTCATAGTAGTTGATCGTCTTCGCCAGGTCATCATCTATCGATCTCAATTCCCGGGTCGGCACCAGCGACAAATCGATTTCGAGCGTCTGGGGCAAAGCACGCTCCTCATCAGGGACGCCAATGTGGGCAGAAACCCGGATCGCGGCGAGGTCGATTCGGCCTTGGAGAGGAAAACGAGAAAGCATGGAAGCCAACCTTTATCAGGGATTGCGGAATGTCACGTAAAGACCAGGGGATGAGCAGATCCCACACTTGATTTTCAATCGAGCCGGACCTAGCCTTTTCCCTGGTATCCTAACAGACCTCCCACATGATCAAATTTCTCCACACCCGCATCCGTGTCAGTGACCTGGACCAAACCATCAGCTTCTATGAAAAGCTGGGATTTCAGGTGACCCGGCGAACGGACAAATCCCCGGCAGGCAATCAACTCGCATTCCTCGAACTGGACGGGAACGACCACTTTCTGGAACTCTGCTACTCTCCCGATTTCGAGGTGAAATTTCCTGAAGACCTGATGCACACCGCGATTGGAGTGACCGACATCATGGCCTTCTGCGATCAACTGGAGAAAGACGGCCTGGAAGTCTGGCCGGGTGATTGGCGGGAAGCCTTTCCCTCCGGAGCCAAATCCAAGATGGCCTTTGTCACGGATCCGGACGGATACGAAGTGGAAATTCTGGAGCGTTGATCGCCACGTTCGCCCTTCCCTGGTAGTTCGAGTCCCCCGGTTGACCTCTCTGCTTTCTCCAACGGCCATCCACCCCGATGCCGACCTCCTCGATTTCCCAAACTTCCTCTGACGATTACCAGCCTTTCAGAAGCTTTGCGCTGATCTGGGGAGTTACCACGCTGATCCACCAGCTCTCCTTCAGCTTCTGGCTGCAGACGTGGCCGGGCTGGCTTCTGACCTATTGCGCCTTCCTCGTCGTCCTGGAGCCGCGCTGCTTTGTCCGGTTCAGCGCCTTGATCGTGACCTCTCTGATCAACTGCTTCTACAAGATGCCGTTCGTCCCCAATCACATGCTTTTTGAGGGAATGATCAATTTCATGCTCTTGATCGGGCTGATCTGGGTCCTCTGGCTGAACCGCTCCTCGATTCCAGGGAAGAAGCAGCTTCTTCATGAAGCCTGGATTCGTGGGTGGCCCTTCGCGCTCGGTATCCTCGTCAAATTCGTTCATCTCAACGTCACCGCGGAGCCGCGTAGTCACGTCATCGGTGGAATCACCACGCTCATCATGGTCGTGGCGATCGGTTCGGCCCTTGCCCGAAAGCCGATCGAAGTGCCCAAGATGCGGCGAAACTTCATTGACTCGGTCGCCCCAGTTTTGCGGATCCAACTGGTCATCGTCTACTGGTGGGCGGTGATCCAAAAGTTGAATTGGGACTACTTTGATCCCGCTCACAGCTGTGCCGCTCTCCTCCACGAAGAGATCGCCCTCTTAATTCCCGGCGTTCCTGCTGCGCTTTGGGCCCAACACTGCGCCATTTGGGGATCGCTGATGTTCGAGCTCGGGATTCCGTTTTTACTCCTCATCCCGCGACTGCGCGGACTGGGTTTCCTCGCCGCCATTTTCTTTCACCTTTGGCTCTCCGTGCATCCGGCGGGCGGCATTTACAGCTTCAGTTCCCTGATTTTCGCCTCTCTCTACCTCTTCCTTCCGCGAAATGCCGCAATCGAGCTGCAAGAAATTTGGGACCGCGGCATTCAACGCGTCGGGGGCGTGAATCCAGAGAAAACGCGGAAAGTGATCCGTTATACCATCATCGCGCTTTTCGTTGGGGCTGTCATTGCCCAAGGCTATCTCTACCTGACCCAGGGAAGAACCCGCGAAGTCTTCGAGAACAAAGCCAACCGAATCGGCTTTGCCCTCTGGCTCATTTGGGGATTCTGGCTCGCGGGCTGCTACCTCATCGCCGTCTGGAGAAATCGCGCCAATTTCCGGACCTGGCCGAATCGTCCAACCCTGAATCCCGCCTGGCTCATGGTCCTCCCGGTCTTGCTCAATGGACTCAACCCGTGGATCGGCCTGAAAACACAGACTTCCTTCTCGATGTATAGTAATTTGCGCAGCGAAGGAGAGGGCAACCACGCGTTTCTGAAGCGGATCGACATCTTCCCCTTACAAAGCGACCTGATCGAACTGGTCGAGTCCGAACCGGATATTCTTCGTCCCCCTGACAAACCAAGAAACTTCCAACAACACGCCAACGACGGCACCATTTTCCCCTATTTCGAATTGCGACGTCTCCTCAGCGAACACGAGGGCAACGTCCGCGTCGTCTATCGACGCGATGGCCAAACGTTAGGCGTCATTCGCCAAGGCGATTTCATCTCCGGAGACGAGCAGTTGTTCGAGCCGATTGGCTGGTATCGCGCCAAGTTCCTCTGGTTCCGGCGACTTCAATCCATGGATGAACCGATGCACTGTACGCATTAGCCTGCACCAGAGAATTGGCGGGACTGATCTTCCGTCATCAACTCGCGCCAACCAACGTGAAGACTGGCCGAAAAAATCCTTACGTTTTGATCACCATCTACAGTGTGGCGGTGTGGGTTGGATTGGTGGCCCTGACGAATATGAAACCGTTCTACGGGATTCTTTTTCACGACAATGGGGATCAACTTGACGTGAACATCGAATTTGGGGAGATCAGAATCTCAAGGTTTCTGCTCAATTACCCGGATGCGCATTGGACGCCGGGAAACGTGACGTTTCAATCTTTTCGGGGGGAGGCACCTCCGTCTTCCGCCGAGCTTTTCAAGGAATGGCGTTACCATCTGGGGCTGGATTTTCTCCCCTCGTTCCCATCGGAGAAGAACCCGAAACAGCTCGCTTTTCCACTCTGGTTCATCGTGGCCAGTTTCTGGGCAATGCTGACAATGGTTATTTATCTCAGCAACCAGCGAAGGGACGGTGACAACGTCTGAAACTGAAATCCCGCAGATTCCTGGACCATCCGCCAACCCAATCAGCCAAACCCGAAAACGCTAAGACCACGCGCCTTTCAAAAACGATTGGCAGCCGTTGCGGACCTTGCCTAACCTCGACGCATTATGCGCCTGG
>CAYGQD010000353.1:0-4816 GCA_964351855.1 uncultured Verrucomicrobiales bacterium
AGCCGTTCGCGAGACCAAGCAACTGATGGGCAAAGTCGCGCAACAAGTCGCCAATGCCGATGGAGCCGTGGCCGAAGCGAAAAAGGGCGTGGCCGCTGCCACCACCAAGCTGAAAGACGCGGAAGCGAAGCTCACCAGTGCCAAGGCCGCCGTCACCGCTGGAAGCCAAGCTGCGGACACGGTGGCTCCATTAGAGAAAGCCGTGGCCGATGCGCAAACGGCCAAGGAATCTTCGGAGAAAGCGTTGAGTGACGCCCAAATCGCCACGGCTCGAGTCAAAGCCGGAGCAAAGTTGGTCGAAGAAGCTGTCGAACGAGCCACCGTGGCGACTTCCAAACCGCTGAACGAGCCCAAAGTCGATACGACGACCGCCGCGCTCAAAGCTCTGGAAGAAGCCCACAAAGCCTTCGATCAAGCAGCCGCCGATGCGGAAGTCGCGCGATCCGCCGCCAGGCGTGCGAATGCATAGGCCTTAGTCTCGCATTTCGCTGGAATTCCCGCCGATTCTCCTTAACGGGTTTCTCATGAAACCCCACTTTTTCGTTTTCTCGTGTGTTTTCGCTCTTCTCGGCTCGGCCTTGGCTCTGCCCGAGCGGCCCAACATCGTTTGGATCGTGGTCGAGGACATGTCGGATCATTTCAGGTGCTACGGCGAAAAAACGATCGCGACGCCCAACGTTGACCGGCTCGCGTCCGAGGGGGCTTTGTTCGAAAACGCCTTCGTGACCTGCCCGGTCTGTTCGCCCAGTCGATCAGCCATGATCACCGGGATGATGCAGACGACCATCGGCGCTCACCAGCATCGCAGCGGGCGCGGAGAAATCCGGATCCATCTCCCTGAGCACATCACCACCTTGCCGCATCTCTTCAAAGAGGCTGGCTACTTCGTCACGAACGCTCCGGGTCGAGTCAATCCGAAACGTCCGGATGCGATCGGTAAAACCGACTACAATTTCGAGATCCCCGATGATCTTTACCACGGAAACGATTGGACCCAACGGGCCGAAGACCAGCCGTTCTTTGCCCAGTATCAACTGGCGGGCGGCAAGAACCGCGGGGTGCGCACCAACAACCTGATCCCCAAGGATCAACAACCGACCGCCGACCAAGTCCAGCTTCCCCCCTACTATCCGGACGATCCTGTCTTGCGGGAAGATTGGGCGGATTATCTTGCCAGTGTTCTCTGGGTCGATGAGGAAGTGGGCGCCATCATCCAGAAGTTGGAAGACGAAGGCGTTTCCGAAAACACGGTGGTGATCTTCCTGACCGATCACGGGATCAGTCACGCGCGAGGGAAACAATTTCTCTACGAGGAAGGCATCAAGGTGCCGCTGATCATCAAAGCGCCCGGTGCGGTAGACGCTGGAACGCGGCGCGAAGATTTGGTCGCTCACATCGATATCGCGGCGACTTCGCTCGATTTCGCAGGTATCGAGGTGCCCGACGTGATGGAAGGGCGTCCCTTGTTTGGCGGGAATGCCCAACCTCGTGAATTTGTCGTTTCCGCCCGCGACCGCTGCGACGAGACCATGGAGCGGATGCGCTCGGTCCGGACGGAGCGCTTCAAATACATTCGCAATTTCTACCCGGATCGGCCTCATCTCCAGCCGAACGCCTACAAAGACAACAAGCCGATCGTGGCCCGCATTCGGGAACTTCACGAGGAAGGAAAGCTCAACAAACTTCAAGCGTCTCTGCTCACTCCGACCCGACCCATGGAAGAGCTTTACGATCTGGAAGCCGATCCTTGGGAGACCGAGAATCTGGCCAAAAACCCCAAATTCCGGAGCGAACTGCGCCAGCATCGAAAGATCCTCGAGAACTGGATTGTCGAAACGCAAGACGCCGGCCAATCCGCCGAGCGCCCGAAAGCCTACGACAGCGACATGGCTGAATATCTGAAAGGGATGAAGGCGAAAAACCCGGATCGCTTCCAAGAAATCCGCGCGAATATCCAGCAGCAGAAGCGCTGGCTCGCGGAAGGGAAATAGTCCGACTGAGGGCCCGTTACAAAATCACTTACAAGAACCTGCTTGTCTTCTGATCCGTTGCCCGCGTTGGAAATCAACTCATTTAGCTTGCTAAACTCCGTTCATTTCCGCCTTGGCGACAACCCAGAATCCTGCGCATCTTGCTGCAATTTATTTGGTAACGGGCCCTCAGGAAAGATTGTAAGCATCCACGTCGATCGTCACGATGACGTCTTCCGGGAAGGTCATCCCGGAGAGGTGCTTGCGAATGTGCTCCGTGATTTTGCGCGGATTTTTCGCCCGCATCAGGACCTGGAAGCGAAATTGACCCGCCGCTTTGACGAGCGGAGAGGGCATGGGATCGGTCAGGCGAATCTCCTCCGGAAGGTCGCGCTGCATCCGTTTCACCAGGGTTTGCAGGGAAAACTCGGCCTTCCGTTCGTGCTCGGAGCGGGTCGTGATCACGGTGACATGGGCGTAGGGCGGAAACCCGAGCGCTTTGCGCGCCTCCAGTTCCTGATCGGCAAAGCCATCGTAGTCGTGATGACGAGCGAACTGGATCGATGGATTGTGGGGCGTGTAAGTCTGGACCACCACTTCACCAAGTAGATGCCCCCGGCCCGCTCGTCCCGCGACCTGGGTGAGCAACTGAAAGGTCCGCTCTCCGGCGCGGAAATCCGGAATGTGGAGGCTGATGTCTGCCGCCAGAACTCCGACCAGGGTGACGTTCGGGAAATGCAGCCCTTTCGCGATCATCTGGGTGCCGAGAAGGATGTCGTATTTGTGGGCTTTAAACGAATTCAAGGTCTCCTGAAGCTGGCCTTTGCGCTTCATCGAATCCGTATCGATCCGGGCGATTTTGGCGCGCTTGAACACTTTGCGCAGCACGCCTTCCACCCGCTCGGTGCCAAATCCGGCGAAGTGGATCGAAGGACTGGAACACTCCGGGCATTTGCGAAGCGGGATGCGCTGAAATCCGCAAATGTGGCAAATCAGCCGGGCATCACTTTCGTGAAACGTCAGGGTCACGCTGCAATGCGGACATTCCACGCGGTGACCGCAGTCCTGACAGAGCACCGACGGCGAAAAACCGCGTCGATTGAGGAACAAAATCGTCTGTTCGCCGCGGTCGAGCCGTTGCTCAATGGCGATGCGGAGCGGCTCGGTGATGATCGAGGTTCCTCCCTTTGCCTTAGTCGATTTCCCCTCCGTCCGCATATCGATGACGCGGGTTAACGGAAGCGCCTGGGCATCCGCCCGCTGGGTCAGCTCGATCAACTGATACTTCCCGGTTTGAGCGTTGTGAAAGGACTCCAGCGCCGGCGTCGCGCTCCCCAGAATCAGCGTTGCTCCCTCGAATCGCGCGCGCACCACACTGATATCGCGCCCCTGATAACGCGGCGGATTCTCCTGCTTGTAGGTGTTTTCATGTTCCTCATCGACGATGATGAGCCCGACGTTCTCCAGTGGCGCAAAAATCGCACTCCGCGCCCCGATCACGATCCGCGCCTTGCCGTCGAGGATCTTGCGCCATTCATCATGCCGTTCCCCATCGCTCAGATGGCTGTGGAGAATCGCGACCTGCTCCTGGATCGAGGCAAAGCGACGCTTAAACCGCTCCGTCGTCTGAGGCGTGAGCGAGATCTCCGGGACGAGCACGATCGAGCTGCGCCCGCGTTCCAACGTTTCGGCCAACGCCTGTAGGTAAACTTCTGTCTTCCCACTTCCGGTGACCCCCTTCAGCAAAATCGGCTTCTTCTCTTCCGCGTCCATGTCGGCCAGAATCGCGGTCAAAGCCTCGGACTGCTCATCATTCAATTCGAGCGCGGCGTTCTCGAGAAACTCTTCCTCCTGGCAGGGATCGCGAAGCTGAATTTGATCGTCAACCTTGACCCAACCCAGTTCTTCGAGCCGCTTCACGGCCGATGGCGCGCTGGAATGCTCTGCGCTCAAGGTCGAAAGCAGCATCGGCGTTTCCGGATTCCGCATCAGGGATTCGAGAATGGCGGCCTGACGTCGCGCTCGTTTCCCCAGCGCCTCCAGATCCTCCGCAGTCGGCTGTTTCTTTAGCAAAACCGCCTTTTGCGTCTTGAATCCACCCGTTCCCGTTCGCACCACCTCCGGAATCATTCCCCGCACCACCGTCTCCAGGCGACACGCATAATACTCGCTCATCCAAGCCGCCAGTTTGAGTAAAACCGGCGGAATCAGCGGCTTCGGATGGAGCAAATTGAGGATCGCTCGCAGCTTAAACCCTTCCTGGCCCTCAATCGGATTCACCTGAATGATCGTCCCATTCACCCGCCGATTCCGCAGCGGCACGCCCACCCGACAGCCGGCAATCGCTCGTCCCTCCTGCGACTTGGGAATAGCATACCACAGCTCCAGGTCCGGAGCCTCGTCCACCAGCACGAGACACTTGGTCGACGGCTGGTCATTCGCCCCGAGCAACTGGCCTTGCTGCAAAGGAGCCGATTCGGCGGAAACTGTTGGTGGTTCGGTCAGGATACCACCTTTGACGGTCGATCGGCTCCTTGCAATCGGGGATTCTTCCTGGATTTTGAGGGCTTTGACCCAACTGAGGCGGTCATGGTTGCTCGCGGCGCTGCCGTAGAGGGGCTGGACGATGCGGCCATCCGGGTAAATGGGGAAGGTGCGCCGGGCAATCTATCCCGGAGCTCGTATCACGTCCTCCCGCAAATCACGCATACTACATAACCCACCCCAATCGCCAAAGCGCATCGTCCGCGCGCCAGTGGTGCGTTTGGGGCCGAAAAAATCACGGCGCGACTCAAAAACCGAATCCAGAAACCCGCGCGAGCCGATCGCCACGCCCTTCGTCAAAT
>CAYGQD010000354.1:0-4740 GCA_964351855.1 uncultured Verrucomicrobiales bacterium
CTGATAATGCGTCGGTCATCGTTTCGGAAGGTGCCACCGCGACCAACACCGGAACATTCAGTGATTCCGACGCCGGAGACACTGTGGTGATCACCGCTTCGGTCGGTTCGATTACTCAAGGGGCTGGGACCTGGAGCTGGAGTTTCGACTCTACCGACGGGCCGGATGAGAATCAGACGGTGACGATTACGGCGACGGATTTGGCAGGGAGCGTCACCACAACGACGTTCGGCCTAACGGTGAACAACGTCGCGCCGACGATCGCGGCGGACAATGCGGCGGTTTCCGGAGATGAGGCTTCTACGATCACCAATACCGGAACTTTCGGAGATGTGGGGGCCGACACGGTGGCGATTACCGCTTCCGTCGGAACGATCACTCAAGGAGCGGGTGTTTGGAATTGGAGCTACACTCCGACGGACGGACCGGATGACTCTCTAACCGTCACGATAACCGCGACGGACAGTGACGGCCTGGCTTCGGCCACCACCTTTGCCCTGACGGTCAATAATCTGGCACCGATCGTTTCCGCCAACAGTGTTTCGGTCAGCACCCCTGAAGGTTCACCGGCCACCAATACCGGAACCTTCAGCGATTCCGGCGCCGACACCGTTACGATTACCGCTTCGACCGGGGCGATCACCCAAGGGGCCGGAACCTGGAACTGGAGCTTCACCCCAACCGATGGCCCGGATGACACGCAAACGATTACGATTACCGCAACCGACAGTGACGGAGCGGTCGCCACGACAACGTTTGATCTGGTCGTCGATAACGTGGCTCCATCCGTGGCTGCGGACAATGGAACGGTCAGTGGCAATGAAGGGTCTAACGTCACCAACACGGGAACGTTTGCCGATGTGGGAGCCGACGCTGTTGTCGTGACCGCATCCGTCGGTTCCGTTACCCAAGGGGTGGGAACCTGGAACTGGAGCTATACCCCGACCGATGGCCCGGATGACACCCAGACCGTGACCATCACCGCTACGGACAGTGACGGAGCGATCACAACCACGACCTTCGGCCTCACCGTCAATGATGTCGCTCCGACCGTGACTGCATCGGGTGCAGGAAGCGTGGACGAAGGAAGTCCGTATACCCTGACGATCGGCGTAACCGATCCGGGTGATGATACCGTCACCTCCGTCCAGATTGATTGGGGGGATGGCACGGTGGAAACTGTGGCTCCGGGAACCGTTTCCGCGAATCATACCTACCAGGATGACGCCACGAATCAGATCGTGGTCACGATGACCAATGAAGATACCTCCGTGGCTCAGAACGGTCCATCGGTCACCGTCAATAACGTCGCCGCCCTGGTGGATGATGTCATCGCGACGGTGAGTGGCGAAACCGGGACGGTTACGGGATTGATCGTCGATCCGAGCGCGACGGATTCCTCCACTGTCACGATCGACTGGGGGGATGGAACGCCGCCCCAAGTCATTGCCTTTGGCCCGAATCCGACCGGTTCCCAGCCATTCTCGGCTACCCATACCTACGCGGTGCCTCCCACGACACCACCGGTGATCACGGTGGCGGTTCAAGATGACGATCAACCGGCGGTCACGCCTGCCGTTGCCCCTGACGGTGGCCTGTTTGTTCCGGATACCGTGACGGGAACTCCTGGCGCTGCCATTCCGCTGAATCTGGTCGCTACATTGACCGGCGGAAACACGATGGAAGTGACCTTAAGCGGGCTTCCGGATGGAGCTGAGATCAACGGAGACGACCCGGCTTTGGTGGGCGGCTTTCTGGCGGCTCCCGGCTCGAATTCGGTCACGATCTCCGATCTGAACAATCTAACGATTACCTTCCCGACGGTAGGCGATTCCGGCCTCAATGTTCAGGGGACCATTTTAGATGGAGGAACGCCGATTGGAACCACCCAACTGATCGCTTTGGGGAGTTCGGTCGCCAATGCGCCGAGTTCTTCATCAGCACCTCCGGTCACGAATCCGGCACCGGCTCCTTCGCCGGTCATTCCCCTGGCTCCATCCGTTCCAGCGGCCCCGGAGGAACAGGTGGTCGATACCGGTGAACTCAATGTCGAATCTCCGCGGTTGGAAGGCGTGTTCAATGCATTCCGTGATCAAACCGGTTTCGGACTCACCTCCCAGATCTTTGTCGGATTCCAAGTCACGCCGCTCCCCTCGACCGGAGAAACTGCAGATCCCAATGCGGCCGGCAACCTCAGCCGCCCGTTTGGAGGAGGAAGTCCGCTCGCCGGATTGCCGCCGTTGACCACGCTCACACCTATCTTCGCCGGTCTCGGAACGCCGGGAAGTTATGTCCAGATCGAGATCATCACCGCAGGAGGGCAATCAATCTCCCAAGGTGGATACGTCGGTGCTTCCGGAAACTGGATGGTCAGCTTCGACCAATTTGGCAGCGATCGCCCAATGGAGATTCGAGTAACCTTTTCGCCGACGCTCGATGATCGACTCAACCCCAACCTCGCATCGACCAGCTCCTTGAGCTTCTCCGGAGCCGGGATGGCCCCACCCAACCTGAATCAACCACTCAGCCTGGGAGATATCTTTGGATCGGTCATGAACCTGGATCTCGATGAGGATCTGGGGCTTGGTGAAGAGGCGAGCCTTTAGGAACTGGAACAGACCATGCACCGATGATCAACGAAAAGGCTCACGCAATCATGCGCCCCCGTTTGGGAGGTTTCGGGGGCGCTTCAATCCTCCTCGTCCAAAGTGCCGTGGGGAATGAGCTTCTCGTAATCCTCCACTGAACCTCCATTCATGCAGCAGGTGATGATGTCTCGGCCGAGGGGCATGAGGTCATCGACGAGAAATTGTTCGAGCTCATCCTTGAAGAATCCGTGCAGGATCTCGGCTCCGGTATCGTAGGCTTCCTGCCCGACTTCGGGTTGATTCGCGACATCAAAGAACCAGGACCCGATGACGCGACCTTCCACGACGATGGAGCTGGGTGACCAACCGAGGAGCGGGCATCGACAGGGCTGAACCTGTTCTGCGGTAAAGTTGGCCCCGCCACGGCGGGCCATGTATTCCCGGGTGATCCACTGGGGCATGAAACTCACTTTCCAGGCACCGATGTGTTGGTTGGGTGTCAGGATGTATTTCACCAGGTGGGTGTCGAGGATCTGTTTGAGGATCAGGTTGGCTTGGTCTACTCGGCGTCCGGTTGCGAAGGGCCAGTAGGAGCCGACCCCTTCGCTGGACATGCCTTCGGTGTTCACGATGCTGGGATTGGCATGACCGCGCGGAGCGACGAGGCGCCACAACCAGCCCAGCGCCGGAGGTAAGAGATGGAACATCCCGAGAATGCCGTAGGTGGGATCTTCCTTCGTGCAGGGGGGGCAGCGCACCCCGAAGGACCGGATATCGATGTCGAGCGTGCCGCGATGCACGCCGGGAACCGCTTCGCAGGGAACGATGACCCTCGGGTTCGGACACGGTTTTCCCGGTTCATCCTGGATGTGATCCCAGATCAGGGCGGTCCCGCCGGGCTGTCCGTCGATGTTGAGAAAGAGCAAGGGCTTGTCGGGATGAATACTCATCTTCTCAAGGTGAGGATCCACTCCGTAGTGTTCGATGTGGTTGACGCGGACAAACCACGCATCCTCCGCATCCATCAGGGTCAGCTTGCCCTTGTGCTTGTTCAGGCTCGGGTGACAGAGGGCCATGTCGTCGGTGACCGGGCGAATCTGGCAGGTTTGTGGAATGGTGAGAGATCGCGTTTCCCCGGTCAGGATGTTTTCTCCGAGAAGGAGAGACCCGTCTTTCTGGCGATGGGGCTGTTCGAGCATTTCACTCTTTCCGCCCCCGCTGGCTCCCTCATGGGAAATGCCGACCCGGTTTTCGTAGGGCGTGATGATCTGACCGGCAGCACAGTGCATCGTGATCCAATCTTCTTTTTCTCCCAAGGTCAGGAGCACGCCGTAGATCCCTTTTTTGGCGCTGGGTCCGGGGTAGAGATTGTAGCTGAAGAGTTCGTGCATTCCTTCGAGCCGGTTGTGCACCACGACCTGCTTTCCATCGAGATGGGTGTGCCGGAAGGGAGGTGCCACGTAGATGATGGCCTTCGGCGAAAAGTTTTCCGGCAGTTTGGTATGAGGTACCATCCCCTGGAGCATGGCCAGTCCGAGAGCAAAGAATCCCGCGTTTGCCGGAGCGATCACGAGGGCGTCCGTTCCGCGACCGGGCATACCGGCGATGAAGGCGAAACAGGCAAGCTCCTGGGTCTTCATCCATTCGAAGGTCTCGGCGCGCAAGTTTTCGAAACTTTCTCCGTAGCGGTCCCGGAAATGGGGCTTGTCCGTGGGGAGTTCATCCCCGATCACCATACAATCCGGATCGCGGCGGCGCATGTAGGGTTCGAAATAATTGGCGCAGATCCCGTTTTTGACCTGACAGGCTCGCGCCTCCGGGACGTAGCCTTTTCCGGGGACCTCGTATCCGACGGTATGCCAGCCGTCTTCTCCCGCATCCCGAGTTGCGAGTTCGATCAGTTCCTCAGTTGAGTCGGCAATGATAACCGAGGGCGCGGCTCGAAAGAGTTCCTCCGTTTCCGGCGGGAGGTGCATCGTTTCCAGTGACTTCGGCAGGGTGTGTTCGCAGGTTTCGGACATGATGTGGGGAGTTTGGGATTGATGCGAGAATCGGAAGCAAACTTTGTGCCAGCCCGGTGTTGTGGCAGGCCCGGTGTAGTGGCAGGCCCGCAGTTCTCAAGCTTCGGTCAAGCGGCCCTTATCATCCCGAA
>CAYGQD010000355.1:0-4669 GCA_964351855.1 uncultured Verrucomicrobiales bacterium
CTTCACGCAGGCGTATTCGAGCAGTCCGTATTGCTCGCCCTCACGCGCGGCGATTTTGACCGGACGGCACCCTGCCCGGTTGAAGATCACCGATTACATCCCCAGCAATGGCAAAAGCGGCAACCTGCTGCCCGCGGAGATGAAGATGGAACTCCCGCTCGAAGAAGTGACCATCGCCGAGGTGCTGCGCGATGCGGGCTACGCGACGTGGTCAGTCGGCAAGTGGCATCTCGGTGACGTGGGATTCTATCCGCAGGACCAGGGCTTTCAGGTCAACATCGCTGGGCACGCGGGCGGACTGCCGCCGAGCTTCTTCTGGCCTTATGGCAACAAGCTCAACGAAGCGGTGCCGAAGCCGAAAGGCGGCGGCTACCACTCGCGCGGCGTGCCCGGCGTTGTCACCGGCGGAAAAGAAGGCGAGCACCTCTGCGATCGCCTCACCAGCGAGGCGATGAAGCTGATCGCGCAACGGAAGCCGGAGCAGCCCTTCTTTCTCTACCTGCCCTTCTACGATGTCCACACGCCTATCATGGCGAAGGAGGAACTCGTTGAGAAATACAAGGCCAAGGCCGCGAAGCTGGGACTGCCCGTCATTAAGGATACGCCTACCTACAGCGAGGGCAATCCAGCGCACGGCGCCATGACAACGAAGCTCCCCGTGCAGCAGACGAATCCGATTTACGCGGCCATGATCGAGACCATGGATGCCAACGTCGGCCGGTTGCTGGCGAAACTCGACGAACTCGGCATCGCCGACAACACGCTGATCCTCTTCACGAGTGACAACGGCGGCCACAATGTCACCAGCAACTTCCCGCTCCGTGGCTGCAAAGGCTGGCTCTACGAAGGTGGCGTGCGCGAGCCGTGGATCGTGAAATGGCCCGGCGTTGCCCAGCCAGGCAGCACCTGCGACGTTCCGGTGATCAACACCGACATCCTGCCCACCGTGCTTGAGGTCTGCGGACTGCCCGCCAAACCTGACCTGCACAAGGATGGCCTCGGCTTCGTCTCGCTGCTCCGTGGCGACACCCAACCCGTGCATGACGCCCTCTTCTGGCACTTCCCCCACTACGGCAATCACGGCAGCGGCCCGTGCAGCAGCGTGCGCGTCGGCGACTGGAAACTCATCCACTGGATCGAGGACGACAGCGTCGAACTGTTCAACCTTGCCTCCGACCTCGGCGAAAAGACCGACCTCGCCGCGCAGCATCCCGACCGCGTGCGGGACCTCCGCGCCCGTCTCGAAGCCTGGCGCAAGGAGGCCGATGTCAACATGCCGCGCCCGAAGCCCGCCGCGCCGACCACGGCGGACGCTCGAGCTGACTTCGCCGTGGTCGCCAACGCCCGCGTCGATAGAGTCGACGCCGGCTATCGTCTTCATGCCGGGCCGAACCAAGCCGGCTTTGTGCTCAAGCGGCTCGAACAACCGCTGAGTGGGGCCAAGACCTTCAAAGTCCGTTGTGCCAGTGCGGCCGGACAGGCCTTTCCCCAACACTACGAAAACGGTTTCCTCGTCCTCGGCGACGGCCCGGAACCCAAAGACCAGATCCACATTGGCGCCTTCTTCGGCGGCCAGAAAAGCCTCGCCATCATCGAAGGCCCGCTGCAAGTCGCCGGCCGCACCGCGAAGCCTTTCACTGCCGCCGCGCCGCCGCTGGAATTGACCATCCATGTGGACCTCGCCAGCGGCCAGATCGTCCTCGAAGCCGCCGGCCAGCGCCTCGAAACGATACTGAAGCGCCCGCTGCAACGCATCACGCATGTCGGCTACAGCAGCCTCAACGCCGTCACCGATTTCAGCAGATGGGAGCAGCTATGAACCACATTCTCACCGTTCTCACCGCCCTCCTCTGCGCACCGCTCGCCACGCTGCACGCCGCATCGGCATCGTCGGAGAAACCCAACGTCATCGTCATCCTCACGGACGACCAGGGTTGGGGCGACCTCACCTGCTACCAACCGGAGTCGAAGATCGTGACCCCGAACATGGACCGTCTCGCGAGCGAGGGACTGCGGATGCTCAACGCCTACACCCCGGCCTCCGTCTGCAGCCCGACGCGCTACGGTTTGCTCACGGGACGTTACCCATGGCGCACCTGGCACAAGGAAGGTGTGCTCTACCATTACGACCCCTCGCTGATCCGCCCCGGGCGCATGACGCTGGGCACTCTCTTCCAGGGGCTCGGCTACGCCACCGCCGCCGTGGGCAAGTGGCATCTCGGGCTCGACTGGCAGCCGCAACCCGGCGATCCGGGCGACTGGATGGCGGGCCAGGCGATCCGCCACGCTGACAAAAACAAAATCGCCGACCGCATCGATTTCGCCAAGCCGATCACGGTCGGGCCGAATCAGGTGGGCTTCGACGAGTTCTACGGCACCGCCCACCAAGGGACCGACCATGTGGTCGTTCACAACAACCGCCGCGTGCCGGACTTCCGCACCCTGCCCGACAACCACGACGACCTGTTTCTGGAGCACGCAGTTCGCTTCATCACAGAACACCGCCGCCGCCAGCCGGAGCGGCCCTTTTTCCTCTATCTGGCGCTCGGCACGCCGCATCATGCCAGAGGTGTGCCGCCGCGATGGCAGGGCAAAAGCGGCGATGGCAATCGTGGCGACCGCATTCTCTGGGCCGATGAAACCGTGGGCCGCCTCCTCAAGCTGCTCGACGAGGAAAAGATCGCGGAAAACTCCCTCGTCATTCTCACCAGCGACAACGGCCCGAGCGACAACACGCGCCGCCCCGACGGAAACCCCGGGCATCGCCCGCAGGGACCGTATCGCGGATTCAAGACCGACGCCTGGGACGGCGGATTCCGCGTGCCCTTGATCGTGCGTTGGCCCGGCAAGGTTGCCGCCGGAACGACGGCCGATCAGGTGGTCTGCCTGACCGACCTCCTCGCCACCCTCGCCGAGATCGCCGGCGTCCCGCTGCCGCGATGGGCGGGCGAGGACAGCTTCTCCATGCGCGCAGCCTGGCTCGGCGGCACGGAGCCCGTTCGCGATCATCTCCTGCTGCAATCCTACACCGGCGTGCTCGCCATTCGCGAGGGCCGGTGGAAGCTAATCCTCGGCACGGAAGGCTCCGGCGGGCACCAGGGCGTCACGCCCGGCTGGATGCCGAATCAGGGAGGCTGGGATCAAATCCGCAAGATCACCGTCGGCCAGCTCTACGACCTCGAAACGGACCCGTATGAGCAAACGAACCTCTTCGATCAGCAGCCCGGGATCGTCGCCAAGCTGCGCGAGAGACTGCAACAACTCGTCCACGAAGATCGCTCACGTAACTAACACCGGGAAAACCACCATGAACAGACTCCTCACCGACATCAGCCGTCGCGCCTTTCTCCAAGGTTCGGCGGGAACGCTCGCCGCCTCTGCTGGCTACGCCGAAGTCGCCAAAGCGGAGACGGAGAACACCTATGGCATCGAGACACCGGAACTGCGCAGCCGCGCGGAGGTCGCGGCCGTTCTCGACAAGGCACCGAAGCCCCAAGCGGACGCGAGCCTGCGACCGCTCACCATTCTCTTCGCCGGAGGTGCAAAGGATCACCCGCCCAGGTCCCATTCTCACGATGTGCTTCCGAAACGCTGGAAAGTGCTGCTCGGCGGTGCCGGTCCAGGTGATGAGGCGGTGACGAACCTGTATCGCCCGCAGGTGGAGGAGGATCAGGCCTTGATCACCGCCGGCTCACCGCAGGTCAAGGCACTGAGCACCTTGGAATGGCCCACGGAAGAGCAGTTCGCCACGGCGGATGTCATCATGCTGTATCAGCACCCGAAGTGTTTGTCCGACGCGAAGCACCAGCAACAGCTCGACGCTTTCCTGAATCGCGGCGGCGGCCTCGTGCTGTCGCACTATGTGCTCTGGAATCCTTCGGCGGCGCTGGCGGACCTGCTCGGTCTCGCCAAGGGAAAGGAAAGCCAATACAAGCACAAGGTCGTCACTCTGAAGCTGCCGGAGACGCGTCATCCCATCATGCACGGGCTGCCGGACACCTTCACCCTCGCCGACGAGTGCTTCTGGAACCTGCAAGGCGACCGCGGCAAGATCACCGCGCTCGCCACCTCCGATGAAATCGTGGGCAACCAGGTCAGCGCCGAGCCCGTCATCTGGGCCTACGAGCGAGGGAAAGGCCGCGTCGTGGCCTCCACCCTGGGCCACTTTGATTGGACCTTCGACGACCCTTTCTTCCGCACCATCCTCCTGCGCGGCCTCGCATGGGCCGCCGGCGAGTCCCCCTACCGTTTTGATCCGCTCATCCTGCGCGGCATCCCGCTAAGAAATTGATGTCATGAAAACGACCTTCACCCTCCTCGCCGACCCCGTCACCGTCACCGTGCGCCACGCCCGGGCGGACAGTCCCACCTGCAATCCCGACAACGCCGCCGGTCTCAAGGCAGCACTGTTCCGCACCGAGGCGGCAACCCAATAGATCTCCTTTTCCCTGCACCATGAAAACCACCCTTGCACTCATCACTGCGCTGCTGCTCTCGCCGCCGCCGACCTTGCACGCCGCCGATTCTCCGGCCGCGAAACCCAACATCATCTTCATCCTCGTCGACGATCTCGGCTGGGGGGACCTCGGTAGCTACGGGAATCTCGACATCGCCACGCCGAACCTCGATCGCATGGCGGAGGAGGGCATGCTCTTTGAGCAGTTTTACG
>CAYGQD010000356.1:0-792 GCA_964351855.1 uncultured Verrucomicrobiales bacterium
GCGGTGTCGGTCGCGGTGAGGGTGCCGGTGATGGCTCCGCCGTCTTCGTTGCCGGTGCCGGAGGTGTTCCCGCCGATCGTCACCGGATCGTCGATCTGGTTGACGGTCAGGGTGATGATTTGGGTGTCGGTGTTTCCGTCGTCATCGGTCACGGTGACGGTGAAGCTGTCCGCGCCGTTGAAGTTGGCATTGGGGGTGTAGCTCCAAAGCCCGCTATCGGCTCCGATGATGGCGGTCCCGTTGGTCGCGGCTCCGGTCACGCTGAAGATGGTTCCGTCCGTCAGGCCGTCGGCGGCATCGGTCGCGGTGAGGGTTCCGGTGATGGCTCCTCCGTCTTCGTCGCCGGTTCCGGAGGTGTTCCCGCCGATCGTGACCGGATCATCGACCTGGGTGATGGTGATGCTGATGACTTGGAATTCGTCGTTGCCCGCGTCATCGGTGATTTGGATCGTGAAGCTGTCGGCCCCGTTGAAGTTGGCGTTGGGCGTGTAGGTCCAGGCTCCGCTCGTCGGATTGACTCCAGCGGTGCCGTTGCTGGCCGCGCCGGTCACCGTGAAATTCGGGGTGGTGACTCCGTCTCCCGGATCGGACACGGTCAGGGTTCCGGTGACTGCGCCGCCGTCTTCGCTGCCTGTTCCGCTGGTGTTTCCGCCGAAGATGGCCGGGTTGTTGGCGGAATTTGCGATGGTCAGGCTGATGACTTGGGTGGCGATGTTGCCGTCGTCATCGGTCACGGTGACGGTGAAGCTGTCAGGGCCGAAGTAGTTGACGTCAGGGGTGTAGCTCCAGGCC
>CAYGQD010000356.1:802-4596 GCA_964351855.1 uncultured Verrucomicrobiales bacterium
GCTCGCCGCATCGATCCCGGCGGTTCCGTTGGTGGCTGCCGTGGTCACGGTGAAGATGGTGCCGTCCGTCAGGCCGTCGGCCGCGTCCGTGGCGGTGAGGGTGCCGGTGACGGCTCCGGCGTTTTTGATTCCGCTGCCGGAGATGTCGCCACCGATCGTCACCGGATCGTCGATCTGGGTCACGGTCAGGGAGATGACCTGCTCGGCGGTGTTGCCGTCGTCATCGGTGACGGTGACGATGAAGCTGTCTGCTCCGTTGAAGTTGGTCGCCGGGGTGTAACTCCAGGCTCCGCTGGCGGCGTTGATGGTCGCCACTCCGCTCGCCGCTGCCGTGGTTACGGTGAAGACGGTTCCGTCGGTCAGGCCGTCGGCGGTGTCGGTCGCGATGAGGGTGCCGGTGATGGCTCCGCCGTCTTCGTTGCCGGTTCCGGCGATGTTGCCACCGATGGTGGCCGAATCGTCGATTTGGTTCACCGTCAGGCTGATGACCTGCTCGGCGGTGTTACCATCGTCATCGGTCACGGTGACGGTGAAGCTGTCGGCCCCGTTGAAGTTGGCGTTGGGCGTGTAGCTCCACAGCCCGCTACCGGAATCGATGATCGCAGCTCCATTGGCGGCGGTTCCGGTCACGCTGAAAAGGGTTCCGTCGGTCAGGCCGTCGGCGAGATCGACTGCAGTGAGGGTGCCGGTGATGGCACCCCCGTCCTCGTCGCCGGTTCCGGAGATGTTGCCGCCGATCGTCGCCGGGTCATCGATCTGATTGACCGTCAGGCTGATGACTTGGTCGGCGGTGTATCCGTCGTCATCGGTCACGGTGACGGTGAAGCTGTCGCTGCCGTTGAAGTCCGCGGCAGGGGTGTAGGTCCAGGCCCCGCTGGCCGGATCGATGGCTGCGACTCCGTTGGCGGCGGCACTGGTCACGCTGAAGATGGTTCCGTCGGTCAGTCCGTCGGCGGTGTCGGTCGCGGTGAGGGTGCCGGTGATGGCTCCGCCGTCTTCGTTGCCGGAACCCGAAGTCGCTCCGCCGATGGTGGCCGGGTCGTCGACCGGATCGATGGTGACGTTGACCACGATGGTGTCGGTGAAGCCGCCGAGGTCGGTGACTCGCACGGTGAAGCTGTCCGCGCCGTGGTAGTCGCTGTTGGGGGTGTAGGTGATGGTCGGGCTGGCTCCGGTGCCGGAAACGATGGCGGTTCCGTTGACGGCGGCGACGGCCAAATCCCAGGTCAGGACATCGGCGGGATTGGCGTCGGTGGCATCGATTCCGGGGGCGACAAAGGCGGTGGGAGTTCCGTCCTCGCTCATGGTCACGGACAGTGGCCCTGCCTGAGTGATGACCGGGGCGATGTGGAAGTCGTTGTCGGTGATGGCGACGAAGATGGCTCCGGTCACCGTGGTATCGACCGTGGGCGTTATCCCGTTGAAGAGGCTGTCAGCCGAGGCGACTGACATCGTGATGGAACCGGTTTCCAGTCCTTCGACCAAGACATCGTCAAAGGCCGCGACGGAGAGGGTTTGGGAGATGGCGGCATCGCCCGGGGTGAAGGTGAAGTCCACCGCGACTCCGGCACCCGAACCCAAGTCGAGATCGCCGTCCGGAGTGAAGGTGATGGTCACGTCGGCAGTGGGAGTGCCCCGGAGAACGATCGATACGGAATCCGTCGCGCCTCCTTCAGCCACGTCGGTGGAACCGCCGCTTTGGGTCACGAGAACGGCGGCTTGGACCAGATTGATGACTCCGGTCTCGAACTCCAGGACATACCCGGCGGGCAGACTACGGGTGTCGAAGCTGCCGGTCAGGGTGCCGGAATAGGTGAACAGCGTGAGGCTCTCGGCGGCGGCGGCCTTCGCGACGGAGATGGTCAGGTCCGCGTTGGTCACGTCCAAGTCAGCGACCGTGGCAATGAGATCGGTCACCGTGACCGAGCCGAACACGACGTCGCCCGCCGTGAGCGAAACCAGTGGAGTGCCGCCGCCGACATCACCGAGGAAAGAGGTGATCCCGTTCGGTGTGGTCACGGTGAGGGCTTGGGCCCCATCGAGCGTTCCGCTGAAGACGACGTCTCCGGTTCCGGTGTGCGAGATCGTGACGGTGTCGGTCAGTTGGACCGGGCTGGAGAAGGTCCGGTTCGCGTCTTCCGTCACGGTCACGTCCGCGCCGAGATCGACCCGCGGTCCGCTGGCATGAAGCATCTCGACCGAAACCGCGCCGTTGAAGGTCGCGACGCCCGCAGCGGCGCTGGCCGTCAAATCCCGGGTTCCGGTGACGGTTTGCCCAAAGGTGACGTTGCCGGTCGAGCTGGTGAAGCTCGCGTCCGTGGTCAGGGTGGTGGCTCCGTTGATGCTGGTGTCTCCGCTGGTGCGGAAGATCACCGGTCCGGCGACGTTGGCGAAGGTTTCCGCGACTTGGACATCGTCCAGGGCTTCGCGCCAGATGCGGTAGATCGCGAACTCGGCCTCGTTGTAGTTGGCGTATCCCGGTGCGGTATCGAAGCCGCCGGTGCTTCCGCTGGTCTGGCCGAGTCCGGTCGAATCGTTGTTGCTGCTGTAGTCGTCCAGATTGATCTGGGTAAGCGTTCCGGCGGGGCGACCGTTCACGTAGAGAAGCAGCGAATCGTTGTTCGGCGAGGTTCCCCCGGCGTCCTTATCGTAAACGGCGGTGACTTGGATGAAGTCGGTCAGTTCTTCCGGCGAGAGGAAGGTTGACAGATCGACCGAGACATTGACCGCCGCAGCGGTGGTGCCTTCCCGAGCCGCGAAGCGGAGGACGGAATCTTCCAGATAAATGGCAGCTCCGGCGTTGGTGACGTTTCCGGTTTCCCAGATGATCCGGTTACCGGTGAATCCATTGGGATCGCGGAACCAGATTTCGATGCTGGTGTCCTCATCGGAGAGGTTGCCGCTGAGGGCCTCCATGTTGGTGGAGGTGGAAACCGCGTCCCAGGCGGCATGAATTCCGCCGTAGGCCGTGGTGGCCGGATCGATGTAGGTGCGTGTGCCGTTGAGGGTCCGGTTTCCGTTGGTGGCGAGGGCGCTCAGATCCAGCCACAGATTGTCCGAGGTGTTGGGATCCTCACTGGCCACGTGGTTGACGTAGGGGCTCTCGCCCAGGGAGGAAATGTAGCCCATCCCGCCGTTCGTGACAGTGACGGTTCCGCCCGCGATTAGGCTGAAGCTGGCCAGTCCGGCATCGCGCGACAAGGCGGCTAACGCATCTGCTCCGACCGCGCCACGGAACTGGACGTCGCCGAGAGCATCAATCGTCAGGCCGTAGTCCGCCGCCGTGTCGCTGTCGATCGTGGCACCGAAGGTCAGGCTGCCGGGGCCTGTCGTGGTCAGGATCACATCGTCCTTGATCAGGACTTGGTTCAAGAAGGAGGACGCACCGGTTCCGCTGAGGGTGATGTCGCCGCCCAGCTCGGTCCGCCCGAAGTAGCTGGTGTTGATCGACGCCGCCGTGACTCCGGCGAAGCTGACCAAATCGCGCACGTCGATGGAGAGGTTGTGAGCCGCCGAACCGGTGACCGTGTCGGCGAAAGTGGCGGTCGAGCCGTTTCGGGTCGAAACGATCGTCAAATCTCCGCCCAGGGTGACCGCGCCGGAGAACAGCGCGTCTTCGGCCAGGTTGAGGGTCGCCGGTCCGCCAAACGTCACCGCCTCGTTGAAGGTGATGTTTCCGGTTGCCACGGCGGTGGTATCCCCGACCACGGTGGTGAAGGTGGTCGCCCCCGTGAAATCGGTCACGGCGTTGAAGGTGAGAGCACCGGTGGAGGTATCGAACGCGGTGTTGGTCG
>CAYGQD010000357.1:0-4587 GCA_964351855.1 uncultured Verrucomicrobiales bacterium
GCAAGAATCATTCAGCCATGATCCCACAAAACCGATGCGGGGATCAACTTACTTCTGACCCAGGATCTTGGGGGCGTTTTGGTACCACCATGATTCGACGGCCTTCGAGTCAAACCAGTCGTACCCCGGGTAGCCGGTTGACTTTTGGAAGGATGAAAACGCCTGAGCGACGACCTGAAGATTGGGATCGTCTTGAATCGTGTTGAAAAGGGCTTTCTGGGCAGATTCCGTTTTCACTTCGGAGAGAAGAAAGGCAGCCCGCTCTCTGGATACTGCCGAATGACGCCGATCACGCAGGACTTGAATTACGGAAGCCGGGGGCAGATCGGGTTCGCTTTGAGCTCCGGGGAAGATGGCTTGAGCGTCCAAAGCAGGGGGCGCGTTGTGGACGGACATTTGATAGAGCTGCTGAATTCTGACCAAGCTGGCGTTCACGGCATCATAGATTGGATTGGCGCTCTCGTTCTCCAACTCTCCAGCCTGGCGTTGCAACTCGGCGAAGGCGGTTCGGTCACCACGAACGATGGCGCGGTCTTCCAGTTCCAAAACTTGGATGCGAGCGGCAAGTGTGCTGGTCGGCTCTGGCGGCGTCCAGTATGTGATGGGTGCCGGGTCTGCATGGGCTGAATCTTCGTCCAAATATGCGGCAGCCGTTTTTAGAAGTTCCCCAGCCTCTTTCGGATAAACATAGGCAGCACCAACCAAGGCACCCAAAATCACCAATTGTGCGAGAGCGGCCAAGAAAAAGACCCCAACTCCTGAAACCCCGCGACTCACCTCAACAATTTGAGGGTCGGCAGCCGGAATCACCTGCTCGACCGGGACGACGGGTTGCGCTGATCGCGTGAAGGAATCTGGAAATTCGACTACCAAATGTGTCGTATCGTCCAAAGTTGCGGAAGAAGGCAGCGATGAAGACTGGGCAGGCTGAACCGGTGCCGCGTCCGCCGCATCGCTGTAGCGCAGCGAGTCGAACATCTGGGAGTTCCCGCTTGGGCGAGGTGGATGGTTGTGTGCCATGGTGATTAGGACGCTAGAAAATAGACTATAATTCGCTGGTCAGAGTATCGCACGCAGAGAATAAGGCTTTTTACCGCAGATACCGTTGCTTATGCTGATTGAGGCTATGAAAAATAGGGTGGTTCTGCTCCCTTTTTCCATTTGATATTGCAGCCGCTGCTGGGCCGCATTCGGATGGAATTGGCCTTCCCCGTTCGTAGCGTGGTTTCCAAGACCGCCCGGAGATCTGCCCCGGTAATTGGAGCGGAGTTTCCAGGGCGAGAATTGTCATATTGGCCGGTGTAGGTCAGGGCCAACGCTTCGTTGAAAACGTAAAAATCCGGCGTGCATGCTGCGGAGTAGGCAATGGCGACTTCTTGTGTCTCATCGCAAAGGTAGGGGAAGTGCCAATCATGCTTTTTGGCAAACGCCTCCATCTTTTCAGGAGCGTCTTCCGGATAGCTGCTAGCGTCATTCGGATTGATCGCGACGAATTGCACCCCCCGCTTGGCGTACTCATCCGCGATTTCGCCGATGTAATCCGCCAGGTGGATCACATAAGGGCAATGGTTGCAGGCAAAGACGACGACGAGAGCCTTCTTGTCTTTGGTTAAACTTTGCAGCGTGTGCGTTTTCTTGGTCCCGCCTTCCGGGAGTTCAAAGTCTGGCGCTGTCGTACCCCTTTTGAGTTCAAACGTCGAAATGACTTCAGCCATCGTGGTCCATGCAATTAGGTTTCGTGGTCAACTCCTTACCAACTCAGAAAATGGATTTTATCAAGTGGAAACACCGTGCTGGACGATTCGATCAACGCTCAATCTAAACCTGCGAAAACTCGATCTCGCCGCAGCCTCGCTTCTTGCAAGTCTCTGGTCTTTAGGCTCAGCCGAACCCGCTCCGTAGTGTAGTCCGGTTTGTGGAGAGTAAAATGGCACCACCAGGTTCCACGGTTATTCCAGAGGTGATGGTTCTCGTTGGCAGCGTTGACGCGGAGGCTCAATTTGGCGGATTTCGCGCTGTGGGTAGCTCCAGTGTCGATAATATCGAGAGGTTGGCTCATGATGTAGATGCGATGTCGGTTGGAAGATTTCTTTCGTTCACCGCATCAGGAAAGACGCCGAAGAATAACCTCCGGGGGAGAATTGCTGTTCGGAAAAGAACCTCGAATCGAAATCCGAAACGCTTCCGCACATCGGAGACTGGGGTTTTCCCTCAGCTTCCAAGGCACCTTGGCTTCTCCAGGCCAGGTTGCCGGATGCTGCGGGACCGTCTCCGGACCGTGCAGCACCACTCCTGATGCTGTGAGAATGCTAGCGCGGACGGCAGGTTCCGCAAGTTCGAGTTTTGTCATATCAGCCCCGATTCAATTCGGTTTTCAGTAGCCTCGCCTTTGGTTGACACCGAAAAGGTCATCTCTACCGTAAGCCGCAACGATATTGGTTAGTCAAAACGCAACAAATCATTCGTGAAACTATGACCTTTGACCCTTCGGTTCCCGAAAAAGACTTTCAATCGCACGCTCCCGGATATTGGGCCGATCAGCAGATCGATCCCCAAGACTGGAACTCCTGGATTTGGCAACAGAAGAACCGCGTTACGACTCTGGAAAGCCTCGAAAAACACCTTAGCTTATCCTGTGAAGAGCGGAGTGGGGTGATTTTGAGCGGAAATAAGTTGGCGATGGCGATAACGCCTCACTTCATGAACCTGATCGATCGTGAAGATCCGGAATGTCCCATTCGGCGTCAGGTCGTTCCCCGGATCGAGGAGACTTGGGAAGCGGACTACGAAATGGCCGACCCTTGTGGTGAAGATGGGGATATGCCGGTTCGCGGATTAGTTCATCGCTACCCGGACCGTGTCAATTTTTTGGTCACGGATCGTTGTGCTAGCTACTGCCGTTATTGCACCCGGAGCCGCGTCGTGAGCGGAGTGGGGGAGAGTCACCTGGAGACCGAGTTTGATGATGCCTTTCGGTATTTGGAGGAGCACTCGGAGATTCGGGATGTTCTGCTTTCCGGTGGCGATCCGCTTTTGTTCTCCGATGGGAAACTCGAAAAATTGTTGACCCGGCTTCGCGCCATTGAGCACATCGAGTTTGTGCGGATTGGGTCTCGGGTTCCCGTCTTCCTTCCTCAACGGATCACGCCGGAGCTCTGCGAAATGCTGCGAAAGTTTCACCCGCTCTTCATCAGTGTTCACGTCAATCATCCCCGTGAGCTGACCAGCGAAGTGAAGGAGGCATTGGAGCGGCTGGCCGATGCCGGTATTCCGCTTGGGAATCAGAGCGTATTGCTTAGGGGCGTGAATGATCGCCTGGATGTCATGAAAGCGTTGGTTCACAAGCTGTTGCGGTGCCGCGTCCGGCCTTATTACCTTTATCAGATGGATCTGATCAAAGGTTCGTCGCATCTAGGTGCACCGGTCGCGAAGGGCCTGGAAATTATCAAAGGGCTTCGCGGTCACACCACTGGCTACGCCGTGCCTCAATATGTGATTGATGCGCCAGGTGGAGGTGGCAAGGTGCCGATCAATCCGGAGACGGTGATTCAGCGAAATGAGGAACGTGTCATTATTCGCAACTTTGAGGGAAAAACCTACGAATATCCCGAACCAGCCCCCATCAATCAGGAAGATTTAGGGTTTATTCTCGGCTGATCGGACATTGTCGGCGGTCACGAATAGGATCTCGGGTGAAATGGGGAACTCTCCTTCCCGATGGTGTCGGGCAACGGTTTCTTTCGCCTCTTCCAGATCATCTTCCTGGAAAAGGAGCACCAAGTCACGGTGAGGAATTGCCGCGCAGAAAGCCGGGCCGAGGTGGGGGGCAAAAAGATGGTGGAGCCGTGAATCAAGTAGCTTGGAGGCTCCAACGCCGTCTCGAGAACCATTGATGAGAATCAACCGACCGACGCGGCGCGGCTTAAAACGCTTCTTTTTTAAGACTGCGGGCCAGTTTGTCCCGGAAAGATTGGACATGGCCTGTTCGTGAATCGCGGCTTGATCCAATTGCCATTGCTCCAAATCCCACTTTCTCAAAAAGACTTGGGTCTCGCCTTTCTTGATGGCATATCCCACCACGACGTCTCCCTGCCATTCGCGCCAATGGAGATGCTCCATTCCGGCCTCCTCGCTGAAGTAACTCCGTGACTTGAGAATGGGAAAGATGCGATCTCGCACCTCGCCCCATTCCTCGATTTGAGATGGTTCGGCGTCGGGATTCTCTTCAACTTCATCGATCTCTTCTCCGGCGTCCCAATCTTCCTCCAACTCAGCCTGTTCCTCTTCAAAGGCGATTTCAAGACTTTGCAACAGACGCTCAAACGTGGGATCGAAGTCGCTCTTTTCCTCCAGCGGAACCGAGGTAGAGACGAATAAGACCACTTCTCCGGTGGTGAGCATCCAAGCGGATCCACCATCTCCGGATAGATTGGAATCGGCTCGAAACCCGAAGTGACGAAGGTTCTCGTCCTCGCGAATTGCCCGGTATCGATCACCCGCAGCTTGCTCGAATGACTCCCTTAATTCTTCCTCCATCGCCTCCGGATCGATGCCGTAGGGCAAGACACTGATCCAGACCCCAACATC
>CAYGQD010000358.1:0-4567 GCA_964351855.1 uncultured Verrucomicrobiales bacterium
TCGACTCGCATGCTTATATGTTGTCGCTGCAAGGCGCGCTGGAGGATAGAGGCGGCGTTGTCGCGCTTAACGCGCCTGTCGATGGCGTATCACGGCTTTCAGATGGTCAGTTCGAAGTTCGCGATTCCGAAATCGCCGCCTTCATGCAAGACCTGCCGGTTCGCAAAATCTGGGGAGTCGGCAAACGGACGGCGGAGAAACTGGAACGGGTGGGCGCGAAAACGTGTGGCGATCTCCAGAAATGGGATTTGTCGCGGCTCACGCGGGACTTTGGCAAGTTTGGAGTCGCTCTCTATCAATTGAGTCGCGGCGAAGACGATCGGCCAGTCCGGGTGGATCGCGAGCGCAAGAGTTTGAGCAACGAACGAACGTTTTCGCGGGATCTCACGACCTTGGAGGAATGCCGGGCGACCTTGGAACAGATCCTTGAGGAGTTGGTTGAGGATTTGAAAACAGCGAACGACCGCCGGATCGCGAAATCCTTCATCAAACTCAAATTCAACGACTTTCAAACCACCACCGCAGAATGCGCCGCAGCTTCCGTCCTCCCGGAAATCTACGAGAATCTGCTCAATGAGGCCTGGGAGCGAAGAGAACGGCGGACAGTTCGGTTGATGGGAGCCGGAGTTCGCTTCGTTCCCGGTTCTGAAGATGGCGAGCAGCTGGAATTGGAAATCTGATTCGAACAAGCATCGAGAATTCTCCTCTAAGACAATCGAACCGAATCCGTCTCAAAACCGTGGTTTGGCCAAATTCGTTGAATCTAGCTTCAGGCCGTGATTTTCTCTTCTCCCATGCAAAAACTCCTCCCCATTCTTTTGATTGTTGGTTTTGGCTCCGTTTGGGCTCAGGAAGAAACCGGTTCCGAAGAGGCCGCTAAACCCAAAAAGCCCGCCGTCGAGCAACTTTCAGAGACCGAATTCAAGCTCGGGGAGATCGAGTTCAACGGAGCCACGCGTGAAATCCGCTTCCCCGGCGTGGTGAATATGAATGATGGGATTTTGGAATACGTGCTCGTCCATGAACAGGGTAAGGATCATGAATCCCTCTTCACCACGAAAATTTCCCCGGCGGACCTGAATGTCGTCTTGAAACTGCTGCGCTATCAAAGCGGCAATGGTGAATTGTTCGATGGTTACTATCCGCCGGGGCAGCTTCCGGAACGCCAACCCCCGGGAGAGGCGATCGATGTATTCGTGACTTGGCCGGGCTCGATCGAAAATCCGGTTTGCGATCTGATTCGGGACGAATCTCGCGATGGCGCGATGGAGTATCATCCCTGGATTTACAACGGCAGTGAAATCATCGATAACCGATTTCAGGCGGAGCTTGAAGGCTCTATCTTGGCGATTTATCTCGATTCGTTGGCGATGTTCAACACCCCACATCCTCGGGCTAACAACGACGAGAACTGGTTTCCGATTCGGGAGAATATCCCGGCGATGGAAACGCCCGTGACCCTAATTTTAAGACCGGCAGCGAAAGACGCGGCCCTTCCTTCCAACTAAAACTACCTCCCACTTCAGCATGAAAACTCCTCTCTATTTCCTGCTTCTCGCTTCCCTGAGCATTGGCTCACTCACCGCCCAAGAACGCAAGATTCACGGCGTGCAGGGCGACCTCTCCCTCAAACTCGAAATCCAGCGCAGCATCGACCGTGGCCTCGCCTATTTGATGACGCAGCAAAAGGAATCGGGAAACTGGGGCGATGAGATCTATCCGGCGCTCACCGCTATGCCCCTTTCCGCGATCATGGGAAATCCGGAACGCGATCCTGGCGCTCCCCTGGCACCCGAAGTCAAGAAGGGTTACGATTTCCTTCTCTCAAAGCAGGATCGCAACGGCGCGATTTTCGGCAAGGGCCTGGCGACCTACAATACGGCGCTATCCCTGATGGCCTTGCTCCACATCGTCGATCACCCCGGGATCGAGGCCTCGATTCGCCAAGCCCGCCGCTTTCTCATCAATCAGCAGGCCGACTTCGATCAACGCGGCGAACCGGACAACATCATGGATGGCGGGATCGGCTACGGCGGAACCTATCCGCACAGTGACCTTTCCAACTCTCATCTCGCGATGGAAGCTCTCTACTACTCGCGCCAGGTGTTGAGCGATCGACCCGGCGGAGTGGGAATGGAGCTGGATTGGGATTCGGCGATCGAATTTGTGGCGCGCTGTCAGAATGTGGATTCGAACTCGCTCGATTTTGTGGCCATCACGGACGATAACCGTGGCGGATTTGTCTATTTCCCCGGCGATAGCAAAGCGGGCGAAGATGAGGCCGAGGATGGAAAAGTCGCCCTTCGTTCCTACGGCAGCATGGGTTACGCGGGACTTCTCAGCTTCGTCTATGCTCAGGTCGATTCGAATGACCCGCGCGTCGTCGCGGTGAACGAATGGCTCGGAAAAAATTACAGCCTGACGGAAAATCCGGGAATGGGCGCGCAGGGGCTGTTCTACTACTACCACACCATGGCCAAAGCCTTGACGGCAACGGGCACGACGGACCTCAAGTTGGCCGATGGCTCCAAGGTCGACTGGAAAGAGCAGTTGGCCGTCAAACTCTTTGATGAACAGAAAGCGGACGGCTCCTGGACCAATACCGCCTCTTCCCGCTGGTGGGAGGACGATCCGATTCTCGTCACCTGTTACTCGCTCCTGGCCCTTCAGCATATTTCTCGGCAGCTTTAAGTTCCCTAGCCTCCCTTATTCATGAAGTCGGCTGGCGATTGGCGCGAGATGCATTCAGAACCAGGAAAATGCTGATGTTTCGGACGAGGCGTGTCCCGAGACACGGTGAGTGCGCAACATCAAGTTTGACGCCGTTATGGATGCCATCTCGCGCCAATCGCGCCGGGGTTCATGAATAAGGCAGGCTAGACTTGCTCTCCCTCAAAAACCACGTTTGTTCCGCTCCATGAAAACCCTTTTACTCGCGTTCCTCTCCTTCGTTACTTCGGCTGCTCTGCTTTCCGCGGAGGATACCGAAGGATTTGTCACCATTTATGACGGCACCGATCTTTCCAAGATCAAGACCGAAGGAAACTGGCAGATTCAGGACGATGGATCGCTTCATCTGACGCCGCGAGAAGGAGAAAGTGGCTGGAAGCGCTACGGATCCTACATCTGGCTGCAAGAGGACTACGCGGACTTCGTTTTCGACTTCGAGTTCAAATATGGTGAAGGTGGCAACTCCGGGTTTTATTTCCGCTGCGCCGACGATATCGATCCCACCCTCTCCGGGTTCGAAGTTCAGATTCTCGATTCCTATGGGGTCGAAAAGGAACTTGGTCATCACGACATGGGCGGCGTCATCAAAACCACCGGTCCCTTGAAGAACATGTCAAAACCCGCCGGAGAGTGGAATCGCATGATCGTCACGATGAAGGGCGATCATCTCAATGTGGTTTTGAACGGGGAAGTCATCCAGGATTTCAATCTCGCCGAGAAAAAGCCCGCCGATAAAGTCCTGCCAGCTTCCGGAAAGATCAGCATCCAAGATCACGGTCAGCCGTTCACGGTTCGGAACATCAAGATCAAACGCCTTTAAGCGAACTACCGGTCAAGAAATCGGTGGACTCCCAGAATCGCCGTTGGTTCGCCTCCGCCTGTGTCATCAATCGGCACGTAGTGAACGAAGGTTTGACCCTGACTGCCGTCCTGGCGGAAGAATGGCACCTCGCCACTCCATTCACCGTAAGCTGTGAAGCTGTCGGCGATGTAGTTGTTGAAGGTCGGTCGATCGTTCGGGTTGAACAAGGTCGCTAAGCCGTGCCCGATAATTTCGTCCGCCGGGTAGCCGAACAGACGCTCTGCCGCAGGATTCCAGTCGGTGATTTTTCCAGCCAGATTGGTGATGATAATGGCATCGAGACTGAGGTCGAAGGAGAGCGCCAATCGTCGAATCGCTCCGTCGGTCGGTTGAACCGAGGTATTGTCCTGAATCACTGCGACGAGGTGCTGCGTCCCGCAATTCGCCAAACGAAGGGTCAGCGATTTCGCGCTTCTGTCGGCGAACGGTTGGGAAAACTCGTGCACGACGATGGACTCGCCCGTCAGGCTGGTTTCGAGCAGCTTGGGCGCGGCGTCAGCTAGCGCGGGGATGATTTCGCGGAGATTGCGACCGACCGCTTCCGAAGGTTCCGCGACGAACATACCGCTGGCCGCGGGAATCACGTCAATGACGGTGCCGACGGCGTCCAGCAAAAGGATGAGGTCCGGAATCGCCTGATAGAGAGCTCGATTCTGCTGCTCCGCCAGTTGGAAGTTGGAAGTTGCCGCGCGTTCGCTGCTGATGTCCTGGACGAAATAGGCGGTGTAGAGGAGTCGACCATTCGGATCGAACACCCGCGAAATGGTCGTCCGAGCAATGACCTCTGATCGATCGCGGCGTCGCAGCCGAATTTCCAGGTGCGCGGGCTGAGGCGTCCCGCTCGATTGATCGATTTTCTGAAGCTCGAGCCCTACTTGAGGTCGATCCGCCGGGTCGATCCAGTCCTGCCTCGCGCTCCGCCGCAGATCGGCCCGGTTCGAGCCGATAATGCGCTCGAACCGGGCCGATCTGCGA
>CAYGQD010000359.1:0-4548 GCA_964351855.1 uncultured Verrucomicrobiales bacterium
TGGGTGAAATTGACCTGCGAAGTTAAATCCGTCTGGCCAATGCGCTCAAACGGCGAATCCGGCGACTGATGATCGCGGTAGCAACGCAAGGTGCCGTTGGCCCGTTCCGGCTCGAAAAACTCCTCGGCGGTGAGCCCGTAGTCAATGATCAAGGCCACGCCACGCTCGAAGATCTGCCCCAGCGCCTCAGTCCATGGTAGGAAACCGGGACAAATTTCGGTGGTGAAGCCTTCTTGGATCTCGGCAGGAAAACCGCTCGGAGGGGGCGATTCCCGCGAAAACGGCATTTCAACGAATTGATCGTCTTCGAGCGTGACGAGAAGATCGCGCCATTCGCCACTTTCAAACCGGAGGCGATCGACCGGAAAGGCGTCGAGAAGCTCATTGGCCACGAAAAATCCGGTTTCCAGACGAAGATCCCCCAATTCCCGGGGATGCGCCGTGAGCCTCGCCCCCAACGTTTCGTCTTGAACGAAGCGAAACGCCGGATTGGGCTCGACGATCGCATAGTTCAATGGACAGCCAAGTTCATCGAGCGCCGTGAGAATATCGAGCGCCAAACGACCATCGTGAGCCCCTTGCTCGACCACTGAAAAATCGCTCGGCTGCCCCAATTCTTCCCAGATTTGTCGAATCTGTCGGGCGAGCAACCCGCCGAAACAGGGCCCGACGCTCACACTGGTAAAAAAATCGCCCCGCTTCCCAATTTCGACCGGTTTCGCGTAGTAGCCCAGGGTCGGATGGTAGAGCGCCATCTCCATGAATTGGTTGTAACGGATCCCCTGATTGCTTTTTTTGATAAGTTCGGCGATTTGCTCGCGTAAATTTTCCACAAACCCAGAATGTCTTACGTCTGACAAAATGCCAGGACTTGCCGAGCCTAGCAAAACCATGCATACTCATTTTGGGGAAATGCCTCCATGGCGCCCAGTGACCACCCACCATGTTTGAATACCATTATCGACCGCCTTTTTACCTGAGACGCTGGTTTCAGATCCTCGTGGGTCTTTGTTTAATCGCGCTGATCGCGGGCGTGATTGCGATTTACATTTTCATCGAGCCCTTCAAGGAACGGGCCGATTCTTTCGATTTTGCCGAAATCAACAAGCTGGAGAAGGCGAGCATCATTTACGACCGCAACCAGCGCGAACTCGGTCGAATTTTCGTGCTCAACCGTGATCCCGTGAAGCTGGAGAAAGTGCCTCGACATCTGATCGAAGCCCTCACGGCGATCGAAGACGCCCGCTTTTTCGAGCATGATGGCGTGGACTACATGGGCATTCTCCGAGCGACGATTCGGAATATCAAAGCCGGCAAGACGACCCAAGGAGCGAGCACGATCACCCAGCAGTTAGCTCGAAATGCCTTCGGAATTCGGGAGCGTTCCTATGAACGGAAACTGGTGGAAGCCTTTCTGGCTCGCCGAATCGAGCGAAACTTCTCCAAAGGCGAGATTCTGGAGATGTATCTGAACCGGATCTACTTCGGTAGCGGGTTTTACGGGGTCAACGCAGCTTCGAAAGGCTATTTTGGGAAAGAAGTGAGCGAGGTTTCGATTGAGGAGGCAGCCACCCTTTGCGGGCTGATTAAAAGCCCCAACGGTCTTTCTCCCTTCAACCATCCCGACCGATCGAAGAAGGCGCGGGATTACGTGTTCGAGCGGATGGTAGCGGAACGAATGCTGACCCGTGAGGACGCCGATGCCCTCCAGGCACGCCCCATCAAAACCGTCGCTCGGCGCCATGAGCGAAAGCGATCATTTGAATATGCCTACGAGCAGATTCGCCAGCAAGTCGTCGAGCAAATCGGCTTTGAATCCGCCTCTCAAGGCGGTTTTGAAATTTATACGACGATCGATTCCGACCTACAACAGGTCGTTCAACAAAGCGTGATTTCCAAGATGGCCCAGGTGGAAAAACACGCTCTTTACGAGGGACAAACTCACGCCGAGTTCGAGAAAATCCTGACAGACTGGCAAAAGCGAGAAACGGAAGAGGAAACCGATGAAGAGTCCGCTCCGAATCGCCCGCGTCCGGAATATGTCCAAGGAGCCGCCCTTGTTATTGATACGAAAACGGGGGCAATTCGCGCTCTCGTCGGAGGAAGGGATTTTTCGCACAGTGCCTTCGACCGGACCATGCTGGCTCGGCGCAAACCCGGAACGGCATTCACCCCGTTTGTCTACGCGGCGGGATTCTCCCGGCGCCAATTTCCCGGGACGCTGGTTGAAGACAGCCCTTTGGACAATCGATTCGTCCAAATCGGGGGAATGACCGGAATTCTGGGGGAATGGGGGGCAGAAATTGCCGCGCCTTCCTATGAGAATTGGATCACGGCTCGGCGGGCTCTGATCGCTGGGAAGAATGCGGCCACGGTTCGGTTTGGGATCGAAACCGGCGTCGACAATGTGGTCGAATTCGCCAAAGACGCGGGAATGACGTTCACTGGTGAATTGCAGATATACAACTCGACGTTTCTCGGGAATAGCGAGGTCTCGATGAAAGAAATGGCGTTGGGATACACCATGTTCGCCAACGGAGGCTCCAGACCAGAGGAAGTTTATATCATCGATGAAATCCGCCGCCCGGATGGAACCAAAATCTTTGGAAACAAAAGTTCTGGTCCAGTGGTTGACGTTTTGGATCCCTACAGCGCGTATCAAGTCCACTCCGCCCTGACCGAAGCCCTGCGAACCGGGACCGGGGCCATCGCCTATGATGATTACGGATTGCGCGATTTTCCGGCGGCCGGAAAAACAGGGACGGCGCACTTCGACTACAAGGACACTTGGTTCGTCGGTTACACCGATCAAGTGACCTGCGCGGTCTGGGCCGGCTTTGACAAGGCTAAAACCATCTACCCCGGAGCGTTCAGCAACAAGATAACCCTCCCGATTTGGACGGATATCATGAATGAAGCGAACAAGATTTTCCCGGCTCAAGAAATCAAAGCACCCAAAGAAGCCAGCCGCGTGGAAATGTGCGCGATCTCTGGTGAACGGGCCAGCCAGTTCTGCTTTCACAACCATACCGTCGATGGTGAGGAACAGCGCGTCCGCGATAGCTACATGGAATACCTCAACCCGAATTACAAGCTGACGCGGACCTGCGCCGTCCACAGTGCTGGTGGGCGAATCAATCTGGCGATGCTGAATCCACCCAGTCTCAATGGGGATACAGGAAGCTGGAACAACATCGGATCGGACGGTTCCCTCCGCCCAATCCGGCTAATTCTGAACGTCAATCCGGTTTTCATGCAGGCACCTACCGTGGTGGGTGATGATCCTTACAATGCCCCACAGGCCCCCATTCGCCCTCGGATCATTGCAAAACCGCCTCCTGAGGAAGGTGAGGAATTAGCGGAAGGAGAGATGCCTCCTGAATCCGATCAAACCGTCGCTGGGGATCCCGATCAGCCAGAAGAGGTCGAGGAAGACGGCCTAGCTCCCATTTTTCGGAATCCCAATGCGGCGCAACGCCCCTCAGAAGCCTCGATGCAACCTCCCGCCCCTCCGCGTCCTCCTGATATCAGTCAGCCGAGAATCCCGGTCTATCCAGGAGAGCCGCAACCCGAAGGAAGCCGAAGCATGGATGGCAACAACAGGTCCGCGCCTCCACAGGAAGAACTGGCACCGGTGTTTCGGGCACGCCCCGTTCTTCCCCAAGTGGAAGAGCCCGGTCGTCCCGGGATGACGGAAGATGGGATTCCCTCCGTGTTGGAGGAAGTTCCCCGTGCCCGGCGCCTCGAAGCACCTCGAGCAGAGTCGATCGACTTCGACTAGGAAATTTCGAGAACCTGTCGGCCGAACTGTTCCATCTTGACCATGGACTGAACTGCTTCACTCCCTTCTGACAATGGGCGAATCCGATCAATTCCCGGGCAAATTTGGTGCTGGTTGACAAAGTCCAACATGGCGGAGAAATCGCGCGGGGATCCCATGGTGGAACCAACCATTGTGAGTTGTTTCCAAAACAGACTGAACATGTCCAGCGCCACGGGAGGCCCAGCCGTCGCACCGAAGTTCACAATCCGTCCACCCGGCTGGAGAAGAGTCAGCAAATGGTTGTATCCAGGCCCTCCCGCGCTGTCGATTACCAGATCAATCGGCCCAACCGCATCCTGAATTGCCTTGGCCCAACCTTCTTCTTGGTAGTTCGCCCCAAAACTGGCCCCAAGCTCCCGGGCTTTCCCCAGTTTGGCGTCAGACGAGCTGGTAACGACCACTCGAGCCCCTGCGGCCACGGCGAACTGAAGACAAAGAGAACCAACTCCGCCCCCCACCCCCGTAATCAAGACGCTCTGTCCTGTTTCGAATTCGCCTTGGACGAAGAGCGCCCGATAGGCGGTCACCCCGGCGAGTGGCAGAGCCGCCGCTTCGGCCCAAGTGAGATGAGCCGGTTTCGCATGGATCAGTTCGTGGGAAATCAAGACCTGCTGGGCAAAGGTGCCGTTGTCCGGCATCCCCAAAATCCGAAACTCGACCGATTGCGCCGTTTCCTCGCTCCCCCAATCCATCCCTGGATTCAGAATGACCTCGCGGCCATCTGA
>CAYGQD010000360.1:0-4537 GCA_964351855.1 uncultured Verrucomicrobiales bacterium
CTCCAGCTCGGCAGTGGAGGCGGGCTGGTGGCGGAGGTGGGCGCTTTGGGTCTGGATCCGGGTTTTGTAGGCGGCCTGGAGCTGGCGGCGCTCGGCCTGGTAGGCGATGGGATCGGGGTGATTCGGGTCCTGCGGGAGATCGAGCTGCTCCAGCGGGGTATCGCGCGGGCAGTCATCGCCGGGGAAGAGGAGCCAGGTTTTCTTCCGGGCGGCCTGGGCGTAGAGGAACTCGAACTGGGTGTAGGAGACGCGGCCGAACTGGGGATCCGGCTCCGGCGGTTCAGCCCCGTAAGCATGCCCAGCGAGGTGGATGAGGCCTTCGCAGTCATCGATCTTCTTCCGGAGGACTTGGCGGAGATCCCCCGGTTCCATGCCGAAGATGTCCTGCCAGACGGGCTCGTAGCCGAGGCGGGTGAGGATATTGGCGATGAGCTGCCGGGTGGAGCGGAACTCCGGGGAGACGGTGGAGATGAAGATGCGTGGCTTCATAGAGGCTGACCTGCGGGTGCGGCTAACCGATGGCACAACGTGGCGCGGGAGGGAAGCGAAAAGGGCGGGCGGAGGATGATCGAGGCACTTGTTCTTTCCCGCGAACCTGGTTACGCTCTGCCCGATGACCCGACTTCGTCCCCTCACGCTTCAACTGACCCTGTTCCTGTTCCTCTCCGTGGCGAGTGCCCGCGCGGTGGATCGCCTCAATGTGCTCCTGATCACGGCGGATGATCTGGGGCTCCAGCTTTCTTGCTACGGGGATCCTTACATCGAGACGCCTCAGATGGACGGTCTGGCGGCATCGGGCATCCTGTTCCGCACCGCGTATGTGACGCAGCCCAGCTGCAGCTCCTCACGCTCCTCGATGCTGTCCGGGCTCTACCCGCATACGACCGGTCAGATTGGCCTGGCGAATGCGGGGTTTGAGCTGGATCCCGCGCAGGTGGGGAAGAACTTGCCGGCGGACTTGAAAAAGGCAGGCTATCGCACCGGGATTCTGGGGAAGCTCCACGTCGCGCCGGAGACGAGTTTTCCCTTCGATTATCGGCCCCGGGGACAGGATGCGCGGGACGTCCGGGCGATGGCGAAGAACGCAGCGGTCTTCCTGAATGAGGCAAGCGAGGCGCCCTTTTTCCTGATGGTGAATTACTCCGATCCCCACGTCCTGCGGGATCGGAAGACGAACGCGCAAACCTTCCCGGCTCAGTGGAAGGGGATTCCGTCAGATCCGATCCCGCCGGACACCGTTCCCGGCTGGGATTTCCAGGGGTTCGACGAGCCGATCGCGCGGGAGCGGGTCTCGAACTTCTACAACACGGTGAAGCGGCTGGACGTCGGGGTCGGGCTGTTGCTGGAGGAGCTGGCCAAGGCCGGTCATGAGGACAACACGCTGGTCATTTTTCTGGGCGACCACGGGCCGCCGTTCAATCGCGGGAAGACCACGCTCTATGAGTCCGGACTGAGGGTGCCGTTCCTGGTCCGATGGCCGGGGGTGGCGAAACCGGGTTTGGAAAGCGCCGCGCTGGTCTCCGCCGTCGATATCGTTCCGACGATTCTCGATGCCACGGGGGTGAGCGTTCCCAGGGCCTTCCACGGCCAGTCGCTCCGTCCGACGCTGGAATCTGCCGAAGCTCCGGAGGACTGGCGCACCACCTTGGTTGGCGAGTTTCACTATCACGGGAACCAGGGCTTCTTTCCCCGGCGCGCGATCACCGATGGCCGGTTCAAGCTGATCCACAACCTGCTGGCGGGCAGCGCGAAGCCGATCCATCGCGTCGATGGCGACCCCACCGGGAAGTTCGCCGAGACGGAGAAATACCGGGATACCCCGGCGGGGAAAGCCTTCCAGCGCTATGTCGATCCGCCGGAGTGGGAGTTTCACGATCTGGAGAATGACCCGGTCGAGTTCGAGAATCTGGTGGAGGATGCTGGCCATGCCGAGACGATTGCCAGGCTGAAAGACGCGCTGGTTGCCTGGCAGAAGGAGACGGGCGATCCCTTGCTGGAGCCCGGCGGATTCGAAGCCTTCGAGGCGTTAGGGCGAGAAGCTGCCGCGCGCATGAAGCGGTGAGGTCGTTTTGCATGGTTGAATCCGGGCGCGAACCATGAGTCAATGGAGTGATGACCAACCCCTCTGCCCGAACCGCTTTCTCCCTCCTTCTTCTCCTGACCCTATCCGCCGTGGCCTCTGCCGAAAAGGAAGGCGACGGCTGGATCAGTCTCTTCAACGGGAAGGACCTGACCGGGTGGACGCCGAAGATCACCGGCTATCCTTCCGGCGAAAACCCGCTCCACACCTTCCAGGTCGAAGACGGTATCCTCAAAGTGTCTTATGACGAGTACGAGCGCTTCGATAAACGCTACGGCCATCTTTACACGAACCTGGCCTACTCCCATTATCTGCTTCGCCTGGAGTACCGGTTCACCGGCACGATGATGGAGGACGCGCCTCACTATGTGAATCTCAACAGCGGCGTCATGATCCATTCCCAGTCGCCGCTCAGCATGGGGCTGGACCAGGCGTTTCCCGTCAGTCTCGAGTTCCAGTTCCTGGCCGATGAAGGAAAGGGCGAGCGGCCAACCGGCAATGTCTGCACCCCGGGAACGAACCTCGAAATCGGTGGAGAACTCGTCACCCAGCACATCGTCAAATCTTCCGCGCCGACGTTTCCCGCCGACGAGTGGGTCCAGATCGAAGTGGAGGTGCGGGGGAACGAGATGGTGATTCATCGCGTCAACGGCAAGGAGGTGTTGCGCTATCAACACCCCCAACTCGACCCCGAAGGCCGCGTCGAATCCGCCGAAGCACTCTTTGCCGCCGGAGCCCCCACCCAGCTCAGCTTCGGCTACATCGCCCTGCAAGCGGAAGGCCAGCCGGTGTGGTTTCGGAAGATTGAACTGAAGTCGCTGGAGAAGTGACCGCCCGGGACCAAGCGTCTGAACAGAAGTCAGCCTTCCAACTCTGCCAGCCGAATCGAACGATAGGTCACCGCCATGTCCTTCCCTCCGTGCAACTGGAGGCCAATCGGCCCTTCCTCAATGGCGCTATCCGATTCATAGGTCATCACCTGTTTTCCGTTGAGCCAGACGGTATATTGCTTGCCGATCGCCTGGATCTTCATCGCGTTCCAGTCATCCAGCTTCAGCAATTCCGCGACGCCTTCAGCCTCGACCGGATAGCCCTTTCCGGGGATGTAGGGAGATCCGGTCATGTCGCGCTTCAGCGAACCGGAGATGCCGATCTGGATTTGGTCCATGTTGCGGAGGTGAACGCCGGTATCGATGATGCCTTCGCCAAACTTAAATTCCAGCTCAACGATGAAATCGCGGAACGACTGCTCCGTCCAAATCACCGATCCCTTCTTGTCCGGGCTACTCTGAATCCGCAGCTCTCCCTCGACCGCCTGATACCAGCCCTGCTCCGCATTGCCCTCGGGGACTTCCCAACCGGAAAGGTCGGTTCCCGTGAAGATGGGTTTCAGTTCGGGTTCGGCAGTGGCGAGACCGAGCGAAGCGATGGACAGGATGGTGACAAGAAAGGGGGTTTTCATGAGGCCAACAAGACGCGGGGAGGGAAAGATGCAAGTGGCAAGATGAAGCCGTGATTTCGCGATTTTGATCTGTCCACGTTTCATGGTAAGCTGAATTCAATGACGACGTTGGAAGCCTTAATCGAACCGATTCGGCACTCGCCCCGCCTCCACGAGGTGGTGAGTTTGCTGCAGGAGCAAATCGAGGCCGAACGGCAACGTCGGAACCAGTTCTACGCGGAAATGACGCCAGAACAAAAGATCGAGTTCATCGATGGTGAGGTCATCTTGCATTCACCGGCGCGAAATCGCCATCTCGACGTGACGAAATTTGCACTCAAGCTTCTCGATACCCATGTCAGCATTCACCAACTCGGCACCGTCAAGGTCGAGAAATGCCTCTGTGTTTTCCCACGCAACGACTATGAGCCTGACATCGTCTTCTTCGGCAAAGAAAAAGCCGCAACCCTGGAACCAGACACCCTGAAATTCCCCGTCCCTGATCTTGCCGTCGAGGTCTTGTCGGAATCGACCGAAGATCGGGACCGAGGCGTGAAATTTGAGGACTTCGCCGCGAATGGTGTCGGCGAATACTGGATTCTCAATGGGGAAGAATCGGTGGTCGAACAATACCTTCTCCGCTCCGGGAACTACGAGCTGGTCCTGAAGTCTTCGTCCGGCGACCTCAAGAGCGAAGTGATCGAAGGTTTCAAGATCGACGTCGTGGCGCTGTTCGATGAGGAAGCGAATCTCGAAACATTGCGCCGGATGATCGGCTAATTTGCTTTCCTCACCCTGACCGCGCGATAACCGCCATAATGACGGCGGCGGTGAGCATGGAGGCTCCAATGACCCGCCAAATGTAGAGCTTGCCGGCTTCGTGGCGCTCGCGATTGGCGAAGTGGTGGCCGATGATCCAGACGAGGACGATGGCCCAGAGGCCGCGCGAGGCGTAGACGACGTTGATGCCGGTGGCGTCTCCGGTGGCGGCGAGGACGACGCCGATGATGGTGGCC
>CAYGQD010000361.1:0-4497 GCA_964351855.1 uncultured Verrucomicrobiales bacterium
GTTACAGCGCGCCCTCGCCAATGGTGCCGCCGGACTCGCCAGTGCACAAAGCATCGATGCTGGAACCGATGCTCTCGGCTCCGGCGATTGGACGCAACTTGCTCCGAGCGAGCCAGTTCGGCCAACGGATCGGAATCTGCTTCCCGGCGCATTTGAACAAGGTGATCGCCTCCGCGCGATCAATCGCCCTGCCTCGGAAAGCAATCCCGAAACCGTCAACGCGGCTCTGCTCGCGGAAATGTTCGATGGCGTCGATTTCCAGGTGATTCAGGATCAGGCCGGTGGCTCGGAATCCCTCGCCAACGAAATCTGGCGTGCGTTTATCATCTTGATGGCCCTGGCACTTCTGCTCGAAGCCATCCTCTGCCTGCCGACGCCCCGGAATCGGCTGGTAGCTCAGACGAATTAGCGTTCATTTGCAGATCTTCGCGTTCGACGTTGGCTGGCCCAATGGAACGGACGCGGATACGCACGAATCGATTTTCATGAGCGGATGCCAGTGCCGGACGTCTCCCGTTCTATTGCGACGTTGGCTTGGATCCGGTGCCCCCACAAAAAAAATCGGCTCCTCCGGAGAACCAGAGGAGCCGACTTCAGACTCAAGTAAATTTAACGCACGGTTCGAACAACGATGATTCGATCTTTACTTGCGAGGACTAGCTTGCAGCTTTTTTCGTTTTGTTGACGTCGCGGAGGGCCTTGTTCCGGGCTTTGACAGCCATTTCCAGTGCTTTCTCCTTACCGTAACGGCTGATGGAAAACTTCGCAGTGCGTCGCTTGCCATTCTCATCGGCCCAGGCGGCCTGCCAGTACTGGTACTGTTTGTTTTCGCCGACTTTACTGACCACGTGGGTCACGCCAGTGACGCCGCTCTTCAAAGCTTTGCGCTTTTTTCGAGCTGCCATCTCTTGCTTGTATTTCGGCATCTTCTCCAACAATTTGTCCCGGTATTCCTTGGCCAATTTGAGGGCCTTGGTCTTACCGCCGGACGATTTGTCGGGGAAGTATTTTTGGTGAGTGGTTCCACGATGAGTGATTCTCACGTAGAAACCGTGGTTCTTTTTTTCCGGTTGGTCGATACGGGTGATCCCGTAATTTGCTCTTGGTGCTACCATTCTATGACTCCTATGTTTGGGTTCGTATTGTGTGGTGCGTTGGGGCAATTATAGTATCTGCATAAAACTATGCAAACTAAAAACTTAACATTTCCAAAATTTCTGTATTTTCTAAGTAATAACCTTGGCAGGATTGCTACTAACGGGCTTTTCGCTGTCTTGCCAACAAGTTTTACACACTATATCCACAAAATGAGGTTCTGCTAGGGATACTAACTTGGACGCCAACTTTCTCTTCGATAGTCACGAATTCTGCCTAACACCCTCAAAAAGGACGATCCCAACCGCCGTCGCCAGATTCAGGCTCCGCGTCCCCTGCATCGGAATGGTGAGGCATTCATCAGAGTTCGCCTCTAGCAGACTCTCCGGAAGCCCCTTGGTTTCCCGACCGAAGACGAGGTAGTCACCCGGGGCGAAATTCTGGTTCCAGTAGGGTTTTTCCGATTTCGTGGTCAGAAAATAGGATGTTGCCTCAGGATTTTGGGCCTGTTGAAACGCGGCCCAGTTTTCCCAAATGTGAACCTCTACATCCGCCCAATAATCGAGCCCGGCCCGCTTCAACGCTTTATCCGAAAGAGAGAAGCCCAGGGGGCGGATCAGGTGAAGAACAGACCCTGTTGCCAGGCAAAGACGCCCTATATTCCCCGTATTCGGCGGAATTTCGGGTTCGACGAGGACAACGTGGAACATCGCAAAGGGCCTTTCCGCGCTAAAGCTCTCGAATGACAATGTCTTTGAACCAGGCCACCTGACCGTGGTTCTGAAGGCCGATTCGCCCACGGCGAGGAAAGTCTTTGAGGGCGTTTTTGAACTTGTTGGTCGTTCCGTCGGGGTTTTGGCCCGGGGTATCCCACTCATCGATGTTCACATCGATCACTTGAGTCCCATTGATCGCGATCTGGATGCGAGGTCCCTTGCAGGTTAGGCGGAGGGTGTTCCATGCTCCCGGCGGATGGGCTGGATCCGAGGAGGGAGCCTGCCCGTCGTAAAAGGAACCGTTCAATTTGCGAGCATCTTTCACGCCGTGGGCTTTCTGAAAGCCTACGTTGTCCATCAACTGCACCTCGAGCCCGCCTTGCACCGGATTCTCCTTATCCGCACGATAAAACACGCCGCTGTTGGCCCCTTCCGAGAGTTTATAGCTGACGGTGAGGTCAAAATCACCGAACTCGCGCCGCGTCCAGATGTTCCCCATCGCGACCATCTTTGGGTTTCCTGCCTTATCCTTCCCTTCTTTCATCCGACAGACCATCGAACCATCTTCGAGAATCTCCCAGGAATCGTCCGGAAACTCCCAGGCATCCAAAGCCGTCCCATCAAAGAGCGTCAGCACGGATTCCGTTTCCGAAAGGGCCTGACGAATCGCCTTTGCGACCTGTTCCGCGAGAAGTTGACTGCCTTCCGGCTGAAAATGCACATCGCCAGGCTTGACCCCATAGGTTTTCATCTTCCCGTCCATCACGGCATGGAGATCATTGATGGCGACTCCTTGCCGATCCATCACCTCCCGTGCGGCAGCGTTGAAGATTCGGTCATCCCCGACCTTGCGACCCAGTTCGCCTTCCGGAACGGGCGTGGTGGTGGCGAAGACTAGCTTGGCCCCTGTTTTCTGAAGCTCCTGAACCAGCTTCTCCAGATTTTGCGCGTATTCTTCTACGCTGAAGGTTTGGGTTCCGTTCACCGTGTCGCGGTTCCCCTGGTTCTTGGAATCTGGATGGCGGTAGCAAAGATCCCACAGCCCCCAGTTGAAGTGGATCACATCCCAATCACGGCCCATGGTTTCCAACCACTTCGGAAGACCGGTGATTCCCATCCCGGTGTGGCCGCCATTCACGGGAATCCGGTGAACATTCGCCGTTCCTGCGAGGAGCTCCTGAACGGGAACGGTGTAGGCGATGGAGATCGAGTCTCCAATCAAGAGAACGCGCGGCAAATCGGGATCATCCGTGACCGCTTCGAAGGCTGGATTCGCCGCAAAGCTGTTCGCAACCAAGGAGAAAACTGCCAGGAGCCGGAAAGATATCGTCATGATGGCGGATGCTGCCATCTGCGGTCGGAAGATTCAAGGTCGAGTCGCTGTACGATCCCAGCCGGAAATTTCAGCCTGCCTCTCCCCTACCCCTCCAAAAAAAGAGCCCGTGAAAACGGGCTCGGAAGATGTGCTGAAGCATCTTCGAATGTCGCAGGTGATTCTGCGACGGGACTGACGTCACGCTCGGTTCCTCAAAGGAGGTCTTCGCTAACGACAGACTGTTGCTCGCGGGATCCGAGAGCTTTGGCCTGCTTCACGACACAATCTTGATCGGCTTCGAAGCGATAGCTGTGGCAGTTCGGGCAAATATTGACCTTGGCAGCGACAATCGATTCGCATCCTTCGCAGATTTTGTACTTGCTTGGGTTGTCGACGATTTTTTGAGCGCGGCGAGCTCGGTCCATGAGGGCGTGATTTTTGGCGTCAGTCATATTTTTAATAATTATTATAATTGCGTCCCACTTTCAACAGTTTTTTCAGCAAAGTTTCAGCAATCTCGAAAAGGATACGCGACAAAGTATCAAACTCGTGACGTTCAATCAAGTATGAGAGGCGAAATCTATAAAATATTTCTCCAGACCCAACCGCCGTTGCGGGGTTTTATAAAATTCTCAGTTCTGAATTGCAGCGAGGCGATTCTGCGTCAGCCAGTTCGCCCATTCACGGTAGGTTTTGGCTTGGGTGGATTTCGCCACCAGTTTCACGGCCGATTCCACCCGCTTGGGTGAGTCGTCCTGCCATGCCGGTTCTCCGTTTTCTCCCAACTGGAATCCGAGGATCGACTCGACCAACTCCGGTAACCACTCCGGTGCCAGGCTGTAATCGGAGAACTCTTCGTGGAAGGGAGGATGATTAATTTCCAACGGCGACAGGTAAAACGCCTCTTCGTCCACCTCTGCACCGGGGTCGGCTTTGAGAGTCGCTTGAGTCGCGAGGCCGCGAAATTCGAGCAATTTCCCACCAGTTAAGGAATCGGCCATGTGCCAACGGCCTGATTCATCGTAGTGGAAGAACCATTCATGATTCGGAGAAAGCGAGGCGTATTCCCGGTAGCCTTGGCGGGAAGTTTCTCCGCCGATTTCACGCCCGGTTCCCAGATTGTAAACACCGATCCGTGCTCCGGGAGCTTCGCCCTGGGCAAGCATGAGGCGGCGAAATGAGGGACTGAAGGTAAGAATGGAGCGTTGATCGCCGGTGGTCGGTAACTTGAACCGGGCCAGCGGCCGCCCATCCACGGAAATCGCTTCGACTTCGTTCCGATAGAGGAAAACCAAGCTTTCACCGCTTGCATCGAGACTCCAATCCTCCAAACCGCTTTGGAAATGGCCCGCATTCGGACGGGTGTAGACG
>CAYGQD010000362.1:0-4323 GCA_964351855.1 uncultured Verrucomicrobiales bacterium
CTGTTGAATCTATTTCAGATTCGCAACCTGAGAGGGGATTTTCGCGGGGCGTAGGGGTATCGACTTCGAAGGGTGAAACAGGTCTCCACCGGGGCTCGCCCCCGTGGAACCGGAGATCAATAACAGACAACGCCCCGTTCCAGAGAACGCCCCAACCGGGTTGATCCCGGTTGAGCGCTGACACCGTCATTCACCGCGCGCCGCCAGAAAACGCTCACGCTCCCATTGAGCGGGTGAGAGAATCGGCAGTTTTCCGGGGGATCGATGGGTTCGGGTGATGCCACCTTATCCTGATAGAGTCATCGCTCCTTCGGGACGAGCCCGAAGGTGGCGGTGGAGAGAGATGGACATCTGTTGTTGATCTCGGTTCCACGGGGGCGAGCCCCGGTGGAGACCCTAGCCTGCCTTCTTCATGAGACCCGGTGGGACCCTAGCCTGTCTTATTCACGAGCCCCGGCGCGATTGGCGCGAGATGGCATCCCTAACGGCGTCAAACTGGATGTTGCGCACTCACCGTGTCTCGGGACACACCTCGTTCGAAACATCGGCGCTTTTCTGGTTCTGAATGCCATTTCGCGCCAATCGCCAGCCGACTTCATGAATAAGGCAGGCCAGGGGAGAGAAAATGGTCGGGAATCGAGATTTCTCCGGGCATAAAGTTCTGGTAATTATAAGCTTGTGCCGATCAAGCGATCGAATCGTGGCCGTCTTTTTGAGGCACGTGAATCGGCTCGTTTTGGGAGGCCAGAGTCTATAAAATGATACCAGAAACAAAAAAAAGGCGCAAAAATGCAGTTATCTCTAGATTATTAAAATTATTAAAATTATAATAGAGGACTATCCTCTTCCTCTTACTCCGATGAAAAAATCGATCCATCTCTCCAAAATTGCAGCCATGACCTTTGGCGAAGTCCTCGTCTCTGCCGCAGTCGTTGGAGTCATTGCCGCGGTGGCAGTCTCCAGTCTTTCGAACACGATTGAGGACATCAAGGAAACCAAGCTGAGTTCCGATACCAAGGAACTGAATGCCGCAGTTAAGATTTATGTGGCCAATGGTGGTCAGCTGACCGGCGATGAGACGGCCGAACAAGTGATCGCAAAGTTGAAGACCTACCGAACCGCAACCGAGCATGACACCCACGTCGGATTGAGCGAGAACATGATCGATCACCGGTTAAAGCCAGTTATGATGACGACGGACGAGGCTGCCGGGGCCGGCGATCGAGTGGTCTGGAAGTCTGGTCCTCAGAACTTTCAAGTCGCGAAGTCGGGAGCTGGAATCAAGGAGTTCATCTATTCCAAGACCGGGACACAGATTACCGAAGAACGGCGCGGTTCCTCAGCTTTTGCCTACTCACCTGCCAACGGATGGATCTGGGAATATTCCGAAACAGAACCCACGTCCAAGCCGATTCCGACCTTGGTTCCCCTGTCGAATCCCGGCGGCTCCGGTGGCAGTGGATCGAGTGGAACCGGAACGTCCGGTTCTGGCGGCAGTGATTCGGGCGATTCCAGTGATGGCGGATCGGATTCCGGTTCATCGGGTGATGGTGGTGGCGGCGATCCCGCTGGCTTGGCCGCGCCGCTCTACAGCATCCCCGGGGGCAGCTACCCGTTGGGGAATTTTGACTTGGCCGTGAGCTTGGCCAACCCGAACCCCGTCGGCTCGTCCCAAATTCTTTATCGAGTTGGCTACAGCGGTCCGTTTGCTCCATACACCGGTTCGCCAATTCCGGTTTCTCTGGGGGCGACTCTCTTCGCCTTTGCGAACTCACTCGACTCCGGAGCGTATTACGACAGCTTCACTCACAGCCACGAATATAACGGGCTCGCGTTACAACTGCAGATGGTGCTGAGCGGTGCTCAATCCAGCTACACCTATTTCGATCTCGTGGATCAGGAGCAGTTGGTCTATGCTCAGGTCGCCAACTGGGATGAAATCCCCGAAGCGTTTCAAAACAGTAGCGCTTTCGATATCTACTACACGAGGGATGGCAGTTCACCGTCGCAAAGCCCCCGTTACGGTGGTGCCGATTTTGGCAGCGATTTCGCCGGATTTCCCATTCCGCTCTCGCTCTCCAGTTTCGAGGATGGCGTGATTCAGATCAGCGCCGTGGCCGAAGCTTCTTCCGAATTGCTACTCGATTCGGAGGTTGCCACGACGGAAATCACTGCCGAGATGCTTGATCTGGGCGAGGTCGTGGTGGAAACCACGGATCTTGGCGATGGCCGGGTTGAAGTCGCTTTGGCCCCTTCGGATGCTGGAGATCGTCTTCCTCCGGGTTGGAAGATCTACTACGGGCTGGATGATGTGATTCCCGGTGGGGATTCTGCGACAAATCCTCCAGCTGAGGGTTCCGAATATCTGAATCCGTTCGTGGTCGAGCTGGAGGTGATTGAGCCCTTGGGCGACAATGAGGACGGCACCAGCACCGGTGATGGCACGCCTGGTCAGACCGTTAATGTCAGCAAGAACAGCCATAACGTTCCGATTACCCAAGTCGTGTTGAGTGTCAACGGACAGCAAGTCATCCAGGACAAGTCTCAGAAGAACAAAAAGATTTCCGGCTACGCTCCGGTTATCGTTGAGAGCATCACGATCAATGATGACGGAAACCTTATCACCGCTCCGCACTTCAATACGCTGAACGTGGATGTCTATAATATCAACTACCCGGCAAGCGCGTCTTCGATCGTTTCCGTTCAAGATGGATCCAACAACACCAGCCTCAGTTCGGCAGACTGGGAGTCCGCGACGGAGTCTGTCCTTGGTTCGACCAATCTCCGCCAATTCCTGGACTACAACGGGACCTCTTCAGCCCTCAATAATTCGCCGTTCGACTTCGATCTCCGGTTTGGGAAATCTCTAAAGAATTATGACTACCTGGTAGTTGCCGAGAAACACGGGAATAGCACCTTTGAGCTGACTCCGCTCGACGGAAACGGACACGTGATTGAAGGTTCGAATGTTTTGCGGATCAAGCCATCCTACGACTGGGATACCGGCTATTCCTCGCAAAGTTCTTCCAATCAAACGTTCGAATTCACGGTGGTGGACATCGAAGAATTCGGGGTGGATACCACGGAGACTCCCATCCAGGGATTCCGTCTGAACAACGACGGCCACGCTGACCTGAAGTTCTTCACGATGAGCGATCAATCGTTCGATGAGCGTGAAGACGATCCGGAGCCGACGGAGTATGCAGCCCGCCCTGTGAATGCCCGCGTCTTCCCACCCGCTGACTTGGAGGATTGGTTCTCTCCCAGCGCAACGGTGACGACGTCGCTCACCTCTGAGGCTTCGGTGCCTGGTGAGTAGACCCTGAACGGCGAATCGGCCCAGTCGCCCTTTCCAGAGAAGCGAATCATAAGCCATCTCGACTGCCACTCAACCGGCAGCTCGAGATGGCTTTTTCGTGAGTTCGTGTTTCGGAAATAGGTCGAGAGGTGCGGCCCCCTGAAGGGCGTTCAATGGTGAAAAGAAGGTATTAATTCAAGAAGTCTAAAATATCTGCTTTGCAGAAATAAGAAAACCACCCGAAAGAGAAATTTCTTATTGAGTATTATATTTATGGTATTTATAGTAAGGAAATTCTACCACCCTCCTCAAGAACATGAAGAAGAAAATCACCCTGCAGAAATGTGCAGCAATGACCTTTGCAGAGGTCTTAGTCTCCGCGGCCGTCGTTGGTGTGATCGCGGCCGTCGCGGTTGGAAGCCTCTCCAACACGGTTGAGGATGTCAAAGAGACGAAGCTCATCTCCGACGCCAAAGAACTCAACTCCTCCGTCAAAATCTATGTCGCGAACGGCGGCAAACTCACGGGTGATGAGTCCGCCTCGGAAGTGATCGCGAAACTCAAGACTTACCGGACCGCGACCGAGCACGGAACGCACGTGGGCTTGAGTGAGAACATGATCGATACTCGCCTCCAACCCGTTTTGATGGAAGATGATGAGGCATCGACGAACGAGGATCGCCTCGTCTGGAATGGGCCAGCGCAACGTTTCATCGTAGACACGCAGGGTGCCGGGATCAAAGAGTTCATCTACTCGGAGGCGGGCACGCAGATTACGGAAGAAGAGCGGAACATTTCAACGTTCGCCTATTCAGAAGCCGATGGCTGGATCTGGGAATATACGGAAACAGAGCCAACTGCGAAACCCATCCCAACCACGGTTCCGCTAGCAAATCCGACGGGTTCTGGAAGCACGGGTGGCGGTGGTGGAGATACCGCTGGTGGAAGCGGCGGAAGTTCCAGTGGTGGCGGAAGCGGTGACAGTGGAAGCGGTGACAGTGGAAGCGGTGACAGTGGAAGCGGTG
>CAYGQD010000363.1:0-4251 GCA_964351855.1 uncultured Verrucomicrobiales bacterium
TGGTTGTTTTACCGGGCCCGTTCATGCCGAGGATCATTATTCGACCGGGAGGATTGAGGTCCAGCGGTTCAGAGTCACCACCCAGCAGTTGCTCCAGTTCGTCCTGGAAAATCTTGATGATTTGCTGCCCTGGAGTGACGCTCTTCAAGACGGTCTCGCCGGTGGCTTTTCCCTTCACAGCCGCAATGAAGTCTTTGGCCACCTGAAAATCGACATCGGCCTCCAAAAGCGCCATCCGGACCTCGCGCATCGCATCCGAGATGTTTTTTTCGGAAATTTTCCCGTGGCCGCGCAGCTTCTTAAAAACACCTTCGAGGTTGTCGCTGAGTTGTGAGAACATTGGAATAGGGTTACCTCAAGATTGAAGTTGTTGCCAATTTTTTGCAAGGATCCCGATTGGCCTGGGGATAGTTTACGACTAATGGTAAACGATGAAGTGGTTAATCGGCCTTTTTCTAATCCCTGCGTTGATGACGATGATTCTGGCTCAAGACGCGCCAAAACTGAGCCCGGACGCGAGCAAGGCTTACGATGCGCTCGTCGCCTTTGCCACGGCACCGACTTGGGAAACGGCGGCCAAGCATGTGCTGGACCGCGAAAAGCTCCGCGGAAGGATGGAGGAACACTACGCGGGCATCACCTGGAAGCCATTGGCGATTCTGCGTTCTCAACACCGCGGGGCGATCGCCATTGACGGCCCTTCCAAATACAATACCCACAACTTTGAGCTGATTGTGTCTACCCTCAGCGTTCCCTTGTCGATGAGTGTGATTGAAGTCGGCGATGAGTATTTGGTGGATTGGGAGCTCTTTGCTCAGTTTCACGATCGATCTTTCGAGCGATTTCTCAGCTCAAAAGCCCCCAAACCCCAGACCTTCCGGCTGAACTTGGTCAAAGGAATCACGTTGAATGAAGACAAAAACCTCCCGCTGCTCGGCGAACCGCTGCGGCTCCGAGCGGCCTGGTATCCATCCATGGGCTATCCCGGAAATGTTTACGTCGGCCTGGAAAGCGACGTCGGTAAGAAAGCCAAAGATTTGGTTGGTTGGAACGATGGGAAACCGTTTCGTGCCACCGTCAAACTGACCAAAGCTGAGAAAGGAAACTTCGTGGAAGTCGTCGAGTTGGAACTCATCGATCTATCGACTCCCTCCGTTTTTTCTGATTAGAACTGGACGGAGCCCCCTTTCTCTTGCCATCCCGCGACGCGAAGCTATCAGCATAGGCTATGCGTCCAATCTGGAATCCCAGTTCTGTCGCGTGGATCGTTTTCTTCAGTTGTCTCCTCTATGCCATCCTGAGATACCACGTCGCAAAAGATGTCTCGTGGTCTCACTTGCCACTCTGGACCACCAATAAAGCGGTGGCCTTGGTCGGCGTGCTCCTCATTTGCGCCGCCTACTGCAACTCTCGATTTGGAACTTTGGAAAGTTGGTCGCGTTGGTTCGGACTTACCGGTTTTCTCCTCGCGGCAATCCATACCCTTGCCTCTCTTCTTTTGTTCTCCCCGGCTGCCTATCCCAAGTTCTTTGTTGAAGCGACCATGGAATTGAACGCAGTCGGCGAGCTCAGCATGCTCCTCGGCGTGGCTGCGCTGGCCTGCTTCTCCGGGGCGGCGATCACCTCGCTCCCGGGGGTGAAGTCCGCCATTCGTCAGGAAGTCTGGAAGCGCTGGCAAAAAATTGGGTTGAATGGTTTTGTCATCACGATTGGCCATGTCGTGGTGATGGGGATGAATGTAGATCCAGCCGCCTGGTTTTCGCCAGCCAAATGGCCGAAGATTGGACCCGTGCCGCTTCCCTCGATCAGCCTGTTGGCCTCCATCGCGGCGATCGGGACGCTTATCGCGCGAAGGATCCGAAAGCGGGTTCCCTCGTAAAAGGATTGGCCGACTCCAGCTTGTCACAATCTGAATGGAGGTTCTTCCCGCGCGTCTAATCCTGGTCGAATGACGTTGACCAGAGCGTTCTCAAAATCGCAGGATCAGAGTCGTCGGTGGCCGGGAGACAACCCCATCTCCTCACGTATGATTGTTCCCCAAAATGCCGAACCAACGCGTATTCTCATTATCGACGATGACGAAAACTTCGCCGAATCTCTCGCATTAACGCTGTGCCGAAATCGATCGTTCGAAACCAAGATCGAGACCCACTCTAGCAACGCCCGAAATACGGCACTGCAGTTTCTCCCTGACATCATCCTGATGGACGTTCTGATGGAAACCTTGTCCGGTCCCGATCTCTACTTTCTGTTTCAACGAGACGCAACTCTCAGGCCCATTCCCACCATCGTGATTTCTGCCACCGTGAGCGTCGGGCCTGGAGCGTCCTCCGCCGTTGGGCTAGGCCTGTTGAAGAAGGTTCCCCAGCTCTCGAAACCCTTTCAACTCAATCAACTTCTCGCTACCATCGACGAACAACTCACGATTGCGGCCAAGAAACGTCGCCCAGCAGCCAAGCGCCTCGACGCGATCAAAGCCATCGCGTGATCGCTCAAGGCCAGTCCCGCGCGGCGATCCGCTCAAGCGTTCCAAAAAATCCTGACTCTTTGATGAAATCGTTGGCGATTTCCCGTCTCACTGCGAGACTCCTGACAAGTCGCCTATGATCGACTTTGCATCCCCGCAATGGTTCGTTTTGTTGTTGATCCTACCTTTTCTGGTTGGGCTCAAGGTATGGTCACGTACGCGCAGCTCGCGGGGGGTGGATGCCTTCGTTTCGAAGCGTTTACAACCGGAGTTGGTTCGCAAAGCTCCGGCTCCGGCTGACTGGATCGCCTTTGGCCTCCAACTCTTGGGCATTGCGCTTTTGATTGTCTCGGCAGCGAGACCGCAATGGGGCTACCGAGAAGTTGAAACCCTAACCGAAGGCCGAAATGTCATTATCGCCATCGATACGTCGAACAGCATGCTGGCCGAGGATCTCCAGCCGAATCGGCTTACCCGGGCAAAATTGGCAGCCCAGGACTTGGTCCGAAACCTTCCCGCCGACCGCATCGGCTTAATAGCCTTCGCTGGCAAAGCATTCGCCCAGGCTCCGTTGACGGTCGACCACGAAGCGGTCCTGGAATCGATCGATCAACTGGATACGGAGGTGATTGCACGAGGAGGCACCAATCTCTCCGAACCGGCGATTCTCGCCCTCCAAACCATGAAGGAGGCAGAGACCAGCCTCGCCGCCTTGGTCATTTTTAGCGACGGAGAAGATTTAGAGGGCGACTCCCAACTTCAAACCCTCAAAGACTTGGTTGGTGACTCGACGCTCCTGATCGTTTCCGTTGGGGTCGGAACAGAAAGCGGTGGAATCATTCCGGACCCTGTCACCAACAAACCTGGTGTCTTCATTAAGGATGAAGAAGGAAACATTGTTCGCTCGCGCCTCAATCCACTGGCGCTGCGGAATTTGGCGGAAATGACGGATGGCATTTATCTGAATATGGGAAGCGAATCTTCGGTCAGCGATGTTGTGCGCCAAGCGTTGCGAAAACTCGAAGCCCAGGAGCTGCAAGCCGATGCCTCCCGCATTCCGATCGAACGCTACGCGATTCCACTCGTCGCCGCGATGTTGATGCTTGTGCTATCGTATTCGTGGCCCCAAGTTCCGATCCGCGCATCCATGACCAAAACCGCCTAAATTCCGTCCAACTTCCCGATTCGATGCTCCGTTGGTTCTCCATTCTCAGTCTCCTCTCCGTTGCCGCGATCGGCACTGCGGCGGACAAGGGTTTGGAAGCCTTTCAAGCCGGAAACTTTGCAGAAGCTCAGGCGGAATATATGAGCCAACTGACCGAAGCGGACCTGGCAGCCGAGCGTGACCAGCTCCATCTGAACCTCGGTGCGGCTGCCTATCGAGGAGGTGATTTTGAAGGAGCCAAGCACGCCTTTGGGCAGGCGCTTCTCAGCGAAAAGCAGCGGATTCAGGAAACCGCCCATTACAACTTGGGGAATTCGCTGTTCCAGACGGGCAGAATTCAAACGGGCGAGGATTCCGAGAAGATCAAAGAACACTGGAACGCGGCAATCGAACACTATGAGTCCGCTCTGGCCTTGAACCGTCAGCATGAGAAGGCCTCTCGAAATCTGGAGTTTGTGAAGCAACAACTCGAAATACTCCAACAGCCTCCCCCGGAGGACGAGAATCAGGACCAGGAAGAGCAGCAACAAGACGATAATCAAGGCCAAGACGAGCCTGAGCAACATCAAAATCCACCGCCTCCCGACGACCCGAACCAAGAAGAAGACCCATCTACTCC
>CAYGQD010000364.1:0-4234 GCA_964351855.1 uncultured Verrucomicrobiales bacterium
TCTTGAAGGAGAGCGGCGAATTCGGCTCGCTCGGATTCGGGAAGCTGGCCCAGGGCGCGTTGCTCGATTTCGAGGAGGAAAGTGGGGAGATTGCGATCACCGTTGGAGAAGCGTTTGGCGTGGAGGAGGGCGCGGAAGTAGGTTTGGCGTTGCTCGGCCGTCCAGCCGTTGGTGAGGTGGCTGAGTTGTTCCAGGTAGTGAAGTCGATCCGGTTGCTCGTCGCTCTCGGCGATGAGACGGAGGGAGGGGCCGATGACCTCGGGGCGTTGGAGGCGAACGAGCGCTTTGCAGAGTTCCCGGTTCACTTCGGGAGAGCGGTCCGGGTAGGGCGGGAGTTCGGGATCCGAGTTGGAGGGATCGAGTTCGAGGATGCGGAGTTGGGTGAGCTTGGCGGTTCGGTCAGAGGCTGCGTTTGCGGTGGCGGTGAGGGCGGTTTTTCGGGTGAGATCGGGAGGCGTGGTTTGCTCGCGTTCGAAGGCGATCCGCGCGGCGTGGCGCATCCAGGGATCGGGCGAGGTGAGGTCGGCTTCCGTGGGTTGGGTAGTGCGCATCGTGCGGGAGAAGGCTGCGCGGGCGAGTTCTTGAGCGGTGGGTTCCGCGGCGGGGACGGCTTCGCCCGTGTAGCGAATCCGATAGAGCGCCGCTTGGGTTTTTCGACCACCGGTGATGAGGAGCATCGCGCCGGAGGAATCGAAATCGAGGTCGGTGACGTTGAGCGGGCGACCCCGGAGAAAGGTTTCCGCGCTGGCGTGATAACTGGCTCCACGAGGAGTAAGATGAACGGCGATGACGCGGCCATAGGCCCAATCCAGAACATAGAGCGCGTCTCGATAGCGCGGCGGGAAATGGCTCTTCGTCCCGAACTTCACGGCAGTGGGTGAGCCTCGCCCAATGTCGAGCGTGGTTGGCGGATTATCCGGCGCGTAAACGGGCCAGCTCCAGACATCGTTTGCCTGGCGCCAGCCATAGTTGGCGCCAACGATCAGGTGATTGACCCGGGTGGGGCGATAGAGCGGAAGGCCGATGTCGCCTTCGTTATCCGCATCATAGGTGAACATTTCACCGTCGGGATTGAAGTCGATGCCGTAGGGGTTGCGCAGACCTCGGGCGAGGATTTCCCAGGAAGTTCCGTCGGGATCGGTTCGGACGACGTGGCCTTGCGGTTTGATGGCGTCGCTCTCCGGGGCTGTTTTCCAGGTGGCGTTTTTCGGCACGTGAACGGAGTCACCGTGGATGGAGTAGATCATGCCGTCCGGGCCGAGTGCGAGGTCATTGCGACCGTGGCCGACGCCGCCTTCGGTGCTCTGGAGCAGCGTCACTTCATCGAATCGATCATCGCCGGCGGTGTCGCGGAGCCGGTAGAGTCCTTTCGAGTTGTTCGCGTTGGCGTAGAGCGCGTCATGCGCCCAGAGCAGGCCGCGACATTCGAGCAAGCTGTCATCGACGACTTCCACCTCGATCTCGCCTGTTTCCTCTTCTGGCAAGGTCATCCGGAGAATGCCCTGCTTTTCCCGGGCGATCAGGAGTCGGCCCTGAGGATCCATTTCCAGACTGACCCAGCTCCCTTCCTCGTCCCGGGCCACCCGCAGCAGCTCGATCTCAAACCCGGGAGGTAGCGGAGAAAGTTGGGCTCCGGAGGCGGTTTCTTCGCCATCCGCTTCACGCCACTGATTGTATTCGTCAAAGGGGCTGATCGTGGCGAGGCGATTGACGTCGAAGCGTTCCGGCCGCGCGGTCCCGAAGCTGACCGCGCCTTCCCAACCGGCATCGGACGTCCATGTCGCATCATCCATCCGCAAGCGGGCGGCGAGGGCCGAAGGGCCGGGAACCGCGTCAGCCTTTAATGAAAGCCGATTCTCGCCAACGACAAGCCAGGGCGCGAGATCGACCTGAAGCGGCGGATCGTAGGCTTCCAGCTCCGCGACGACTTCCCCATTCACCGCAACTCGCAAAGTCGCGAAATCCGCTGTCACCGTAAACTCCGTCCGCTCCGGTTTTTCCTCCAGGTTGAAGCGTTGCTCGAAGTGAGCCGCGCCCTCGCGCTCTGCGTTCGACCAGATCCACTCCGGCTGATCCGTTTGTGCCTGAAGCGGGAGAACGACGGCGAGGCAGAGCGACAGGGGAAGGGCCAGTTTCATGAAGAAAGCTGAGCCGAACCCGGTCAGCTTGTCGAGGCTGCGTTTTTGGCCGTTTTTGTCGCAGCCGCAGCCTTCTTCGTGGTGCGGGCTTGTTTTCTCGGGGCTGGCTTCACGGAATCGGCCAAGGCACGCAGATCCGAGCCGCTCGGCGTCTGGAAAATCCGCAGCTCAAATTCCGCCGCGATCGCAATGAGGTGATCGAAGATATCGCTCTGCACGTCCTCATAATTCACCCAGCGTTTGTCGCTACTGAAGCAGTAAACCTCGATCGGCAACCCGTGTTCTCCGGGGGCCAGTTGCCGCACCAGCAGCGTCATTTCCTGATGGATCACCGGATGATTCTTGAGGTAGGCCAGGATGTAGGCGCGGAAGGTTCCCAGGTTCGTGAGACGACGAGAATTCACCACATCCTCGGGATCGACGACATGGGTGCGATTCCATTCCTCGATCTCGACCGCTTTCTTCGCCATGTAGTCCTCGATGTGTTCGATCCGCTGAAAGCGCTCCAGCATCTCCGGGGTGCAAAGCCGCACCGTGTTCATATCGATGTAGATGGCCCGCTTGATCCGTCGCCCGCGTGATTCGTCCATCCCGCGCCAGTTCTTGAACGATTCGCTCACCAGAGCGTAAGTGGGCAGGGTGGTGATGGTCTTGTCCCAGTTCTGCACTTTCACCGTCGTCAGCCCCACCGCGATCACGTTTCCATCTGCGCCGTGCTTCGGCATCTCGATCCAGTCGCCCGGCCGGATCATCCGGTTCGCCGCCAGTTGCACCCCGGCGACGAGGCCCAGAATCGCGTCCTTGAAGATCAGCATGAGGACGGCGGCAAAAGCGCCCATCCCGGCGAGAATTTTGAGGATATCCCGTCCGGTCACCGTCGCGACGGTCACGAGCAAGGCGGTGACGAAGAGGAGCAACTTGGAAACCTGGACCAGGCTATCCAGCGGGATGTCATCGCTCACCTTCGACTTCCGAGTGATCAAGCCGAGCCCGTTGAGGAAGGCGTTCACCACCAGGACGCTGACGATGATGAGATAGAGCTGGGCCGCAGTTTGGACGCCGCCGCCTAACTCCGGATACGGGCCAAAGAGCAGGATCTTCGCCAGGATAAAGACGACCAGGGCAGGTAGCAGATGAGCCAGCCATTTCAATGCCTGACTTTTCAGAAACGCGTCATCCCACGTGATCTCGGACTTCTTGATGATCCAGATGAAGGCGCGCAAGAGCGCTTTCCGCGCTGCCAGGTGAACGATCACGGCGGTGATGGCAATGCCCGCGACGAGAATCAATTTGGTCAGCGGATCGATCCAGTCCGCGCCGATCTGGTGGTCGCGAAGCCACTCGGCGATTCGTCCGGGAAGCCCTTGGAGCTCGTCCAGGACCTCTTGGACGGGCGCCGGGCTGGTCGATGGTTCAGGCGCCGCCGGGTCATCCGGAGAAACGGCGGCAAGCAGATGGGAGAGAGAAAAAGCCATGGAGTCGCTGCACTAACAAGCCAGCAATTCCGTCGTCGCAAGTTAAAGTGCCCAAGAGCTTCTTGGGGGTGAAGGTTAGTCGGGGTCTTGATGTTCTTGTGTTGGGTCACGGTATTTTCAGCAGTTGTGGTGACCAAGATGACGCCATTTCCCTAACAGTTGCAGAAGATTGGCCACACTACCGATCGGGAATTGTGGAGACTTCCGCGATGGATGATTGAAGCGGGGGCGCAATTGCATGGTGGCTTCATCTCGCTGGACTTGTCTGCGCGGCGATTCGGGAATCCTCACAACCCGCGATTCCCGCTTGCCTTCGCGCGTTCCCTTCGCTTGGCTGGGCCCTATGACAACATCGTCGGTCACCCGGAAGAAGGTCGTCGTGCTCGGTTCGACGGGCTCGATTGGGGATAGTGCGTGCAAGGTGGCTCGGGATATTCCGGATCGGATGGAGATTGTGGGACTGGCGGCACATCGGTCCGTGGAGACGATCAATGCCCAGGCGCGGGAGTTTGGGGTAGATCATGTGGTGCTGGTGGATGAAACGCTGGCGCCGCAGTTGGAGGCGAAGCACGCGCGGGGAGGGGAGGAGGCGCTGGTGGAGCTGGCGCAACTGCCGGAGGC
>CAYGQD010000365.1:0-4233 GCA_964351855.1 uncultured Verrucomicrobiales bacterium
CTCCAGCATTTCTTCCAAAAACTCTACCGTCATTTTGGGCAAATCGACCGCCAAGACGACGAGCTTTGCATGGCTGGCCCGCACCAAACAGGCAGCCAAACCGCCAAGAGGCCCCTGGTCTGCGATCTCATCAAAAACCCGCTCAACGCCCGGGAGGAGGCCAAAGTTTTGCGTTTCCCGACATGACAGGAGCATCTCTCCCGGCGTCAGGTCCACCAGCTTTTCCAACTGCGCTTTCCAAAGCGGTTTTCCGTTGACGGTTGCGAAGGCCTTATCCGTTCCAAACCTTCGAGAACGCCCACCTGCCATCAGTGCCGTAGAAACCTTCACAAATCGCACCGCAAAACGCCGTCGGTGAGGATCTTGGCTCGAAGCCCACCATTTCCTTTCAAGGCTTCATGCGCTCCATCCGCGAAGGCCTGATCCATCCAATAGCACGGACGACACTCCTCGGTGCCCTTAAAACGAATCCCTTGGAGCTCAAATTCCTGACCGATCAAGGTATTCAGATCCACGCCATCGACTAACACATTGCGACGAAACCACGCAGGATTCGCTTCATCGACCTCAAATCGCGAGCGCATGTCCTCGAAAACCGCCTGAGAGAAAAAGGTGACCTGTCCTTTGTAATCTTCCTTGAATCCAAAGAAACGATCACCCTTTAATCCCTTTCCGGCGACACAATCAACGGATTCCACTTCGACCATGGGCGCTTTTCCTGCTTCTTTTCCGTGATATCCGAAAAAGGTATGGTCAGGCGAGACATAGATCTTGAGAACTTTCACCTGAATTGGGTTTTGGCGGGCGCTGCGGAGAAGGAGAAACGCTCCGATTTTCAGGCTAGGCTCAATCAAAAATGCGGATATTGGCGTCCCGACGAAGCCGAGAAAGCCATTCTTCCACCTTCGCCTGACGCTTGTTTTGGAGCACCCGCCGCTCAACTTCTTCCTCAACTTCTTCAAGAGGGGCGATTTTCCCCAACTCCCTGGCATCGACATAAACAAGGGTATAAAAACTTCCCAAATCGATGATATCGCTGACGGTTTGAGGACGAATGGTAAAGGCTACATCCGCCAATTCTGAGTTGAGGTCGGCCTTGGAAAACGTTCCCCGCTCACCGCCATCGGGGGCACCACTATCGACGCTGTGTGTGCGAGCCATCGTCGCAAAATCAGCCCCTGCGCGCAGTTTGCTGAGAATCTCTTCGACAAGCGCTACCTGAGACGGACCGGAATTAGGATCGCTCTCTGAAACCTTGGGGATGGTGATCGTACGGATTTTCACGAAACCATCCGAACTGAATAACGAAGGATTATCCCGCCAAAATTGCTGTCGTTCCACTGGCGTGACGATCACATCATCGACGCCCGCGTTTCGGCTTCGCATCGCTTGAACGATGATCGTTTCCCGTTGCATTTCCCGAAATTGCTTAACGGTCAGGCCGTTGTTTGCGAGTTCCTTGTGAAATTGGTTCCGGTCTCCCTCGAAGCGTTCCCGGACAAATTTATCGACCGCCTGGTCGACATGCTGGTCGCGTATCTCCGCGCCCAACTCACTGAATTGCACCAGAATCAGTTTCCGATCGATCAGATCCCGGAGGGCGTTACTTTCGATTTCCCGAACCCGAGCCTGAAGAGCATTTGCATTTAATCGCCGTCCTTCCTGCACCAGCAAGAGCTGCACCTGAACCTGAGAGGCGTTGCGAACTTCAGACTTGGTAATGACCTCACTGTTCACAACGGCTGCAATCCCGTTGACTTCCGTAGTCGCGGCGAAAACCGGTCCGAGAGTGAGCGATGTCAGTATCAGCGCTAGCGTTCCAGCGACAGTTTTCGAAAATTTCATGAGATGAGGAGCAGATCCAATCTAGAGAAGATGGAAGGAGGGTAGAGTTAGCTGGTTCTAGAATCTAGCTGAGACATACTATCGGATAGTCAGAGTGCGTCAATCCAGTATTTCACAAAACCTAACAGTTTCACAAAACGAAGCGCAATCTCACTGCTCTGACGTTGCCAGTCGCATTTTTATGTGACAAAAACGCAGAATTTATCGGCTGGATTCGGCCACCCGATCATTCGACCTTATTTTCGGGCTTTCCGCGTCGGCTCAGAAGATGCGGGGCTTCCTCTAGGAAGAAGAATGAAGACTCCGGAATCTGAACGAACAGGGGGCACTTTTCTGGATCGAGCCAACCGAGCAGCGACTTCAGGTTTGCACTAGCCATGGCGGTACAGCCGGTGGTTGGATGACCAGGTTCCCTCCACCGGTGCAGGAAAATCGCGCTGCCGGATCCTGGCTCAACCGGTTCCGGATTGTGACGAACTACGATTCCCAACTCGTAAAGGTGATCGTCCCGATCCATCCGCTCATACGACTGCCAACGAGTTGTCCGATCGGACTCGTGATAAACCCACTGATTGTAGTCCGCCGATGCGACATCATCGACGAAGAAATCATGTTCGCCGACTTGCCGATACGGAAATCTCACCCCAATCGGCGGATCGAGCGCCTCTCCGAAGGCGGTTCCCAAGTCGAACACACCCGCAGGGGATTTTCCATCGCCCTCTCGCTTTTTTACGCCGGTGCGGTCCGGAGGGTGAAGTCCACGCCCCCAAGCCAATCCCGAGCTCCCAACCACAACCGGAAACGGATCTTCCTCCGCAGACCATTCTCCTTCTTCGCCGAGAGAGAACCGTTGTAGCAGGCCCGCTGATGCATCCCAATTCTCCGTGGTGACGAGGAGTAGCTGTCGGCAATCTTCCGGAACCTTCATCTGGCGAATCGGTTCCCTAGCGAACCAGCGGCACCGCGCGTTTCTCTTGAGCGCTGTGCAACGCGGTATCGACAATTTGCTGACCGATCCGGCTCACTTCTACCGAGAGAGGTCCCTCAACCGGCTGATCTGCGTCGAGGCGATCGATGAAATACTGAATCGGATTTTGAAATGGAGGCTTCATCTCGGGAACCGGCACGGAATACCCCTCGGGACGTTCACGAGTCTGTAGCCAAAGTTCCGGGGTATAGTCCGGAATCCCAATGGTCCCGGCGCTGCCGACGAGGACAAATCCACACTGGGGTTGAGGTTGGTGAGTCCATGGATCGGTAAATGTTCCCCAGCGTGTCTCAAATTTCGACAACCCGCATTCATACCGCGCGATCGCAATCGCATGCTCATCGACGTGCAATCCTGGCGGATCATCCGTCATACAAAGCACCTCGATCGGTTTGCGGAGGTTGAGGTACCAAGTGCCCAAGGTGGTCCCGTATCCCATGTAATCGAGCAGACTCCCCCCACCCTCTTCTTTCGAGTAGAACCAACTGGCGGCTTTTTCTTCGGCGGTTGGTTCCTGTTCGATTTTGTCCGCTCCGTGGTAAAGCGGACCGCGATTTCCTCCGTAGGTGTGCACCTCGACGACCTCACCGATGACACCTTGTTGCACCAGTTCATAGGCATGGTGATGCGCAGCCATCCATCGCAGCGGCCAGTTGATCGCCAGTTGCTTTCCCGTGGGAGCCATCGCCGCAATCATGCGGTCGGCTTCCGCCACGGATCCGGCAAAGGGTTTCTCCATCAGGATGTGGACGCCAAAGGGTGCCACTTTCTCGGTCCATTCCGCGTGTCGGGCAGCCGCAGGGCACAGAACCACCAAATCGGGCGCAGTCTTTTCCAGACACTCCGCATGATCGGTGAAGACGCGCTCCTCAGGAATCTCGAAATTCGCTTGAGCCCCAACCATGCGCAACGGCTGCTCATCACAGATCCCAACTAACTCCGCCTGAGGATGCTCGTGAACGGCCCGGAGCAAATCGCCCATGTGAAAATGGTCGAAATTGATGCCAGCAATTTTCCAAGTCTTGCTCATGACTTCGCCAGCTGATCCCGCGTCTTCGAACTCGTTGGATTTCGGAAAACGATCACAAAAATGACCAGAATGATCGCGGCGAAAACCGCCGGTTTCATCCAGAGCGGTTGCCACTCGATCGCCTTCAGCTCTTGATGGCGAGCTTCATCTCGTTTTGCGATCAACTCCAGTTTCGCTTCCTCCTGCGCATCCTCGATTTCTAGATTCAGGGCTGCCACTTGAGCCCCAAATTCAATCGCTTCCGGCGTGGTGTGGCTTGCTTCGATTTTCGCAGCGATCTGAGCCCCGATGAACATCCCCAATCCCAGGGTGAACAGGACCAACAAGCCTTGCGCCTGGCCGCGAATTTCTCGTGGAGCAGCTTTATCGG
>CAYGQD010000366.1:0-4195 GCA_964351855.1 uncultured Verrucomicrobiales bacterium
TTGTCATTGCTCGTGGTGGAATTGGGATCAATCAGGCGTTTACCGTTCGGAAAATTTCTAACGGCGAAGGCGTAGAGCGGGTTTTTCAGATCCATTCTCCGCGCGTTGCTCTGATCGAAGTCGTCGGTCGCGGTCAAGTTCGTCGGGCGAAGCTCGGTTACATGCGGACTCGCCTCGGAAAAGCTGCCACCACAGTGCGTCCGGCAAAGAGCGGTTGGAAGGTGAAAGCCGTCGCTGATGCCCATGCGAAAGCATCGAAGGCGAAGGGTGAGCGGAAGCAGCGGAAGCGCGATGCCGCCGCCGAGAAAAAGGCGTAACCCTGACGAGACGACCCATGCCGGATTTGGCTTGGGAGAATCAATTGCGGAAGAACGGCTTCTCGCTAGTTGCCGGAATTGACGAAGCTGGTCGTGGTCCCTTGGCAGGTCCAGTGAGTGCTGCTGCGGTGATTTTACCGGCTGATTTCACGCATTCCTATCTGACGGACTCGAAGCAGCTTTCTGAGAAGAAGCGTGAGGCAATTTACGAGGAACTGACCAATCACGCTGGAATCCAGTGGGCCTCCGCCTTGATTTCCCCACCGGAGATCGATCGGCTCAATATTCTCAGGGCAACCCATGCCGCGATGCTTCAAGCGGCACAGAAATTGGCCCCGAAACCGGACGCGGTCTTGATCGATGGCTTGAAGGTGAAAGGCTTCCCGTTCCATCAGCAACCCTTGGTCAAAGGTGACTCGATTAGCCTTTCGATCGCAGCAGCCAGCATCATCGCCAAAGTCGAGCGCGACCGCCTGATGTTGGACTTCGCCAAAAAATATCCGGAATACGGCTTTGAAAAACACAAGGGTTACGGCACAAAGTACCACCTCGCTCAATTGAATCGCCATGGGCCTTGTCCAATCCATCGCCGCTCGTTTCGACCGGTCGCTCAGCTCTCCCTGCCGTTTGATCAGGGTGGATGAGAATGGGCTTTCAGCTCGGATGACCCACTTGGAAATTGGAGCGTGGGGCGAGAAACTCACGCAAACCTGGCTCACGCGACGCGGTTGGAAGGTGCTCTGGACGAATTATCGGGCCAAAAAAGGTGGCGAGATCGATCTTGTCTGCCGGGACTCGGACGTGCTCGTCTTTGTGGAGGTGAAGACCCGGACCAGCCTGGATTTCGGGCGTCCTTCCGATGCGGTGGATCACGAAAAGCAGAAGCTCATCATCCGGGGCGCGAAGTCCTGGCTCCGTCATTTAGACAAACCGGAAGTTCGCTTCCGTTTTGACATCGTCGAAGTGATTCTGGAAGAAGCCATGCCTCCAAAGTTCAATTTGATCGAAAACGCCTTTGGAATGCCGGAGTTCTGAACCGAGACGCCCTCAAAGCCACGGGCACCTCCTCCGAATCGCTCTATTTGTTCTTTCTCAAAATTACGGTAAACTTAAAAATGCTCGGTTTCCGTTATACAAAGTTCGATCCCACTCAGTTCGTGATGCGCTTTCGCGGCGGCGAGAGGATTCAGGAGGGCACCGGCCTCGCCTTCTGGTATTTCCGGCCCAACACGTCACTCGTCGCGATCCCACTGGAATCGACCGACGCACCGTTCATGTTCGAAGAGGTCACTTCCGACTTTCAGGAAATCACGATTCAGGGCCAAGTCACCTATCGCATCTCCGAACCTGGAAAGATCGCCCAGTTGCTGAACTACACGCTCGATCGCAGCGGGCGGCACTACGTTTCTCAGGATCCCGAAAAACTGCAGCAACGAGTGATCAATGCGGTCAAAGTGCTCACGCGAGGCCGCATTCAGACCACCGGGTTGCGCGAATCTCTGCGATTGGGATCGCAACTTGGGGAAGAGGTGCTGGCTGATTTAGCCGATCATTCAGAAATCCAATCGCTCGGTCTGGAAATCCTGAGTCTGTCGATTCTGGCGATCAAACCGAACCCGGAAACGGCTCGCGCTTTAGAAGCGGAGGCTCGCGAACAGATGTTGAAAGAGGCCGATGACGCGATTTACGCGCGCCGAAATGCCGGCGTGGAGCAAGAGCGATCCATCAAGGAAAACGAGCTTCGCACCGAGCAGGCGGTTCAGGAGAAGCAGCATCAGATCGCCGCCACCCAGACCACGCACGAAATCGGAATGGAAGAGCGACGCAAAGAGCTGGTCTCCCTGGCCGCCGAAAACGCGCGCACCGAAGCCGATGCCCGCGCCCACAGCGTTCACGCGGTGGTTCGCGCCTTAGCCGACTCGGATCCCAAGATCGTTCAAGCGCTCGCCGGAGTTTCGATGCAGCCGGATCGACTGATCGCGGCGGCGTTCCATGATTTGGCCGGAAACGCGGAGAAAATCGGCGAACTGAACATCGCGCCTGAGATGCTGCAAGACCTGCTCCAGCCGAGCCGTCGCCGTCAGAGCGCCCAATGAAGTCGTTCGAAGAGGACAAAGTTGTGGTGGTCACGCGGGAGACGCGGGTCGATCACCTCAAGAAACGCTTCAATACCCTGGCTCAAGCGGAGTTTTTTGTGGAACGCCGGGGCGGTAAATTCGCCGACTATCAGCAAGAAGACGCGGTTTATAAGTCGAACGTCGTCCGCGCTCGCAAACAGATGAAGGACTCCGGACGGGTTCAGTTCATCGATCGCTCCTTTCTCCCTAACTTCGTTTTTGGACCCAACGATGTCGTGATCGCCATTGGCCAAGACGGGCTCGTGGCCAACACCCTAAAATACCTGCGGCACGGCCAACCGCTCATCGGCGTGAATCCGGATCCGGATCGTTGGGATGGCGCGCTGCTCCCCTTCACGGTCGATGAATTGGACGGGCTGCTCCCTGTCGTCCTGAAACGCAATCATCGGCAGCAATCGGTCACGATGGGACAGGCCAAGCTCAATGACGGCCAGGAATTGCTCGCGGTGAACGATTTTTTCATTGGCCAGAAATCCCACGTCTCCTCGCGGTATCTCATCCGGAGCGGCGAGCGCGAGGAGCGGCATTCCTCCAGCGGCGTGATCGTCTCGACCGGTCTGGGATCGACCGGTTGGCTCACCAGCCTGCTCCAGGGGGCCACTGCGATCACGAACGCCCTCGGCGGCCAAACCGCCTTCCCAACCGAGCAACGCCAAATCCCCTGGGACGCGGAGCAGCTCTATTTCACGGTTCGCGAGCCGTTCCCGAGCAAAACGACTCAGGCTGAACTCGTCTTCGGCGAGGTGTCGAGCCAACAACCGCTTACGATTCGCTCGTTCATGCCGGAAAACGGCGTGCTTTTCAGCGACGGGATTGAGTCGGATTTCATCCAATTCAACTCCGGGGCCGAGGTGACGATCGAGGTGGCTCCGCTGCGAGGGAATTTGGTGGTTCGATAGGGCTGGCCCAATCCAACTTGCCGAATCGCTATCCTATCGCTTAAAATTACGCTGTGATCGAGATTCTCAATATTCCTGACGTTCGCAAAAGCGTCGCCCCAATCTCTATCGAGGATTATCACCGAATGATCGAGTGCGGAGCGTTTGCAGATGGTGATGTCGAGCTGCTGAACGGTGTCCTTTTCAAGAAAATGTCGAAGTCCGATCTCCATATTCTGATCACTGACATCCTTCTGGAAATGCTGGAGGAACATTGCCCGAAAGAGGCGTTTTGGGTGAGAAAGGAAGATCCTCTGACAATTGGAAACTCGGAGCCGGAGCCCGATATTTCGGTGGTGGCCGGTGCGAGGTCGAAACTCCGGAAAACCAAGCCGACGACCGCTCAATTCGTCGTGGAAGTCGCGATCACCTCGCTGGCGATCGATCGGGCCAAAGCGGCGGATTACGCAGCGGCCGGTGTCGCGGAATATTGGATTGTCCGGCCGAAATACCGAGAAGACCGAGGTAACGTTCAAAAAGGCGATCACTTCGACCGCACTGCCCGGGTTCCGTTTCAATCTGTAGATATCTAGCACTTCCCGCCAAATTGGACCGGCGAGATGCCTTGAAAATCGCTCATTGTAAAGGGAGATGTAGGCTGCTCCAACCATGAAAAGAAGCCCGGTGAACGTCGCCCACGCCACTGCGAAAGAGATGAGGACCCCGAGGGCAAAATTGATGAATCCGCTCATCTTCTCCCCTACTACTCCCAAAGCCACTTCAGCATTTCGGGTAACTCCGCCGCCGCATGTTTGCTGCCGTGAAAACAGGGACCCCAGATGTAGCGATAGTCGTAGTCCAT
>CAYGQD010000367.1:0-4170 GCA_964351855.1 uncultured Verrucomicrobiales bacterium
CATGTCCGGTGGTGTGGGGGGCCCAGGTTCAAACCCTGGGCCTACCCGATTAGCCCTTGCCTGTTAGTTGTTGCCATTCGTATTCGGTGGAAGTCGTCAAATCATATGCGTTGATCTTCGAGCTGTAGAATAGGAGGCAAAATGCCGGCTCTGAGTGAAATGCCGCTCGCAGGATTGAGTTCTTCCAGATGTTGATCGAAACTCGCGCTCCCACCAAGAAATAGAGCAGTCCGAGCCAAAACCAGTGGGAAACCGTGAAAGCAAGGACCACTGAGGCAAGTGGGATCAGGTATGTGGCGGCGATGGACGCCAAATAAAGAAAGCGACTACCCGGCGCTACGAGGCCAAGTATCGTGGGCTCCTGATGGAAAGAGAACTTCGCGATCGCAAATTTGCCGCTCCGAATCTGCTGTTGCATCTCCGAGAAATCGGTGAATGCGAATCCAGGAATCTCTGAGATGGAAAAGGGCACCCGAGGATCGACGTTCCTCATCCGCTGGAGGGCCTGTTCGAGTTCGGTTCCTGCGCTCTGTCCGGCAGTAGAAGCCGTGGTGGGTGTAGGGCGGTCGCCTGACGGTTCGTCCTCAAGATACTCTTCAGGAATCCAGAATTTGATCGTCTTTTCGATTCCGCTTGGCCAAATAATATTCAACTGGCCTCTCCCATCCATTCGAACATGGGGGAAGTAGCGTCCTCCATCTTCTTGCGTGGCTACGGGATTCTGGCGGTCGAGCTCATCGGCGGATTTCGGATTACCCTCAAAGGTCGATTCAGTGAGAATCTTCGTCTTCGAAAGGATCGGATCGCCATTCCGCTCGGCCATTCCGATGGCAATGCGCTTCACCACTTCGAGGCGCCTCTTCTTTTCATCGGCTTCGATCATGCGTGGGTTTTCTTTGGGCTAACGTTTGAGGTGAGGCGGGCGGAGAAGAAGCTCTCACCCGGCAAGGGTTCTGGCGGGAGACGTGCTCAGCACGGCGACTGACAGAGTCCGCAGTCCGGACCTAGAACCGCTGCTATCCGCCTTGCCTCCACCGTCTTGTTCGCATTGGGCAATGGTTGTGGAGGCGAATCTCACAGCCATGACAGATCGGAGATCGGTGCTCTTTAGCTCCAAATCATCCCCTGTTAGCTGAGCGATCATACCCTGTTGAATGAATAGGGGGTGGGTGAACGAGAATCTTACAGCTTGTTCGCCATGCTTTTTCTTTTTCACCTAAAGAAGAACCAGTAAATGAGTGCTGCTACAATTATGACAAGTCCAATGCAGCCGGCGACTGCTCCCCCTTCCTCTCCCTCCGCACTATCTGCTTTGGTTCGATCCTCCCTGGACTTTTGGGCCATGCGCATCATCAAATCTCCATATGATTCAGTCAATGGGGCTGCCGATTGGAAGGCGCTCACATTATCTGACCCGCATCGTCCGCAAACCATTTTGAAACGGTTAAGCTCCTTGGCTTTACCGTGGCAACACACGTCGCAGCAGACGGCGTTGCATGCTCCGCATTTATAGCCATCAGTCTGAGATCCCAGTGACGCCATTTGCCCGAACGGTTGATTGCATTGTGTGCAGTTCATGAGAGAGAGTGAGTAGTATTGCGACAGTTTTCGTTCTTGCGAACGTCCAAGCGATGTCACTGCCTGCCGACAGCGAGCACCGACTTCAAGGTTGAGTTTTGAATCTTCATTCAGCTTTCGGCTCATCACGGGCAGGCAGTTGATCATCCGCGCCTTGTTCGGCATTCGGTTGGTTTGCCCCAGGGACGAGAAACGGAATCGGATCAATGACCGCTTCAACCCCGAACACCTGATCGTAGGCACCAAACATAAATTTGTGGTAAGGCATCTTCGACTCGGTCTCGCCGAACTCGCGAACTTCAGTAAGGCGGAAGACAAGATCGTGGTCACTGGTCGAGTATCTGATATTGGCTAGATCTCCCCCCTTCTCCGGCTCATTCCGCAATGCATACAGCACCTCAATATATCTGGAAGATCCGATCGGGTGCAACTCATGATGAAATGTGTAGGTGAATGGGACAGACCCCGTCCATTTTGCCAAGGATACGTCAACACCAGTTGTTGGCGGGTTGGCTAAATAGAACTCTGTTCGTGTCATACCAACCTTCCCAAAAGCTGTCTCTTTCTTGAAAACATCGCCATCTGGGTTCACGACTTTTCCCGCAGGCACTGAGCACCCGACTGCTGCCAACACGAGCAATTGCAACGGGTACATCTTCATTTTTTCAGCCGAACGTAAAAGCGATGTCACTGCCTGCCGACAGCGCATTCCGACTTCAGGGTTGACGTTGAATGGCTCATGACGTTTCCGACTCGGCGCGGGCAGGCAGTTGATCATCCGCGTCTTGTTCGTCCTTGGTTGCCCCTCTAAGCTTTCCTGCTACTCGTCCCAGCCATTTACGTCATAGGTATACCAGTATCCATACTCCTTGCGCGCCTTTCCCTTCCAGCCTCCACCTGCCAAAATTGGTCCGACAGTTGTTCGAACGGTTGTCGTCCAGACCTCGCCCTCGTTGTCGACCTTCACTTCGATTAATGTCCCAAACTCTCCGCTTTCCTTGTCCTGATACCAGGAATGTGCCCCAAGCGGCCGACGATCGAGGGTTTTCATTCGTGATGCGGCGCGGGCTTTAGGAAGGGTCTTCCGGATTTTGGCAAGAATCTCTGGCTCGGGATCTTTGCCATTCCATGAAATAAAGTAATTCTCACCCGTGTATCGGTGTGGAAGCACCTCTTCAATGAGACCGGAAGGAACTCCGTCAACCAACGGTTCATCGCCATCTGGCTTTGAAAGGAGTTTGCAGAGATCTTCTTCCTTGGCCCGAATCGCCGCATCGATCGGACGCTCTCCGTAGCGATCCCTAACCGTGGGATCGGCCCCGTTCTTCAGAAGAAACTTCACGATATCGAGCTTCCCCCACGACGTAGCTTCGTGAAGCAGTGTATCTCCATCTTGGAAATCTAGCGCTTCGTTAACCCGCAATCCCTTCTTGAGAAGCGCGCCAAGAAAATCGAGATCACCTTGGTCTATTGCCAGCTTGGCTGCGGGACTGAGCGCCTTGTGCGCTGCTGGGCGTTCATCGCGAGGCGGCTCTGGACGGGTATTCTCCATTTCAGGTTTCAGAACATGCGCTGCCACCCATCCCTTTCCGTTGGAGGAAGTGAAGAAGTCGAGCCGCGTCTGACTTCCATCGTCATAGGGCGCATTTACACCGAGCCTTGAGGTTGCGCCATCATTGAGTGTGAGCGTGATCTGGCTGCCCCGAGAAATTGCTATGTGCCCTGCGTGAGTGAACGGCGGAGACGAGTCGCCGTGCTCAAACCAAAACTTCCCGTTTCCAATCCCGTCGCTATCAGATCCAATCTTCAATGCTTGTTCACGTGTGAGATCTTGAGCGAAACCACCAGTGAATGAAATCGCACTGACGAAAAGAAGGACGGATAAGGTTTTCATGGTTTTCATGATTTCTTTGGGACGAACGTTCGAGTCATCTCACACCTGACCGGGGGTGGACTCCGACTTCTGGGTTGATGTTTGAATGGTCATGATGCTTTCGACTCGCCAAGGGTCAGGTGTTGAGATCGACGCCTTGTTAGCCCATGTTTGGGCGTCCGGCGAAGTCCCACTCATTATCGATTGGAGTGATTTCAGCGGCCTTTAGCAACGTGTCAAAATCAGCGATGGGATCTCCGAATCTGGGTGCTTGAGGATCAAAGGCACTGTCACAGAAGTAGTGGACAGCGTTGGAGTCGCCGCCACTAGGTGTAATCCAATAGTCGCCGTCCTCAGCAGTTCCGATAGGAAACCATCCTCTCGCCCAATCAGAGGTTGGCGATGAGCTACTCCACAGGTAGTGATGGGTAATCATCATCTTGTAGTAAGCAGACGAATGAATTGTGCAGCGGACATCGCCTGAAAAGCCGAGTAATGAACCGCTTGGAAAATTGAGGTGTAGGCCACCGATTGGATTGGCGGATGAGAAATCCTTGAACCACTTCGGAGGGGTGGACGCAGCGATCTGCTCGATCTCGACCCAGTCACTTTGGGGAATCGGCGACCCACCAGATGGAAGTTGGACTGAGATCATTTTCTGGGGCTAGACAATATGGCTGCCTCTGAAGCACTCAAGCGCTTTCTGGCAACCTGTTAGA
>CAYGQD010000368.1:0-4110 GCA_964351855.1 uncultured Verrucomicrobiales bacterium
GTTTCTTGCTCAGCCCTTTTTGCCTGCTCCTCAGCGCGTTTTGCCTGCGCCTCTGCTCGTTTTGATTCTTCCTCAGCCCGTTTTGCCTGCTCCTCAGCCCGTTTCGCCTGCTCCTCAGCCCGTTTTGCTTCGTCCTGATACATCTGCTGAATGCTTTTCTGATCAGCGACCCATTGCGCCTTTTTCTCGAGCGCACGCTCCTCCTCCCGAGTCAGTCTGGCGAATTCAGCGATCTCAAAGGCGTCATGAATCTCTGGCACCTCTCCCAAGCGATCCGGGATCGCGGTGAGATCGGGGGCGGTGCGGAGAAAATAGAGCCATTTTTCCGTCAAGGTTTGCAGCTCGCTCTCCTCAAGCTGGAATTTTGGCAGTTCCACAAAAACCAACTCCACATCGCCATCCGGGTAGTGGATCAGCATCTCTTTCTCCACCAACGCAAACCGAGAAATGACACGATTCGCCAGCTCCGGATCAGCGAACAACTCGAAATCGGTGATCGTGAGGGCAATCACGGGATTGAGAGCTTCGTAGTCGGTGCCGCGCTCTAGCTGGTTGGCATATTCCTTCGCCGCATTGTAGAGAATCCGCTTTTCCAATCCCGGCACGTTTAAGACCTGCATCTCGATCAAGACGGTCTCGCCATCGCGGAGCTTGGCGCGCACATCCAGATAGGAATCCTTCATCCCTTCCAACCGTGGAATCGAGTAAGGATCGAGGATGACCAGATCGACGATCTCTGACTCCCCGTCGTAAAGCATGGCGTTGAGAAAGGAAATCAGGATTGGCTTGCTACCGTCAGAGCCAAAGATTTTCTTAAACGCGAGGTCGGTCCTGGGATTGATAAAACGCATGTTCGATCCTTCGGAAATAGCTTCCTGTCGGCCACCTGACCTGTCAACCTTCCGACCGTTCGATCGAATCGACCTACCTAGCGCACGTAGCGATTCACCTCCGATTCCGTCCCATCGCGGAAGAGCACCTGAACGGTGATGAATTGGGTATCTGCGGGAACTTCGATGTGGGTGGGCACGTCTTCGCCGATGGGTGCGTTGCCCGGCTGATTGTAGGCGGGGAACTCGAATTCTTGATTGGGCGTTTCCTGATTGATCCCGTAGGTGATCTTGGTGAAGACGCCGCGGTGGGTCATGAGATGGGTGAAGTAGCAGAGGACTTTGCCGTCCCAATCACGGAACGAAACCCAGGCTTGCTTGGTCAGTTCCAGAACTTGTTTGCTTTGCTCCAGGGTGCCGGAGATGGGATCGAAGCTGATTGGGTAGGGGCCCATTTCGACGCCCGCCGCGTTCACGTATTTCACTTCGAACTCGGCCTGCGGATGGCTGTTCGGAAGCGTGATCGTGGTGTTGGGATGCGGCTTCCCAGTGGCCTGGTTCATGGTGCGGGAATTGCCGGTGGACTTGAAGTCCCCTTTCCCGGCTTCGCGCCAGAGAATCTCTAAGGTCGGTTCTACAATTTGGATGTAGCCCATCCAGCCTGAGTTGCTGCTGGTCCAGGTTGCGGTAACCGGATTCTCCATTCGCGCGGAAGCCGCTTGCAAACTGGCGAGCCGTTTCGTTGCATCTGCCTGCCAAGCCGCCACCATCTCTTTATCTAAGAAATAGCGGACGAAGTTGCCCTCGCCGTCGAGCCTTTGAAAGGTCTCCAGCAACTCCTTCTCTTTGCGCTGATCGTCCAGGCTCTGCGTTCCCAATCGATCCATCGAATAGTCCTGGCTCAAAAGATAGTAGGCAGCGGCGAAGTCGGGATGTTGGGCAATGAACGCTCCCAAGTCCACCACTCGCTTGTCGCGATCCCAGAGGAGGGTCGCCGCCAATTTGGGTATCATGGTTTTAGAACGATTCGCAATATATTGATAGCTCTCCCGCGCCCCGGAGCGTCCTTCCTGCACCTTGAGAAATTCCTGGAATCGAAGATGGGGATCGAGAAACTCGAGATCGAAATTGAAGTAAGCCAGATAGGAACGGCGGGCGTTCCCGTAGTCGCCTTTCAGCTCGTAAAGTCGAGCGTTGTGATAGTGCTGTTGCGGCGTCTCCGGATTCGGGATGATTCCACCCTGGTTCCCCAGTTCCGAAAACGAAGAGGCCATCGACTCCACGCTCTCCAGCACTTTGTCCGTCTTCTCCTCGATCCGCACCGTCGTCTCCTTAATCTCCGCCACGTTTTTTTGGATCAACCCCAGCGTTTCTTGGAACTGAGCGATCGCCGGAACATTCGCCGCGACAATGCCGCGCTCTTCCGTCTGCTCCCCACCTTTTTGCAATGCAACCACGGCCCCGGAAAACAACCCGACAAAGAATGCCAGCACCGTCATCGGAATCGCCCATCCCCGCGTCCCCTTCGCCACCAGCGCCATCAGTCCCAGAACCACAATCGCCACCACCGAAAGGATGAGCAGGTAGTTCGCCAAGGGCGCCAGGGGCTGAAGCACATCCGAAACGAACCCGGCGACAAAACTGATCCCGCCCGCAGCGGCACCGGTCTTTTTGAGGGATTGTTGGAAATGTCCGGGGAGAGAGAGGGAGTCAACGTCGTTGGGAGTCATGAGGGGCAAGGGGCTGGATTCGGGGAATCTTCTTTCGTGGAACGAGGGGAAAACTCGCCAGATGTTACAGAATTTTTCCGCAATTGCCGCCAAAATTCGACGCCTCCCTAATCGACGAACATGAACTCGTTCGAAATGAGGAGCGTTTGGGCGAGCGCAGCCCAGGGATATTGGTCCGGCCGATGGCTGAGAGGAACGCCGTGAGGGCCGAGAAAATCACGGTCGTAGTCGGCGGCAATCTTGCCCGGAGGATTTGCATCCGGCTCCCAAACGATGACGGGGGCCCAGCTGTATTCGTCGAACGACGGGTTCTCCCGAGGCATCGCGATGAAATCGATCGTATCGCCACTGCGGACATCGACGAAGTTTAGATTCAGTGGAATGGAGGCGATTTCCGCTCCATCCACCTCATCGCGAAACAGAACCCCGAGCCGCGAGTGACGCACGACAAACGTGATGCCGTCGCCTCCTTCGCGATGCTTGCGATACGGCGCGGTGATGGAAACAGTCCCATTGCGATCCGGTTCCCAACGCCGCACCGCCACATGGTTGCCCGCGCCAGGGTGGCCACCGTCTCCTGAAAGATGGAGATGTTGAAGACCGCCTTCCAGGGGCGTCGCTTCTGAGCTCGCCAAGCGAAGATTCCCTCTCGGATCGCGTTGCGGAAGCTCGGCCACGTTCTTGAGCGGGAGCCGATCGTTTTTCGGATTCTCCAACGTCGCGTGCAGATAGTTCCAGCGCCCGGGAACGACCTCCCCCCGCTTAATTTTGGCAAAAATCTCGAATTCCCGATCGGAAACCGAGGTGTAGTTGACCTTCCCCTCGGCATCGAGCCGCTCCACCTTCATCGTCCAGTGAAACCCGTCGTAGTGGGACGTGCCGTTCGCTGAAACGATGAAGTCGAGCGTGGTCCCCGCTTTCATATCCAGCGCGTTCAACTTCGTCGGCTGCTTCCGGGTATCACCAATGACGAAGTCGCCCAGCACGTCTGCCCCGTTTTTCACGATCAGCGCCCGAATCCCATCGCCTTCCTTGCTGGGCCGAAATAACTCGCCATCCACGCGGTAGCGACCGTCCGCATTGGCCCGCCAACGTCGGACGACTACCTTTCCGTCTTCCCCGGGGTGACCGCCCGTCGGATAGAGACTTAGATAGCCCAAGTCGCTGTTCGAAACCGGAAACTGACTTCGCGGCGTCAGTTTCAACGACTCATCATCCAAAAACCGAATCGGTTTAAAGTTTTCCAGCTTCGGCGAACCCTCTGCGCCGATCTGCAAATCCGCCATCCAGTAGGTCCAACTCCCCGGCCCGTTCGTGCCCGCGAGAATGTCCCGGGTGTAGTTGAAATCCGGAGCGGATCGGGCCGCGATTTGAGTTTTCCGAGCGGGATCCGACGCCACTTTCCGCAGAGCGACGTCCCAGTAAAACGTATCGCTGTTGGCGGAGCGGTTCGCATGCACGATGAAATCCAGCCGATCCCCCGCTTCCAACTGCAACGGCGGCGTGTTCGTCAGCGGTATCCGACCAAAGGGGGGAACCTGAATCTCCCG
>CAYGQD010000369.1:0-4107 GCA_964351855.1 uncultured Verrucomicrobiales bacterium
CCCTTTGATCTTCCACGTCGTGAGGTTATCCGGCAGATCAATCTTTACGGTCGCCAGTCCTTCCGCATCGGTTTCCAAGGCAGCTGCCCAGAAAATGGAATCCGCAAAATCCGTCCGAACAACGGCTTCTGCCAGCGGGGCTTCCGTCGATTCGGCGACGTCATCCTTCGCTCCCGGCACCGAAGCCATTGCCGCCTGCGGGGCCATTCGCGAAGACATCTTCATCGCCGGCGCGGCCTCATCCAGAGCCAGCTCCGCCCCTCCAAACGCATCCCCAATCTCTTCCGATCCCTGCAACCCAAGTCCTAACCGAGCCATGGAGTCTTCAGGCGTCAGTGGCAGATTCGGGAAATAACGCCCCAAATTATCTTCCCCCTGAGGATGGTGTCTGCGCTTCCAACTCCAGAAAAACTCTCGAATGTCCCCGACATTGGAGCCGCCGGAAATGTATTCGAGCGCTTTGTCATAAACCGCCAAAACGGTCTGTCCAACAAACGGGCTCCCATCAGCTTGGGTCAGCTTCACCCGGATTGTGGCCTCTTTGTCAGGCCGATAATCGGACGCATCGGTGAGGACCTCCAGATTCAAGGTCCGCTTGGCCGGGGGAACTTGGATCTCCCGGGTCACTTGATGAATTTCACCATCACGAACCGTGACCGCTTCGACGAAAAAATTCGGATGATCACCGGCATCGATCACTTTCTCCCAGACCAGACTCTTCCCTTCCAGCTTGAGAACTTCAGGAGCTTGATAGACACCATTCACGGGAGCTGAGAACAAAAGCACGGTACTATCTTGAGCTTCCGTATTGATCAAGAGTTTCATGGTTTCGCCCGGAGCATACGTTGCCTGATCCGGAATCAGTTCCAGCGCATTGAAGCGATAGTCCGCGCCATCAAATCCCTGACCGCGAACCACGAACAGACGTCCACCCTCAGCCTTGGCACCATTCTCCGTCGTCACGGCGCAGCTAATCCGATACTGGCCGGCTTGCGCCGCAAGGATGCGGGTCGCGACTTCTCCTTCTTCCGTCGCGTTGACGTCGGCCTGATGAACCTCCGTCTCCACCGCATTTCCCTCCGCATCGTAGCGTATTGCGAAGAGCGTTACCACGCCCTGACCTTGGACCGGTTTTCCATCCGGGGTTCGAACCGAGGCATTGAGTTGAATCGAATCACCGGCTTGATAAAATCCTCGATCGAGAGCGACAAACACTTCGAATGGAGACCGAGCCGCGATCACGGAACCGGTCCCACGGATGGTGCGCCGGGACTCGTCCGTGACGTCTACTTCGATTTCATACCGATGATCTTCATCACCATGGAGTTCCTTGGCCATGGCACTATCAATCTCAATGCTCACGGTTCCGTCCGCTCCTAACGGAAAGGCCCGGTCCAAGACCAGTTCCGGCTCCGGGGCGCGCCAAGAAATCCAATGAGGCCGCGGAGAAATGCAGCCCCAGCTTTCCCACCCTCGATACCAACGGTGCTCCGGCAGATGAAAGGCGTAACCCCTACCATAGAGCCAATCCCAAGGACGAATCGGAAAGAATCGATCCGTCTGAGGAACCCGCCGCACCTTGACCTGCGCTTCGCCACTGGTCACGGGAGCGCCAAAATAATACTTTGCGGTGATCTTTGCCTCAAACGTTTCTCCCAGAACGATCGGCTCATCCGGCGCATCCACCAACACCTCGAACTCCGGCTTCTTATATTCCTCCACCCGGAAATTTCCGGCCCCGAATACCCTGCGGCTTTCGATTCGAATCTGATAGGAGCCCAAGTTCGCTTCTTCACCGAGCACAAACTCCCCACTAACACCACCATATGGATCCGCGACCAGCTCGGCTTCATGGACCTTCTCTCCATTGGGAGCTTGGATCGTCACCTTCACCGGGCGCCCTTCAAACTCTCCCTTCAACTCCTGATCATAACGCGATCTCCCTAGCCACGCCTTAAAGTGGACCGAATCGCCAGGGCGATACGCGGGACGATCTGTGATCGAAAAGATCCGCACCGAATCAGGTTGGGCATCGGCATAGTCCCTCAGCCACATTCCATCGAAACCGAGATGGGCGAAACGCCCCTGGTCATTGGTTGCCGTCACCAGCCACTGCATCCGATCCATCTTGTTGGAGGAGAAGATGAGTTCTCCCTGTTCGTTGGTTGATTTAGTCAGGAAGGTTGTATTGATCTTCCAGGTATTGCGATTGACCTTCCCCCGTTCTCGCTCCCAACCAAAGAATTCAACCGTGGCATTGGGAACTCCATCCCCCGTTTTGGCATCGGCTATATAATGGTGAAACTTGCCATCGAGAGGCTTGCGAACGATCGCCGTATCAGAGATCCAGACAATGACGCTGGTCTTATTTCCATTTGCCACGTGAGCTTCGAGCCAAAACGCTCCCGCTTCTTGCAACGGAGTTTGAATCTCCCTACGACGATCCAAATGCGCTTCCCGAGGATTCAATGTCTCCGACCATGAGGCCACTTCTGCTCCCAGGTATTTCTGTTGATCGTCCTGCAGCAATCGGTAGCCGATATTGTCGACATTCGACTCTCTCCAATCGATTTCCTTGGGATTGCTTCGCAAGTATTTCTTCACGTCATCGAGAAACTGCTTCACGTTAATTCGTCGAGCTTGAAGCCTGACCTCGGTCGCGTTGCGGAACAAATACCCGACTTTGACCGGTTCTCCCGGCGCTTCGGTTCGCGTTCCGTCGAACTGGCCGAAGTTGCCGATCAATTGATCCAACTGTCGTTGATCATGCGGATTCTTAAACTCGTTCACGAGGCGCTGAAAATACTCGGCCGCGCGAGGTCGCTGGTCTCGATTGAGAAACGCTTGCGCCAAACGACCTAACGCACTCGCTACTTGTCCCGATGTTTCCTGCGACGCCGCAACTTCCTTCCACAAAGCGATGTGGTGATGCTCATCCGGCAGCGAAAACTGGCGAGGGCCGGTTTCGAGATACGCAATCGTCTCCGTTTCCGGCAAATCCCGCAATTTGCGAGCAAGGAGCTGCGCCTTTTCTGCATCCTCATCCCCGCTGAATCGCCACACGGATGCCAACGTTCCCACCCCAAACTGACCTTGGGCAAAGTCCGCCCGAATCAACAGCGCCGCTTGCCGGTGCTCTCCCCCAAGCGTCTCCAATTTTCCCAGCGCCCAGCGCCAACGCTCGCCATCATTGGCGGCCGCGCCCCAATCTTCCGGCCGATCATAGAGAACCGGATTACCATTGGCATCGACCGGAGCTTGGCGGCTGTCGTAGCGAAATTGCGAGGAATAGTCCGGTAATTCCTGCAAATCGGTCAACTCCTGCAACCGCCAGATTTCCGAGGGCATGATCGCTTGAGCGACCGCTGTCCAAAACCGCGCTTGATCAGCGGTAGCGGCTTGCTCGATCAGGGGAAAAGCGGTCGAAAGCAGCTGCAGCGTCCTCACGCGATCTCGCGCGCTGGAATCGAAGCTGCCCCAAGTCCGCCGGTATTCGCCATCGACCAACTCCGCCCGATGAGTTGCTCCCTGGTAAGCTTGAGCAACCGCCAGCAAAACCTGCCAACTCTGGCCCTGTTTTGCGACCGCCGTTTCCAGAAAGACGTCCAGTTTGGTGGCGTCCAGCCGTTGAATACAGTTCACCCCTTGCTTCACCGCCAGGGCCGCGTCTTCCGGTTGGAGAGTCGCGTCCCCCTTCAGAAGTTCTTCGTATTGGACCAATGCCTCGGCATAATTGCCATCTTGGTAGAGTTGGTTCGCTTCTTGCATGGTGGCCGCAGCGCTGGAGGAAATCAGGGCGAGGAAGAGGAAAAAGGTTCGATAGTTCATGGTTAGCGCCAACGCTTGCTCCTGTTGGCTTGCTTCTGCGGTTCAATCGCTAGTCCGCTTGGCCTCAAACCGCTCAGGGGTCGTTTCATTCTTCAAAAAATACGATGTTGTTCGGCTAGGAACAAGCTTAAAACCCGCTGATTCCGCCTGCTCCGTTCGCTATGAATTTGGACGCGAATGGACGCGAATGGGAATGAATCTCACGAATTGAAATCGCGATTCGTGCCCATTCCTAAAATTCGTGGAAGCGAAGCGCATTCGTGTTCCCATGTTTCGAGC
>CAYGQD010000370.1:0-2584 GCA_964351855.1 uncultured Verrucomicrobiales bacterium
TCTCTCCTTTGAGAACCAATCTAGTGTGCCGGTTAGTTTTCGGATGATGCACTAGGGCAATTCCCTGATGCGGATGCGGCGATATTCCATCTGACCACGGTCACCTTCCCATCCAATGGGCCCGGTTGCCGGAACGCTGAATTCAGCTTCCTGAATCTCACCGTTGCAGGTGCAATGGGCCGTTCCCCCGATCTCCTTGATAACGACTTCATTCCAGTCTCCCGGCTTGTAGTTTCTCAGCTCGGTGTAGGGTCCGGCCATTGGAAAATCGGCAACCACTCGACTCGAAAGCAACAGCGGGGAGAGCAGCGCGGTTGCCGGAGACGTCTGTTAATCATTTCGCCAGACCGACCTGATCACGTTGAGAAGAAAAGTCATTCTGAAAGCGATTAGAGTGAATCCTTTGCCGCTTCAATGTAGGCCTGATCTTCCGCGCTGAGTGTGTTGATGGGAAGCTCGAAATTCTTACCATTTACTTCCAGGAAAATGGATGTCCCATCGGTCGATTTCAGGATGCCATCGACGATTCTTCCGTTAATATCGGTCCATTTTCGTACCGCGATCACAACCGAATCGGATTTCGATGCTTCATCAATCGCTAGATCAAGGGTATTGTAGGTTTCTTGGTAGGCTTGTTCCTCGGCGGAGAGTTTGCGCAACCGTGCGGCTCCGGTGTCCTCAATTTCCAGAACATTTCCTCCAGTGATGGGGGCGCTCCGAGTGGTTCCTTGAATCGATCGCATGGCTTCGATCTTACCTTCGTTGACGCCGGCGATTTCGTTGCCAGCCACCGCACTGGCAAAGAAGCTGGTTCCTTTAACGGCCAAAACCATCGCGGGTGTTTTGAGCCGAAATTCAGAATCTCCCAAATTTACTTTTTGGGTCGGACGGACCTTGAGAAAGAGCTTTCCTTGAAGAAGGCTGAGCGAGTAGGGAGCTTCCGCCTGGGCAGGTGGCATGACCTTGGAATTCGGTTCCATCTGAATCGCTGCCCGAGAGTCGGCCACTAGTGTGACGTTGCCGTCCTGACCGGTTTTCAGGGTTTCTCCAGGATTGATGATCAGGCTCTGTTCGTTGATCTCATCCGAGGTAATGGTTCGGACACTGTTATCGGTTGCAAGTAGCTCGACGTCGCCCGTCGCGTAGAAAAGCTTGAGGCTGGAAATCGGGAGTGCGTCTTGAGAAAACGCGGAGAATGGTCCGATCCCGAGAAGAACCAGAATCAGAGAGCGGGAAGTTTTTAGGGTTTGCATCGGAACTGCCAGAGAGAAGAATCATGGCAGCGTTTGCCTCCCAATGGAATTCGAAAAGCAAGGATTCAACGATTTCACAAAGGTTGATCGCAACGATTTGAGAGGGTTCCTCCCCCTTTTGCCATGGCAAGGGTGCGCCAGAGAGAACAGGTGAAGCCCCAATCAAGGCATCTCCTTGATGCGGATGCGGCGATATTCCATCTGACCACGGTCGCCTTCTAAACCAATGGGTCCGGTTTCCGGGACGCTGAATTCGGCTTCCAGAATCTCGCCGTTGCAGGTGCAATGCGCGGTGCCGCCGGTTACCTGGATCACCACCTGATTCCAGTCTCCGGGCTTGTAGTTCTTCAGCTCGGTGTAAGGGCCGGCTAGTGGGAAGTCGCGGCATTGCAACTGAGGTTTGCGGATGAAGATGCCGCTGTCGGCGTTTGGCGTTGCCCGGAATTCCAGTTTGAGGATGAAGTCATGCGGGAACTCTCGCGTGGTCCAGATTTGCTGGATTCGGCGCCCTTCGGCTGGCGTGGTCACGATCAAACGCCCGTTCTTCGCAAGGTAACGACCATCGCTACTCTCGGTTTTTCCATCGAATTGGATCGCTTCATTGACTTCCGCAAAGACCGGTCGAATTGGATTCGGCTTGGCGAGAGCCTTGCGAGGAGGCGTCGGGAGAAAGCCCCAACCGGTCAGATCGTGGCCATTGAAGAGGCTTTCGAATCCCTCTTCGACCGCGAAATCGTCGGGCTCGGTCTCCAGAAAATCGAGCGTCGCCAAAACCGGACGCAAGGCGGCGGCCCACATCTCGTAACCCAGCTGGTTGGGATGGAGCAAATCAGGGAACTGCTCAGCCTTCGCGTCGCCTTCCGCATTGGCAAACAGCGTCCAGGTATCCAGAACCGTAACCTGTGGATCACCCTTCACCGCAGCGGCGTAAAGCGCGTTCACCGCTTTGATCTTTTCAGCGGGTCGCTTCTTCGTCGCGGAACTGGGAAACACCTGACACAACACGATCGGCATTTCCGGATGGTGCTGCTTGAGCTCGGCCAGGATGAGTTTGAAATTCGCCGCGATGGTTTCCGGCTCGGCCATCTCTTCGAGGTCATTGGTTCCCATCAACATCACCACGCCGCTGGGATTCAACGAAAGGACGTCCTCCTGGAGTCGAATCAGCATCCCTCGGGTGGTGTCTCCGCTGATTCCGCGATTCGCCGTCTTCACCCTGGAAAACATGCCCTTGAAATCGTCACCCCAGCCCTGCGTGATCGAGTCGCCCAGAAAGACCAAGGCTCCCTGGTCTATTTCAACGCGTTGCGCCCAGCCACTGCGTTTTTTGG
>CAYGQD010000370.1:2594-4078 GCA_964351855.1 uncultured Verrucomicrobiales bacterium
TTTTTTGGTCCAGAGATTCTGAAACCAATCGTAGCGACGGATCGGCCCCGCTCCTGGCAAGCCTTCGTCCGTCTCAGGTATCAGGAACTTGGCTTCCGTCGCCGTTTGGGCAGAAACGTGGTTCGTGGAAAACAGACAGAACGTCAGGCCAAGGAGGAGGCTGCCATGGAGGAAACGGGGATACGGGGTCATTTCTCAAACCTGAGCGAGAGGACGGTGGCGCGCAACTCTTTCGCTCGATCCCCTCCAGAATGTCGCAGATTGTGGACATCCACCTTCTACAGTTCCCTCGTGACTACCCGCCAAAACCGGACGCCCCTCCCCCGTGGATCACGATTTCCGAAACCGAAGGAAGTAATTTTCCTCCAATCCCTTCACCGCTTCCTCACGGACCAATTCCAGCCCGGCGGCTTCGATTTCCGCGCGGAAGACTTCTTTGCCGGCGCGCACATGCCCCATGATCCACTCGCTGGACACGCCTTCAATTCGCTCGAAGTCGATCAGGATCAATTCGCCACCCGGCTTCATCGCCGAGACGATGCTGGCCAACGTTGGTGGTGGGAACTCGAAGTGGTGATAGGTGTCACACAGAAACACGAGGTCGACGCTGGAAGGCGGCAGGCTGACCGAGTCCTGCGGCGAAAGCACGGTGGTGATATTGGACTGGCCTTCGCTTTTCGCGCGCGCCTGAATATGCTCCAGAAATCGGGCGTTGATATCGACCGCATAGACCCAACCATCCCCGCCCACCGCTTGCGAAAACAGCCGGGTGTAGAGGCCGGTTCCGGCACCGACATCGGCTACCTGCATTCCCGGTTGGATACGACACGCCTTCAGAACGGCCTCACGAGCATCAAACACTTCGCGACTCTCCACCTCAAAGCGCTTCAACCATTCTGCCACTTTCAGATTGGGATCGAGGAATTTCTCGTTGATCCCCGGCTTCACGCTTTCCTGTGCCGATACGAGAAAACTGAAACCTACAACGCTAACAATGATGGCGGCGATATAGCCTAGAGCGGCGACAGGAGTGAGGGGAAGGTTGGATTTTTTCACAATGTTTAAGGGATGAAGGTGGACGGACGGTCGGAGATTCCTCGGTTCCAATCAAAGGCAACTTTGCGGTGGTGCGCCGAATTTTGTCTCGAAATCGGCGCTCGTAAGGTGTTCCGGGGAAGACGCTGGAGAAGCGTTGCCGGTAAGTGGCAGATTAAGGTTGGCTTTCCGGATGGCTTGATAGCGATACGGTTTGCTTTGGTCGTGGTCAAGCCGCCCCAAGAAAACGGGCGTGAATGATTCTGGTGGGCAGATGGGGACTGAAAGTCCCCAAGCACAAAGGCCGGGCGTTCACGCCCGGTTGCACGAAGCCGTGCAAAAGTGCCCTGAAAGGTCACCAGCAATCGGCGGTGCGCGTTGCCTGGCGACCTGTCAGGCCGCAATGGAAGAATCGATCTCGGTCTCAGGGCTGAAGCCCTAAGCTTTGT
>CAYGQD010000371.1:0-4061 GCA_964351855.1 uncultured Verrucomicrobiales bacterium
GCACTTTAGACCAACCTCCTGCTCGTTGAGAGTGTCCACGATTTCGAGCAAATGCCTCAGCGAACGTCCCAAACGGTCGAGTTTCCAAATCAAGATGACGTCCCCGGAGCGCAGGTGGTCGAAAAGCAAGCGCAGCTGAGGCCGGTCGGTCTTGGCCCCGCTTGCTTTTTCGGTGAACAGCCGATCGTATCCGGCTTGTTTGAGCGCATCGAATTGCAGATCCGGGTTTTGATCGGTGGTGCTGACTCTGGCGTAGGCGAAAATCACTGTCGAACATCTACCGATCGAATAGGCAACTCGAATTCAGACTGACTCAAAGCTCAAAAGTCGCCCAAAGGGCTGGCAAATCGGTCCGTTTAGGGCGCGATTTGCGGCAGCGGTTCAGGAATCGCTCCATGACGGAGGCAAAGGCCGACCAACTGAGAGCGCTTCATCTCCCCGATTTCCTTGGAAGTGACATGACTCAGTGGAATCATTCCCTGCTGCCTTTGTTGCCGGGCAAAAGCTCTCAAGTCACTCATCTGCCAACCAGAAAAGCGTGAGTCCTCTCCAGCGAACTTGGCATCAATCGTTGACATTGCTGCCAATTGCGGAGGCGGGCCAAGTGTCCGAATCGTTCGCCCATTCCCTAAGAGACTCCTGCAACAAGCAGCTCGATAATTCCGACCCCGGCGAACAGTACCCACGGGGGCACCCGGCAAGGAGATGTTTGTTCGCTGACACCTTCGCAGCTTCCGCCCTTGGGGCGGCCAAATCTGAGGTGGCTTGAGCCCATCGAACGCCGTCAAAAAGCGCCACAGCCGGCAGCGAGCACTCCGGAAATGATGGCTCCCATCACTCTCGCCAGCCCCGCAAACGCAGAACTGAGGAGCGTGATTCCAATCGCGAAGCCTCAGGCCAGCGTTTCCGCCAGCCCTATGGCCTCTTAAGGTCCGTTTTCGCGAACTCTGTCATCCGCACCATGAAATCAACACCGCTCATTTTGAGTTCTTTCGTAGATTGAATAAGTCTTCGATATGAGAACGCCTAAGCAAGAAGATCGAACCCCGAATTTGCCTTAAGAATGGCCTTTCGGAGAATCTCTGCTCTCGCGCGGTTACTCTCTCTTTCGCAATCTAGGACGGCCCGGCATGTGCGTGTGGATGAATGCCACTGCGGCGCCCCTTTCCATTGAAGCTTCTTTCCTTCGGCTGAGAGAAACACCTGCTGAAGAAGACTGTCAGGCTTTCTGATCCCGAGATCTACTGCACATTCGAATTGGACCGATCGCTTTGGGTCACCTAGAAACACATGAGTTCCTTTACGGGAGTCCACTTTTCCATTGTGGACATGTGCGTTCTTGACCGCCCGGCGCTGATCTTTTTGAGTAGGTAGATTCACGATCAATTCTCCACTCTTGAGAATACTGCTGATGCGATAAGCCCCAAACAGATACCAACCTCGCTCGCTGTCAGAATTTCGGCATTTCCAGACATCCTGATCGGACGGATTGACCTTCCAGAGAAGCCCCCAGAATAAAAAAATGTCGCCCACAGTGACTCTGGCAAGAGCCCCAGCTCTCGGATTGTCGCAACAGTCACCATAAGTCAGATTCTCCCAATCCGGATCCAGATGTGTCCCGGTAGATTCCGGCTTCTTGACGTAGGGATGTAGTCGCTTTGGGTAGGCTCCCTTCTTCGGATTTCCTCCAGGAAAAGAGACGAATTCGAAACGACCATCCGGGAATATGGGGCTCCTAGCTTTACGAGCGTGACTAAGATTTGCTCCAATATTGATAAGATAAATTTTCTGACTCATGGGATCTGCTTGCCTTGGACTGACATCCTTTGTTTCTTACTCGAACTGGTCAAGTGCAAACCATTTGAGTTAGCCAGCCAAATCAAGGTTGAAGTCCCTCTATGCTGCGTTGGCTTCCCACAATCCAGACTGCGGGCTACCAGGTAGTGCGTCAGTTTGAAATTTGACCTGAACTCTTCTTGTAGGTTTTTGGGCGTTTCACAGGATTGTGCTCGGTCCAATAGGCGTCATACATCTCGATCAGTTCCTCAACCTTCCAGATATGATCGGCAATCCCGGCCGCAACCGCAGGGGTCGTTTTCACCGTCAGATGCTTCCGGCAGAAATTGTAATGCATGAAGTGCAACGAAACCGCAGCGGTATGATTGGAGAGTTTCTTGCTGAATCCGTTCGTCAGCCGGGTGAACCGCCTCATGCTCATACGCATCGTAAGGTTTTGGCGCTCAACATGAGACGTGCAAACCTGATCCATATCGGGACTTCCGAAAATCGGCACTTTATCAGCCCCAATCACGGCATCCTGACCGTTCTCGCCTTTCCCATAGATTTTGACCAATTGGGCAAAATGGCTGCTGTTCGCATCAAATGCCTTGGGGAGCGCAAACCGGTAAGCACCCAAACCATCACTGCTGATTTGAATTTCCCCATTGAAGCGTTTGCCAAGATTGAGGCAAAACGGCACAGCACTGTGAATGGAGCGATCACCAACGAACCATAGGACACGGCCCTAAACCTTACTGAATTAAGCTGCTTGTAGTACCGGTTGATCCGGTGGGCAGCCACTTATGAGATCACGGAAGCTGTCGCCAATGTCTTGAATAGCAGGATTGAATGCTATGAGCATTGTGAAAATAAACTGCAACGTCAGCTCCTGGTCCGAAACAACGACGCCACAGACATCTTGCTTATCCAGCAGATTGTTTCTAATGCCCTTTATCTGGCAACCAACCAAACCATCAGTTTCTACGCTTCGATAGAGCGTTACGATGTCATCAATGCGCTCTCGATACGATTTGCAGTCGAATGCGTAGAAACTCAAGCAGTCAGCTTTCGCGTCATAATATGGCGAAGCCGTAAAACTTACGTTACTTAATGGATGCATTTTATTTTGATATGTTAATAAAATTATAGAAAGTCTGCATTAATTGTTGAAATTTAGCTCCGAGTCAAACCTTTTCGCTATGCCTCGCTCTGGATGACTTGGATCTTTCTTGTCTCGCTTTTCATGGCCCCACTCGAATATTTCAAAGTATTGATCAAAAAATACCGCAAATAAGAACTTCTTGGAATCGAAACCATCAAGAGCTGGACCAACGAAGCAATAGCTTTTGTCGTGGTCATGCCTGTAGAGTCCTCTGAATGCCCGTTCTGGATTACGGCAGACCGATTCGACATGCAGCGCATCTTCGGTTTTAGCGAGATTTCTGGACTCAATGAAGTGCACAAGGGCTCCTGAAAATGTAAAGTGGACTGGTCCCCGTTTTGGGAATTTAGCCTGAAACGAGAAATCGCGATCTTCGATTTCTTTCCAAAATTCATCTCCTCTCTCTTGGTCAGACACCGGACTAACTTGACATCTTCGCTGGGTTCTTCCAGTAAATTTCAAACTGATGCACTACCGGCTACCAAGGTTCGACCGGCTGATCAGATCATCGAAGACGGTAAACCCGTTCAAGTCGGACCTAACCTGGAGGTGATCCTGCGACGGGTGTCTGACGGGAAGGACTCCAACGTCTGACCGCCGTCTGACGCTGCGTTTCGACTCTAGGATGCAATTCGCTTCACGACTATGTCTGACAAACTAATACCAAGCGGACTCCTAGAATTGAAGCCCGAAGAGGTTCGCTAATTCGTCATCGAACGGATAGGCTCGCTAATTCGTCATCGAACGGATAGGCAAAGGGCGCACCCAGCCATCGGCTGCCGAATTGTTGCGGATTCTGGGACTTTTCACGGTCATGGCAGCTACACCAAGAAGCGCCAACCGTTAAGGTTCGCCACCCTACCGTGCGAGCTCTTTGGCGCTCGCCTGAAATGCCAGAAGATCAAGATCAACTTCGTTTACCGCTTCCACCTGCAACTCCCTGCCAACGATCGGGCTCACATTGTATCCTATTTGTATCCGTTAATTCCGGGGAAATAGTGGGTATTCGCCGGAAACATCGAGCATTTTACGGGGAAAACATCAACACAAAGAGCTTAGATCACGGACTTAAAATCCGTTGACCTTCGGGTCGTGCGGGTTCAAGTCCCGCCGGCGGTAT
>CAYGQD010000372.1:0-4019 GCA_964351855.1 uncultured Verrucomicrobiales bacterium
CGGTCCCGGCCTCCCCGAACCCCATCCCGAAACCATCGCCGGCGTTCACAACCACGTCGTCCCGGCCCGCGATCTCATCGCCGCGATCCAGGAAAACCGCGAACCCCTCTGCTCCGCCCAAGAAGGCGCCACCACCGTAGAAATGATCTGCGCCGCCTTCGAATCCCACCGCCAAGGCGGCCAAGCGGTCCGCTTTCCACTCGGGCAGCGAGAGAATGCGTTAGGCTTGCTTTGAGGAGCCATTCCCACGCCGTCGTCTGCCTCATGGGTGACCGCTATGGGGCAGAGCGCATCGAGCGTCGTCTGGGCCGTGACGAACGTGATTCCGTGGTAAATCGACGCCGCGTTGCCGAACGTGGCCAAAATGCCCTTCGGCTCGGGTTGTCGATACAGACAATCATGAGTCTGCTTTCGCAGAATCATGCAGAGCCTTCCGCGCCTCGGACAGTGCCTCGTCGAGTTGCTCGTATTTTCCCACAGCCCAGTCCTCCGCCATCCCGGAAGAGAATTCGCCCCAAGCCGCACGCATTTCCAGTTCCAGGATCAGATCGTAAAGCACCGCCACCCCTTCATCGGGCAGAGAGTCGAGCTTATCGATGACGTTCTTGCGCAAGACGCTCGGTTCCGGGAGAATGCGCCCGGAGTCGTTGGATTCTGGCGCTGTGCTCATTCCACATCCTAAGGGGAAGTTGGCCCTTGTCCAAGTTCCTATTTCGTCAGGCGCGCGGCATGGGATATGGATTTTCGGGCCGAGTTCTGGGAGAACCGACAGGAGGGGCCTGCTCTAAGGGGCCATCCTGCCCCATTTTTCCTCTTGCCACCCCGTTCGTCCTCCACCTAACCTGCCAAAGATACTAGGCTCATGGCAGATTCGGTCATCAACATCTTTCTCAGCAGCGTCACCCGGGAACTGGGCAGTTACCGGGCGGAGGTCGCCAAGGCACTTCGTGAAAAGGGGCTCAACGTCAAAATCCAGGAGGATTTCAAACCCGGGCCCGGCACGCTCCTCGAAAAACTCGACGCCTACATCCAGCAATGCCACGCCGTCGTCTGCCTCATGGGCGACCGCTACGGGGCCGAGCCGCCGGATGCCGAGCGAATCAAGGCCGGGGGCCAGCGCCATTCCTACACCCAGTGGGAATATCTCCTCGCTCAGAAGCGCGGCAAAGCCGTTTACGTCTTCCACCCGGAATCGCCCGAAACCCCGCGCGATCCCCAGCACCTCGCCGATCCCGAGGAGCCGGAACTCGCTCTCCTCCAGAGCACCTTCTGGCAAACCCAGATCCTCGACCAGGGCCGTGACCGCACCCCGTTCGCCAACGTCACCGATCTCGTCCGCAAAGTCCTGATCTGCGATTTCGTCGAGGCGAAGCGCCAGCTGAACGAGACCCCGCTCCCGCCGCTCAACACCAGCTGCCCCTACGTCGGTCTGCGTCGCTTCGAGGAGAAGGACAAAACCAACTTCTACGGTCGCACCGCGCGAATCGACGAACTCCTCGCCCACCTCGCCGCAAAGCCGCTCCTCCCCATCACCGGCAACTCCGGCTCCGGGAAATCCAGCATCGTCCGCGCCGGTCTCATCCCCAAATGGCGCGAGCAACAAGCCGCCGCTGGCCATCGCGACGCCAAAGCCATCGTCTGCACCCCGAACACCAACCCGTTTGAAGGCCTTTTCATCGGGCTCGTCGCCGCCGGAATCGACGCCGAAAAAGCCGCCTTCGTCAAAACACCGAGCAAAACTGTTTTCACAGACATCGCTGAAAAACTCAGCCCCGGCGCTCCCATCCTTATTTTCGTCGACCAGTTCGAAGAGATCTTCACCCGCATCCCCGAAAAAGAGCGTCAGCTCCGCGATACCTTCGTCGCCGCCATCGTCCACGCCGCGCAGCATTCTGCTCCCACCTCCCTCCTCTCCGCTCCTCCCCTCCGCATCGCCCTCGCGATGCGCGACGACTTCTTCGGAAATCTCCGCGACCACGAAGCGCTCTTCCGCATCACCGATAAAAACTTCGAGCGCATCGTCGCGATGAAGGGCGCGGAACTCCGCGAAATCATCGAAGCCCCCGCCCACAGCCACGGCGTCCGCTTCCAATCCGGCCTTGTCGACCGCATCGTCAAAGCCGTCGAAGGCCGCGCCGGGATGCTTCCCCTCCTCCAATACACCCTCGAAGCCCTCTGGCATGAGGAGGCCAAGGACGAAGGTCTGGCCGACGGAATTCTCAGCCAAAAATCCTACGACACCATCGGTGGCGTCACCGGCGCCCTCCAGCAGCGCGTCACCCATTTCTACAGCTCCAAAACCGTCGATCAGCAGCGCGCCGTCCGGAATATCCTCCTCTCCCTCGTCGAAGTCAGCGAAACCGGAGAAGATTCCACCTCCGTCTCCCGCGCCGCCCCGCGGAAAGTGCTCGAAGACGCTGGGAGCGTGGAGATCCTTAACGAGCTTCTCACCGAAGAACGCCTCCTCATTTCAGTGGGCGGGGAGGAAAACCAGGCCCTCGTCGAGATCGCCCACGAAGCACTCATTCACGGGTGGAGCCAGTTCGAAGCCTGGATTCGAGAGAACAAGGATGCCATCAAGATGCGGAACCGGCTTCAGATTGATGCCTCCCGATGGGAAGACGCCGGGAAACCCAGAGCGGCCCAGGATCAGATGTGGCAGAGCGCCCTCGAGCAAGCCCGGAAACTGCGCGATGAAGGCGAATTCGACCGCATTGGCGGTCTCGGCAAAACCGCGGACCAGTTTCTCGACGCCTGCCTCACCGGAGTCAAACGTCAGGTCCGCCGTCTTCGCAGAAACCTGGCGATCGCTTCCATGATTTCGGTACTCGCTACCGTGGCGACTTTCTTCGCGGTTCAGCAGACGAGAGTTGCCGAAAAATTAAAGAAAGAAGCCTACGAGCAGGCCGGGCTAGGCTGGCTGTTGCGAGCGGAGGTCGCTCGGGAAAAAGGAAATGACGTTGAATCCGCCTTTTACGCGGGGCGGGCCGTCGGGTTCGAAGGTCTCGGCAAAGAGCCGTTGCCTGCGTCTTTATCTTCAAGTAAGCAGGCACCGCTTGCTCAGGACGGTGTTGGATTGAAGATTCGAAACGTGTGGAACGAATTGACGCGCATGGAGCCTCCGATACCGGGTAAACCGGACTTCCCCCGCCTGCTTTCCCCTGCGCTTGCATTGGAAAAATCGAACAAAGCCTATTCGCAAGCCGAACTTCCCGAGGCCTTTCCCTTCCTCTGGAGTTCATTAGTGGCCTCCCAGCACTCTGACTCCATCAAGACTGTGGCTTTTAGTCCGGATGGAGAAACCATCGCATCTTGTACAGGGGGGAACGTATCTGACCACAGCATCAAGTTGTGGAATGTAAAAAGTGGGGAAGAAAAAGCGACACTGAGAGGGCACACGCGTGGAATGTCGAGTGTGGCCTTTAGTCCAGATGGCGAAATCCTCGCCAGCGGATCAGATGACAACACCATCAAGTTGTGGAATGTGAAAAGCGGGGAGTTGAAAGCTACCCTAAGCGGGCACTCAGGCTCAGTGATGAGCGTGATCTTTAGTCCGGACGGAGAAACCCTCGCCAGCGGATCTAGGGACAGCAGCATCAAGTTGTGGGATGTGATAAACGAGGAAGCGACAGCGACCCTGAGCGGGCACTCACGTTCAGTGATGAGCGTGGTCTTTAGTCCGGATGGAGAAACCCTCGCCAGCGGGGCGGGTGACAGCAGCATCAAGTTGTGGGATGTGAAAAGTGGAGAAGAGAAAGCGATCTTGGTCGGGCACTCGAGTGACGTAAACACCGTGGCCTTTAGCCCGGGCGGAGAAACCCTCGTCAGCGGGTCGGGTGACCGCAGCATCAAGTTGTGGGATGTGAAAAGCGGGGAAGAGAAAGAGACCTTGGTCGGGCACTCGAGTGACGTAAACACCGTGGCCTTTAGTCCGGATGGAGAAACTCTCGCCAGCGGGTCGGAAGACTACAGCATTAAGCTGTGGGATGTGAAAAGGGGGGAAGAGAAAGCGACCCTGA
>CAYGQD010000373.1:0-4013 GCA_964351855.1 uncultured Verrucomicrobiales bacterium
CCCGATATCCCCAAACCGCAAATCCGCCCACCAGGAGGAAGAAGGTGAGGTGGACCCGGAGCTGCGTTCCGAAGATTCTTGCGATGGGGAAGGACCAGACCATGTCTCTCGCAGTTACGGCCCGATCTCGCCCGGAGTCACCGAAAAAAGGAAATCCAAAGGGGAAGGGACGAGGGGCAGCGCCCCCCGTCCTTGAAAAGGAACGTTAGTCACTGGCCCCGATCTTCAATCAGGCGTTCGGTAGCGATCCCTTCAATGCGGCATGCCGCTGGTGTCCTTTGTTGCTTCGGTTTCATGGATCTGGTCGAGTGGGTGAAAAAGGGGCGATTTCTGATAATTTAGACGCCGCCAGGAGGAAAAATTCATGGGGATTCCGAGAATCTGGGCGGAACGATTTCGTTAAAAAGAGATACGGTTGAGCCGGTCCTTTGAGGACCCCGGAGGCGCCGATTTCTTAGGGCGCGTTCGAGCTAGGACAAAAATCTTCGGCCTCGAATCCGGTTTTTGGCGTCATGACGAAAACGATCAAGAATTTGCGGAGGGTTTGGACCATGAAGTTCATGAAGGCAGGGGCTCTGAAAAGGCTGCGCAGACTCCCGAATCTTCATGGCCTTCATGCATACGCCTTAGAGCCCAGAGCCACTCCCTGTCGCTGAAATGGCGCACCCGCGCCTTCACCAGCACCCGCCACGCCAAGGCGACCTCTTCCCGCTCCACCACCGCCTCGGCCGTCTCCGCCGAAAAGCCGCCCTTCGTCACCTTGCCCTCCTCACCAAGCCGCTCCTCCCATCTCCTTAGACCCAACACTGATACACCCTCTGGACCGCTCTCCAGCTCTCTGCCTCCGCACAGCCTCCCCGGATTGCCTGCAAACGGTTTGAATCTGTCGAGTTGCATAGCAACGTCGGAAAGAAATGAGCCCTTCACCACAAGACGAGCCGTCGAAAACTGAAAAATCGGGATGCGGGATCTACGCAGCAGGTCTTCACCTAATCGCCGGAGTGGCTATTTTGACTGCAGCGAGTTACTCCGGAAGAGCCTTTTTGAGTGCCCTACAAGCAGCTAGGCCATGGGATGAGATCCTTGGGATACTCGTAATCACTTTGTTTGTTGGAGCATTCGGGATGTTCATCACCTACTTGGGAGTGATGCTAGTTTTGGCCACTTGGGATTGGTTGAAAGAAAAAAAGTAAGACAACCTAGCAGGGTGTTGAAAAAGTCCCGTGTATTTGGATGTCAGCGATGATGAAGCATGCGTGGAACTAGCACAGGGCAACCTGATTTTCTGACCGTTTTCAACCTGGGGGGTCTTGGTCCCCAAAAAGCATCCGATTCGGGGCATCAAAACGCGAGTCGATGAAGTTCTGGGGCGCTCGAGTTCTCAGTTCGACGCCCCTTACAAAAAGTTCGGATGCCCGTCGGTTGCGCCGGAACAGTTGCTGAAGGCACGCATTCTCGTGGCGTTGTTCTTCATGTTCTTCATGGTGAGAAATCTGCGGAGCATGGGCTGCGGAGAATTTGGGGGATGAGCCGGTTGGGCGGAATTTTTGCAACTTCCGCTACGGGATTGGCGGGAAGGCGGGCTACAGGGCGACCAGCTTGCTCCAGACGCGGACGATCTTCGATTTCACTTCCCAGAGTTCGCAGGTGCAGTTGTTGACGAAGAGGGCGAAGGCGTAGCGTTCTCCAGACCGGGCATTGACGTAGCCGGCGTAGTTGCGGATGCGGTCCAGCGTGCCGCTCTTTGCCCGGACGCGCCCTTCTGCCGAGTTGCCTTTGCCGATGCTGGCGAGGGTGCCGGACTGGCCGGCGACGGGGAGCGAGTTATAGAAGGTGCTGAAGTGTTCCCCTTTCGAGGCTTGGTAGAGGATGAGGGCCATTTGGCGGGCGGTCACTGTGTTCGATCGCGAGAGTCCGGAGCCGTCCGCCATATAGTAGCCGGTCATGTCGATCCCCTTCGCGTTCCAGTGATCGCGGGTCGCTGTTTCAGCCGCGTCCAGGGTGCCTTTCCCCAGCGCTTCCAGCCCGACCATCCGGTGGATGCATTCCGCGCGGAGGTTGACGCTTTTATGATTGGTCAGGACGATGATGGAACCCAGGGAATCGGATTGCTGCATGAAGACGGCTTGGCGCTCTTGGGGGATCGATTGGCCGGCGGCGGCGAGCAGGCGATCGGTCGTCGGTTCGCCACTGACGGTGACGCCGTTCTGGTTTAGGTATCTGGTGAAGGCGCGGGCGCAGAAGAAGGCTGGGTCCGGGAGGGAGCCTCGAATCGTGTCTAGTGAAGCAAAGAGGGGATCACCTCGAAATAATCTCATGGGAAGGGCTGCTAGAAGACACTGTGAAGAAATGGACTGACAGCAAAACGGCTTCGATCAAAATGCATCCTCGAACTACCGAGAAACGGGAAAATGTAGCGTCAGAGAAGCGAACCGGCCCCTCGCACACCACCGGACTTACGGGTCCGTATCCGGCGGTTCCAATTCGTCATGCGGTAGCTGACGTCCCCTTTCTACCTTTCGCTTTCTTCGGTCCGTCAGGGTAGCGAATGTTGACCCATTGTTGTTCGATCGACGGCACTCCCTGTTGGCTCAGCCAATCGTTCGTCATGGCGCGTTGCACCAGACTATTGGCGCTCATCCGCCACGGGCCTTTTCTACTTCTTCTGGCCAGGTGAACCTCGTCTCGAGCAATCCCCAGACGCATCAGGCGTTTTCGCCGAGTCCGCGGGTTGGGTAAAAAGAGGTCCCCAATGACTCTGGGGCGCACACAAGGCGTGGTTCGCCAATCTCATCCCGGCTGCGCGGCGGAAATTTCTTTCGTGATTCGGAAACACATCGTACAGTCAGGTCATTTAGCATGCTAGACTCCGGTCTATTCCGCCTTGGCGACAAGTCGGAATTCTGCGCATCTCACGCAAACTTATTTTGTGACAAGTCCTAACTCAGAAAGAAGTGTAAAATGGAAACTCCTATTCTATTTCATTCAAAGTCGCTAGAGTATGGATGGTTGTCGAACTTCTCCAAGCACCCATTCACCATCGACGGCAATCGGTGGCCGAGTGTCGAGCATTTCTATCAAGCTCAAAAATTTGTTGGAACGGCCGCTGAACATTGTATTCGTCTAGCAGAATCCCCGTTGAAGGCGCGAAAGGCAGGCCAAGACCGATCGCTCGTGCCGCGTGCGGACTGGGACTCAGCAAAGGCAGAAGTGATGCATCTGGCAGTGCGGGCGAAGTTTGAACAGAACCGCCAACTCCGCAAAAGGCTGTTGGATACCGGCAACTTAGAACTCGTGCACTTCTCTACAAATGACTTGTTCTGGGGGCGTACCGCCGATGGGGATGGCGATAACCGCCTCGGAGTCATCATTATGGAATTACGAGATTTTCTACGATGTTAAGCCCACATTAGGGTAGGGACCAGGTTTGAACGGTTTGAACCGCCCCCTCCCACACCACCGGACCTACGGGTCCGTATCCGGCGGTTCCAATTCGTCATACGGTAGCTGACGTCCCCTTTCTACCGTTCAGTTTCTGACAGGAAAGCGGGCCTCGGCGTTCGGGTTTGCAAGCTTGCGATGGTTACACGAAAGGAACCGTTCCACGCTTACGATCTCCGATGCAGAACGCCCACCCTTCTTTTTCCTCACCGCGATGACGGGAATGGTCTGGCTCGTAGCCGGTCTGGTCCTGGCGCTGGTTTTTAGCGTGCGCCCGGGCCTGCGGGGGTATGCGTTCGGGGTCTGGATTGGGGTGGCGTTTCTGGTGGCGATGATGTTTCCGGCGGCGTTTTTGCAGTGGGGGGAGTTTGCTCCGGTGAAGCTGATTGTCCCGCTGATTCAGATCATCATGTTCGGGATGGGGACGACGCTGACGTTGGGCGACTTTGGCCGGGCGCTGGGTCGGCCGAAGCCGGTGGTGATCGGGATCGGGATTCAATTTCTGGCGATGCCGATGGTGGGGCTGCTGCTGTCCCGGCTGATGGGTCTGGAGGCGGAGGTGATGGTGGGAG
>CAYGQD010000374.1:0-3940 GCA_964351855.1 uncultured Verrucomicrobiales bacterium
TGCGTGGGGCGAGATTACGGAGAATCCCCGTAGCTGGCAAACGGGATCGCGCTTTCCCGGGTGATTTCTCCGTCGGGCGGGCCCGGGCAAGAAAGCTGGATTGAGGGGCTTGACGAAATGGCGAGGTGGCGGATAGTTCTCCTCCCGATTCGAATCGGATCTCAGAAAACGCCAATTTCAGGGAAGCCTAGAATTTAGGAATTCTTAATTGATTGGCCATAAACCTGAGAATAGGTTCGAGACGCTTTGCGGGTATAGCTTAACGGTAAAGCCCCAGCCTTCCAAGCTGGTTATGTCGGTTCGATTCCGTCTACCCGCTCCATTTTCAACCGAGCGTCTCCATGTTGAATCGAATTTACCAAGGGCAGTTTGCCCCTTTGTTCTCCCTTGTGGGATTGAGCCTCTTGCTGGTTCCTGTGGCTCAGGCCGCTTGCGATGAAGTGGAAGCCAAAGTCGCCGCCGCCGTTCTCCAGCTGATTGCTCGGGGCGATGCTTCGGCCAGCGATGTCGGGGTTCTCGTCGAAGACGCGATCATCATACGGCCCCATTGCGCGCCGACGGCGGTTTACGCAGCGCTGCAACTTCTCACCGACGACGCCGAAATCGCGGAACGCGTCGTTCAAGGCGCGATCGAAATCGTCCCTGAGCAAGCAGACGCGATTGTCGAACGCGCGATTGCGGCATCGCCTGGCCAGGAAGCCACGATTCGAGCGATTGCCGGAAAAGCGTTGGCGGACGCGGAGGACGGGGAATCCCGAAACCCCCGCTACGAAGTCGTCAGCGAATTCGACGATGCCGACGAACCATCAACTGAAGAAAAACTTCGTAAACGAAAAAAAATAAAAAACTTGCTCGACCGCCGACTGCACGAATTCGCCGACGCCGGAGCGATCCAGCTCGATCGCAAGCCGCCTCTCGCCGGAACCGAGGTCGGCGCGAAGTTCGGTTTCGATAGCAATCGCCTCACCAGCGCCGATCGCGAAAGCGATTCCTTCTATCTGCGGGGCGGCCTAAACTCCGGGACGCAGTTGGATCTCGGCGCGACCCGGATCGACGCCGGTTTGGGCTACGGAGTGATGCATTACCTGCGTTCTCAGCCTCAGTTGCGGGACACCTTTCACGACGCCACCGCCGCTCTTTCCGTCGATCACGAAATGACGGATCGGCTCGCCTTCTCCAACCAATTCCAATTCGCCTACGACCATGAACCGGACCTCCTCGGTGGTGTCGGCACGGCCCGGCGGGTTGGCCAGTACCGCCATCTTTACAATCGGGTCGCCATCGCCCTGCAAGCTTCCGACCAACTGGAAACCTCCTTTTCTTACGCCCTGAACAAGATCGCGTTCGAAGAAGCCGCCTTGGCGCGCAGTGAAGACCGGCTCTCGCACGCGGTCGGAGCCATGGTGCGCATCCGCATCGCCTCCGCGACCTCGGTTTCGACGTCCTACCGCTTCGTCACCACGAACTACGATCAAGCGGCCCGTGATTACCAGGCTCACTATGTCATCGCCGGGGTGAATCACCAGTTCTCGCCCGCGCTTCAGGGCAACGTCGGAGTCGGCGCGGAAGTGCGGCGCTACCGCCAAGCCATCGACGATGCCGCCACTCCCTACGTCGAGTCGCGGCTCGATTTTCAGGCGAATCCCGCCCTTCGCCTCGGTCTGACGAACCGCTACGGCTTCGATGACCGGGAACTCGCGCTCCTCGGGTTCGACACCCGCAAAAGCTATCGCCTCGGGTTCGATGCCTCTCTCGATCTGACTCCTCGGGCGCAGATCCACACGGAAGTCGCCTACCTGCGCAGTGATTTCGAAACCAACGCCGCTACTTCGCTCAAGGAAGACGTCGTCCTCGTGACTGTCGATGGCCGCTACGAGCTGATCGACAACCTCTTCCTCACCGCCGGTTACACCTTCGGCTCGGCCATGTCAGATTCCAGCGACCGCGACTACGATCGTCACCAAGTCTGGACCGGTGTTTCCGGCACGTTCTGAGGTCGAGGATCAGCGAAGCACTTCCACCTTCACCGGAACCACTCCCTCATTCACCATCCCGATGCGGCGGGCTGAGCCCTTGCTTAAATCAATGATCCGCCCTTCCACGTAGGGACCACGATCATTGATCCGCACCTTGACGGATTTCCCGTTGTTGAGATTGGTGACCTTCACTTCGGTTCCCATAGGCAGCGTCTTGTGCGCGGCCGTTTTCGCCATTTGCCGGAACCGTTCTCCGCTCGCCGTCTCCCGGCCGTAGTTTGTTTTCACGCTGTACCAACTGGCCAAACCCGTTTCGACTTGGGGGCTGCTGCAGCTTGCCAAAAAGGAAGCGAGGATGAGGAAAAAAATCGCAGTGAGTTTCATAACAGTCTGCTAAGTTGCCATATCCGGGACTATTTCCAAACCCTGATTGTTTAGGAACCTGGATTTGCTCCAAGATTACGTCAGGATATCCACCCATGCACAAACTCTCTCATCTCAATGCCGAGGGCAACGCCGCGATGGTCGATGTCTCCGCCAAGCCCGTTTCTAAACGCGAAGCGACCGCCGCCGGCTTCATCCGCCTGCAGCCAGAGACCCTTGCTGCCGTCACCGAAGACCGCATTGCGAAAGGCAACGTCCTCGCCGTCGCCCGGATCGCCGGCATCCAAGCGGCCAAGCTCACCTGGCAGCTGATTCCGCTCTGCCACCAGCTCCCTCTCAGCCACGTCGAGGTTGAATTCGACCTTCGCGAAGACGGCGTCGCCATCCAGGCCACCGCCCGGACCAAAGCCCAGACCGGCGTCGAAATGGAAGCCCTCACCGCCGTCAACCTCGCCGCACTCACCATCTACGACATGTGCAAAGCCATCGATCCCGTCATGGAAATCGGCCAGATCCGCCTCCTTCAGAAAACCAAGGAAGCGGTTTGAAAATTCCCACCCGGAATCTCAAGTTCACGCCTCATGAGCATTCAAGTCGGCATCATCACCGTATCGGATCGCGCCAGCGCGGGCGAATATGAAGACCACGGTGGCCCCGCCCTCAAGGCCGAAGCGGATCAGCGAGGCTGGACCGTTCTGGCCGAAGCCGTCGTCCCGGACGACCTCAGCCAACTTCAGCAAACCATCCGCTCCTTCGCCTCCCAAGGCTGCGGTCTCATCCTCACCACCGGTGGCACCGGTATTGCCGACCGCGACGTCACCCCGGAAGCGATTCGCGGCATCATGCGGGTGGAAATCCCCGGATTCGGTGAGTTGATGCGAATGCGATCCCTCGAAATCACCCCCAACGCGATTCTCTCTCGCAGTCTCGCCGCCGTCGTCGAAACCGCTCTCGTCATCGCTCTCCCCGGCAAACCGAGCGGAGCCGTCGAATGCCTCGGCTTCGTCGAAGGCGCCATCCCTCATTCCGTAAAGCTCGCCCAAAAAATCCCGACTTCCTGCTGAGGCGGCAGTTTTTTCGCGTAACGATGCCCGGGATCGCCGATCCTGGCCATCTCAGCGTCGATCCCGGGCTTGGTATTTGCGGTGAGGTGAAGAAGATCTGGAAAACGCAGCATCTCTGCGGCGATCGACGGCGGAGTCTTCATGGTTCCAATCCTGCGGAGCCAGCGCCTGAGCACTTTTCGGAGCGGGGCAGAGTAGCGGGATTTGCCAAACATTCCGACCGGGTTCTGGGGCGGAAGATTGGGAAAATCGGTCTTCCCCGCTTGATAGTCAGCCTTTTTGAACCGAAATCTCTCGATCCACGAGGGTTTCCCGCATGTTTCTGCGTTCGCTCCAACTGGACGGCTTCAAGTCGTTCGCTGATAACATCAAGCTCGAGTTTCACCCGGGCGTGACCGGTGTCATCGGGCAGAATGGGATTGGGAAATCGAAGATGGCGGATGTGATTTTTAATGGGACGGAAAAACGGAAGCCGCTGTCTCAGGCACCATTTTCTCATCTGACCGTAAGATGCCA
>CAYGQD010000375.1:0-3903 GCA_964351855.1 uncultured Verrucomicrobiales bacterium
CTTAGTCGCCGGTAATCGACTCCACAAACTCCCGAACTGCTTCGGCCAGTTCTCGCGGGTTTTCGAGGAGAACGCGGTGCCCGCAGCCCGGGATGACGACGAGCCGGGCTCCGGGGATGCGGGCGACGGCGTCTTCGGCCAGGGCGCGGAATTTGGCGTCATCCGCCCCGACGACCCAGAGCTGGGGAATGGCGGATTCTGCGAGGCCGGGCAGGAGATGGTCTTCTCGGCCCAAGCACCAGAGATCGAAGGCTTGGGCGATGGCTTCGCGTTGTTCGGCGACGATCGAGGCTTGGTCCGGGGAGATCGGGTTTCCGGCGAGGACCGGCTGCTGATTCCAGCTGCGGAGGAAGGCTTCGGTCCCGCGGGTTCGCAACTTCGCCGCCCAATCCTGGTCTTGGCGCAATCGCTCCTGGCGGGCGGACTCATCGGGCAATCCCGGGTGGGCGGAGACGAATACGGCTCCCTGCCAAACGGTATCCAGCCCGGTGACGCAATGCATCGCCAAACGGCCACCGAGGGAATATCCCATGACGATGGGGCAGGGATCCGTGGCGCTGACGAGGTCATTAAGCCGGTAGGACCAGGCTCCGAAGTCCGTGGGACCCGGCGACCAGAGATCCACCGGCTCGATCAGGAAGGGATCTCGCTCCGGCAGCGACTCGATGACCTCCGTCCAGTCGCGAGTGGTCCCCAGGTTTCCATGGAGCGCCCAGATCATGGGGTGGGAAGGGTCTTCATCCGGTGGCGCGAGCGTCCGCTTGGGTTTCAGAGGGGCACCGCGAGCAGACGCTGGCGGCAGGCTGATCCTCAGTCGAAAATGGGGAAGAAGGTGTTGAAGGCGGCTTCGCAGAATTCGCCGGGATCGTTGAACCGACGGTGGCGATCCAGGGCGGAGATGCGGGCCATTTCCGCGTCGCTCAGCTCGAAGTCGGAGATGGCGTGGTTTTCGCGGAGATGGGCTTCGGTCTGGGTCTTGGGGATGACGACGGTTCCGCGCTGGAGGCCCCAGCGGAGAGCGACCTGACCAATCGTGCGACCGTGAGCCTCGGCGATTTCCTTTATGGTGGCGTCATCGAAGAGGCTTTCATCGGCCCGAGCCATGTTGAGGGGGACGTAGGAACTGGCGCCAAAGGGCGAGAAGGCGGTGACGCGAATGTCTTCTGCCGCGCAGTAACGGAGGAGGCGGTCCTGAGTGAGGTAGGGATGGAGCTCGACCTGATGGACGGTGGGGCGGATCGAGCAACCGGCGAGGAGATCGCGGAGAAGGGAGATGTTGAGATTGCAGACGCCGATGCGTTTGACGAGGCCAGCTTTCTGCAACTCTTCCACTGCGGCCCAGGTTTCCGCATAGGGGACGGAGATGGGTTTCATGGCGGGTGCGGCGGCGTCCGGGTCAAAGAACCAGCCGGGGGGATAGCGCGTGTCTGGGGCGACGTATTCCAGGGCGATGGGGAAATGGACGAGGTAGAGGTCCAGCTCATCGACTTGCAGATCCTGGAGCGAACGCTCGCAGGCGGCGCGGACGTGCTGGGGCTGGTGGAAGGTGTTCCAGAGTTTGGAGGTGATCCAGAGATCATCCCGCTGGCAAAGGCCTGCTTTGAGCGCCGCGCGGATGCCCTCCCCCACCGGGGCTTCGTTCCCGTAGTCACAGGCGCAGTCGAAATGCCGGTAGCCGATCTCGATCGCTTTCGGGATCAGAGTGGGCAGGGTTTCGTGCGGAATTTTCCAGGTCCCGAGCCCGAGGGAAGGAAACTGACCGCCATCCGCGACGGAAAAGGAGGTGAGGGGGTTTGCGCTCATGGTCGGGACTAAAGGACGGCGGGGCGGGATTTCAAGCAGCGGAACGAGCGTGATCCAAATGGACTTCTCATAGTACGGTAATCCTGGAAATTATTTGCCAATCCGGGTAGGCGCTCCTTTGTTTCCAGTAGGTTGGGAAATCCACCGTTTCCCAGCCGTTTCCGAACCCTTCTCACCTGACCTAGAGGCATGAACTCATTTTATCGACTGATCCTTATCGGCATCGCTTTGCTTAGCTTGACAGCAAGAAGTTTCGCCCAAGAACTTGATCCCTCCTTGCTCGACGAAACGCAGGAAGCGAGCGATCCATCGCCGAATCCTGTGGTGATCGATCCCGCGATCGTGCTCTCCGCCCCGGCAGAACCCGCGCCACCTGCGGATGGCGTGGTGAAGTCTGCTCAGCATTCCGCCCGGATGGTGGGTGGAGGCGATCAAGAACGCGTGGTGATGGAAACGACCCTGGAAGTCGAATCCCTGAAGCAAGAAGGCTGGTCGACCGTGCCGCTGGGAGCGGCGGGAATCAGCCTGACGGAGACGGACACGGGAGAGGCAACGTTAAACACGGGAGCGAGCGGCCTGGAACTGCTGCTGCCGGAGCCCGGGACCTATCCGATTCGGCTCACCCAGATGCTGCCGGTGCGCACGGTGGATGGCGAACGGAGCGTGAATCTGAAGTTTCCGACCGCGCCGCTGGCGAAGTTTTCCATCGTCATTCCCGAGGTGGGTTGGGAGATCACCTTCAGCCCGGAGGTCGCCTTCACCGCGAATGAAGTCGGCCCGAACACGGAGCTGGAAGGCGTGGTGAGCAATCGGGACTCCGCCCAGCTCCACTGGAAAAAGCGCGAAGACGTGGCGGCTCTGAAGCCACAGATCGCGGCGAAAACCATGCTGAAATCGGAAGTGACGAGCGGTGCGCTGCGTTCGTGGGCAGAGATCGAGTTCCAGATTCTGCGGGCCGGCCTGGACAGCTTCGAGATTCGCGTTCCGCTTCCTCATGAAGTGATGGCGGTGGAGGGGATGCATCTGAAGGCCTGGGAGGTCACGGCGAACGGAATCGTCAAGGTGACGCTCGATCGTCCGGTCACGGGTCGCTATGCTCTCGAGCTTGCGCTGGAGACGCCGCTGAAATCGCTTCCGGCGAATCTCGACGCGCCGCTGATCGGAGTTTTGGGGGCGACTCGGCAGAATGGCACTTGGCAAATGGAAGGGGACAGCGCGGTGGATGTTGCGTTCGGGAAGGCGGAGGGATTGATTCGCGAGACCGAGGAGGTGACGGATTATCAGGGGGTGAGGAGCCTGGGAAGCTTCCGCTTTCTGGAGCAGCCGCGGCCCCTGGCCCTGACCGTGAAGCAGGCCAAGCCGCTGCAGAGGATCGAAAGCGCGGCCGCGATCGACGTTCAGCCGGATCAGACGAAGGTGCACGCCGCGTTCGAATACTCCGTCCAGCGCATGGGGATTTCTGAGGCGGAGGTTTTGCTGTCGGAGCCGCTTGAGGAGCTGCAGGTGTTCGGACCCGCGGTCGAGGGCTTTCAGCTGGCGGGGAAGAAGCTGACGGTGCGCTTTTCGACTCCGCAACGGGGATTGGTCTCCTTCGATCTTACCGGTCTGGCGAAGCGCGATCCGGGCGAAGCGGCGTTCACCGTCCCGACGTTCGAAATGCCGCAGGCGACGGAGCATCATGGCAGCGTCGCGCTGAGTTTTGACGAGAGCCTGGAGCCGACGATCACGTCGCTGGGAGAAATGGCCTCGGTTTCGAAAGGGGCGCTCAGGCTCAACTATGACAATGGCGCGACGCCGGCGACGATCGCGCTGAAGACGCTCTCCCCGGAGGTGACGGCATCGATTCGTCAGACGGCAGAGATCGGCGAAGACACGGTCCGGCAGGCGTGGGTGATCGACTACGAGATTCGTAAGCTCGGGTTGGAGGAGTTCGCGCTCCAGGTTCCTTCGGCGATTGCGGCAGACCTGCAGATTGAGCCGGAGGCGAACCATCGCGAGATCGAGCGAACTGCTGAAGGCGTGGTGGTGAAGCTGGATGAGGCGCGGTTGGGCTCCTATCAACTGCGGCTGTCCCTGGAGACGCCGCTCGCGGAAACAGCC
>CAYGQD010000376.1:0-3900 GCA_964351855.1 uncultured Verrucomicrobiales bacterium
GTCTAAATCCAGGGGTTCAGCGATTCGCTCCCGCCAGAATGCCCCCAGGCTGGTTGCTCCCGTCAACCGACGGACGATTTCGTCGGTGAGGTAGCCGTGCGTCCTCGGATGATAGCCGTGAAGGGTGCCGGGTTCCCAATTCGGATTTTCCGCCTGAGCTTCCAGTGCGGCGATCACTGCATCGTAGTCCGTCAACGGTGGAGGATCGTCGATTGCGGCCAATCCCGCTTGATGGGACAAAACTTGGCCAAAAGTGATTCCTTTCAGCGCGGGCCAGACCTTTGAAACCGGATCGTTCAGCTCCAGATTCGCTTCTTCCAGAGCAACCAAGACACTGGCGGCGGCGAAGCCTTTCGTGATCGACCAAAGCGGCGCGATGGTCTCTGCGTTCCACGGGCGCGTTTGTTTCCGATCCGCGAAACCCGCGTTCAGGCTGATCAGTTCCGTGTCACCTTGCCAAATGGAAACGGACGCACCGACTTCACCGCGTTCCTGAAAATTCGCGTCAAAGTGGGCGGCGACACTGTCGAGGTCGATCAAATCAGCGGCCACAGCTCGATCAAGTCCGGGTCTTGTTTCGCCATCTTCTTGAACTTGTCATCCATCTTGATGGCCTTTCGCAGAAGCAAGTCCGCTTCTTCGATTTTCCCGAGTTTAGCTTGGTAGCAACTCTGATTGTAGAAGTAAACGGCTTCACTCCTGAGCGATTCAGGTCCCGAGACCAGAAATTCCAACGCTTCCTGAGTCTTGCCCATTTCGTGGAGACAAAACGCGGTGTGGAGATAGCCGTTCGGCTGTTTCGGGGCTCGTTTGCACATTTTGCGTGCCAATTCCAGAGCCTCCTCCCAGCGTTGCTCCTTAATGAGGAGCATCGTTTCCATGTTGAGAGCCGGGAGCGAGGAACGACTCCGTGTTTCCAGAGATTCCAACTCTACCCAAGCATCCTCAATCATTCCGAGGTCATGGTAGCCCTGGGCGACTTCCAGCGCTTTTTCCTCCCGTTGTGTCATGGCAAGTCTAACGAGATTAAGCTTCTGACAGTTCTGGCTCCGGCTTGATCTCTTCGACCGTCGCCGTCTTTTTCAACGCATCGAGCAACTCGTTGATTTTGGATTCGCGAGCTTCCGTCAAAAATCGTTCCGCGACCGCTTCCTTCACCTCTTTGAAGGGAACTGGCTTCGGCTCTTTTCGATCCATCAGTTTGAAAATGTGGTAGCCGAAGTGCGTGGCCACGACAGGGCTGATTTCGCCCACGTTCATCGAAAAAGTAATGATCTCTACCTCTTGCATCAGTCCGCCTCGCTTGTAAAAACCCAGATCCATGTGGTGATCTTCACGACAGAGCTTTTTGGCCATTTCTTCAAAATCAGCCCCTGCGAGTAATGCTTGGCGCGCCTCACGAAGCTTGGCGAAAAAGGTGACCGATTCCTCCGAGCCCTGAGGCTCCAAGTAAATGTGCCAAGTGTGAACTTCTTCTTCGGTGAGGTATTCCTTCTGGTGGTCTTTGTAGAATTTGCGCAAGGCCGCGTCGGTTGGTTCGGGCGGATCACCGACATAATCGCTCAGGATTTTATCGACGGTAAGCGTTGTGGCCACCTTCGCTTTGATTTCTTCAGCCTGCTCCGGCCGCATCCCGATATTCTCGTAAAACTGATCCTCTCCACCATGTTGTTCCTTGAGCGCTTCGATGGCTTCTTCGATTTCATCGGCGGTCGGTTCCCCGAAACGTTTCAGAGATTCTTGACTCAGGAGCGTGCGATTGATGACGTTATCCACCGCGTAGCCGCGAAACTCGTCGTCCCGATCACAGCAAACAACATCGCCGAGACGCTCATGATGTTCTTTGATCGCATCGAACTCTTCTTCGATGGTCATCTCGTCAATTTCTTCCCCGTTGATGATTAAGGACATATTCCTGACCATGGAGTCGGGGAGGGGAGTGTCAAGATCTGGAGTCTCAACTTTGGGGGATTCCGGGGGAAGTTGTGAGAAATCCAACGCCGTTCCATTTCTCCCGAAAGCATCGATCCCATCCGTCCCGGCGAACAGGTTCTTGTTTCGGAGGCAAATCTCGGGATTGAGAGCTTGACAGGGGAACGTGGGTTCAGATAATCGGCTTTACATGAAACACTGGATCGCAACTCTTTCCGTCGCTGCTGCTTTGACCATCGGCGCTACCTCTCTTCAAGCGGGTGAAGTCGAAAAAGAGCCTCTCAATCTCGATGAGATTACCGAATTGGCTGTCGAAGAACAAGCCGACAAGGCTGCCTTGGCCGAGACGGAAGGTGGCATGGCTGGCGGAACCGGTCTCTTGATTGTGGGTGCCATTATTCTCGCGATCGCTGTCGCCAATTAATCGCTTTTTCGTGCGAGAGCACGGGTCGAATTTCGAAGCGAAAGGTTGATTACCGACCTTTAGCTTATTCGTGTCGTAGGGAGTCGATCAGGCGATTGCGGATCATCCAGCGTGCGGCGAGCCAGCAGAAGACCAAACCGCCGATCAGAATCAGCGAGTTGAGAATCAGGAGGGTTTCAATCGGTAAGTCTGTCGAACGCGTGGAGAGCGTGGGATAGACCGCGATAAATCCGGCGACCACCCCGAGAATGACGCCGAACACGTGGAGGAACCAGTGTTCCGAGACAACGAGTTGGGCAAGCTTGGCTTTGGAGAACCCAACGGCTTCGAGCAACCCCATCTGGCCGCGCCGCTCCAGAATGTTGCGGCTGACTACCACTCCGAGGCCGACGGTTCCCAGGAGTAGGCCGAGGCCTCCCAAGGTGGAAAAGATGCTCAGGTAAGTATTCTGGACCGCGTTGAATTCGTTCAGCCGTTGCCATGTGGGAAGCATCTCTAACCCTTGGTCGGTCAGTTGACGGGTCAGGCTCTCCCGATGACGGTTTCCACTTTCCGGGTCGGCCTCATCCATCAGGAACAACTGATACCCACCCGCGTCAGGAAAGAATCGCACAAAGTTGGATTCCGCGATGAGGATGCTGCCTTGGAAAATGGAGTTGTCGATGAAGCCTGCCACTTGAACGTGGAACTGGCCGCCGCCCGGAGCCGGATAACTCAACCGATCCCCCGCTTTGACGCCCAACGCATACTGCGCCGTGCTTTGATCCAAAATTCCGGGAATGATCGGTTCAAAGCCCGGGGAACCATCAACTACCACTGGCAGGTCGGCAATTTTCTCGTCCAGTAGCTCCCATCCGGAGCCGAGAGTGAAGAGGAACGCATCGCGTGACGCGAGTTCATTCGGATCGACTCCCAGGACGCGCGGATTTTGGGCCCGGTTAAGATTGAGACAACTGGCGTCATCACCGCTGCTGACCCGAAACTGAACCATCTGGAAGTCGTCCGGGGCACCGGAGAGCGCCTGGATGCCGTAAATCTCGCGGCCTTTGTCGGTATTGAGATCTTCATAGATCGGCAAGGTGGATTCTCCCAGGTAAGCAAAACCGCCCGTTCCGGAATCCCGCTCACCAGCATCCCGCAGACCGCTTAATCTCAAGGAATTGATCGCTGTCACCATGAAGACGCCCGCTGCCATCAACGCCATCACGGAAAGACTGCGCCATTTGCGCCGGACGGCATTGGTTCGACCCAGCGCAGCCACGGAGTTCAACCTTCCGGCGCGTTGCTGCATTTGGTTAAGGGCGACGAGCCCAAAAAAGATGCCAGCCATGACCAGAAGAAAGCCACCGCCGAAAAAGGCACCCTGTCGCGCCATGACCGGGCCAGAGAGAGTAAGGTTAAGGATGATGAAACCGCCAATGAGGCTGCCGACTCCGAGCCACAACGGGATCGAGCGCAACAATGGACGATTCCGCACAGCAGCCCCCATCGGATCAACGCCGGAAATGAGCTGGCTAGGTTGAACTTTCGAAACGGCTCGCGTG
>CAYGQD010000377.1:0-3757 GCA_964351855.1 uncultured Verrucomicrobiales bacterium
GGACCGACAGGAGCGAGGGGCCAGTGAAGCTGATCGGCTGCGGCCAGTTGGGATAGTGCAGGGTGACGCTCTCCTGCGGCAGGGCGGCCAACTCGTCCGGGGTAAAGCTGCGCGCCTGCTCGAAGGGTTCGGCGATGCGCATCGCGTTTTCGCTGGTGAGCCGTTCTTCGAAGCCGACGATTTCGAGATGGGGATTGATTTCGCGGAGTGTTTCCAGGGCGGATGCGAGTTTGGGCCGCCCGATGTCGCTCTCGCCATGGACGATCTGGCGCTGCAAGTTGGAGCGATCGACGTGATCGAACTCGACCAGCCCGAGTTTTCCCACGCCTGCGGCAGCCAGATACATCGAAGCAGGGCTGCCGAGCCCACCGAGCCCAATACAAAGGATGGAGGCGCTGCGGAGCCGTTTCTGCGCTTCGATCCCAAATTCCGGAATGGTGATGTGGCGGGCGTAACGCTCCAGCTCTGCGGAGGAGAGTTCCGTGGATGCGCTGGGATCAGGGGAAAAGGATGATGGCATTTCTCAAGATTCTTCGAAATTCGAGTTTCGAGTTTTCATTCTGCGATGTTGCATCCAGAATGGCACAAACGTAATGACGGATATGCAGACTACCACCACATTTTGGAAAACCCGCCTCGTCGCGTTTTCCGTCACCCTCGGCCTCGGAATTAGCGCGTTGACGCTCCAGGCTCAGGAGGCCGCAAAAATCGATCTGAAGTATGAAGATCTGGAGCCGAAGCTGAAGATGGATCCATCGCCCATCCAGCCGATGGGACCGCAGTCCAGTTACGCGGACATGCTGGAGAAGATTACTCCATCCGTGGTGACGATTTTTTCGAAACGCGAGCAAGATCCGCAGATGGACGAGATGATGGATGATCCGCTCTTTAAGCGCCTCTTTCCCGATCAAATGCCAAATATCCCGGTGACCGGCGCGGGCGTGATCATTTCCGCTGACGGCTATGTCCTGACGAACAACCACGTGGTGGAGAAATCCCAGGAGCTGCGGGTGCAACTGGACGCGATGAATCAGGAATACGACGCGACGCTGGTCGCCGCGGATCCGAAGAGCGATGTGGCGCTGATCAAACTGGAAGGCGCCAAGGGGCTGCCGGTGATGCCAATTGGTGACAGCCAGAAACTTCGCGTCGGGGACGTGACCTTCGCGATCGGGAATCCGTTCGGGCTGAGCCAGACGGTGACCATGGGAATCGTCAGTGCCCTGGGGCGAAGTGCGAGTGATGTCAGCATTCTGGAGTATGCGAATTTGATCCAGACGGATGCGGCGATCAATCGGGGGAATTCCGGTGGCGCGCTGGTGGATGCTCAAGGCCGCTTGGTCGGGATCAATACCGCGATTCAAGGCGGGATGAACGGCGGCAACGTCGGAATTGGTTTCGCGATTCCTGCGAACATGGCGCTCGATATTGTCGATCGGCTGCTTGAGGGCGGCGGGAAGGTGCGACGTGGGTTCCTCGGAGTCAGTCTCCAGCCGATGGATCGGAATCTGGCCCAAGGGCTCAACTGGAAGGAAAATTACGGCGTCCTCATTTCTCAAGTGGGAACGGATACCCCGGCGGCACGGGCCGGACTGGAAGCGAGCGATATCATCATGAGCTATGAAGGGGAGACGGCCCAGTCGCTCGATCGTCTGCGACTGCGGATTAGCAATACGCCTCCCGATCAAGAGGTGACTTTCGGGATTTTCCGCGCTGGAAAAGAGATCGAAGTCAAAGTGACGCTGGCAGAGCTGCCGGATAATCCCGCCGTGGTCATGCGATCCACTTCCGGTCCTCAGGATTTCATTCCTGGTGTCGAGATCGAGAATTTGTCCGAGGAGAATCGCAAGGAATTCAAGATCGCCGACGATGTGGAAGGCGTGCTTGTGGCGAAGGTCGATCCCACCTCCAAAGCGGCCGATTCCGGGCTGCGCGAAGGTCAGGTGATCCTCGAAGTGAATCAAAACGCGGTCGCCAATGTGGAAGAAGCGCTCCAAGGACTCGATACCCTGGAAGGGCCCGTCTTGCTCTTGCGGGTCGATTCCCAAGGTGCCAGCACGATTCTGGCAATTCGCCTGAGCGAAGAGTAATTCGACGAATTTCACGTTGGGGCGAGGCGGCGCATCTGCCCCTCGCTCCAACGGAAGCTTCCCAGCCGCCATGGAAATTCTCAAGAGCACCCTGAGGATTCTTCTGGTGGTCGGGATCGTCCTGCCGCTGGCGATCTTTCTGGTGCAGTCCTGGTTGATCTATTTCCCGCGGAATTACGATCAGTATGATGCGTATTTGAGGCGGGCCGAAGCGCTGGAGTTCACGAATCGTGGGAAATCGCAGACCGCGTTTTTGGTTCAGCGCGGGGATGCTCCGCCGACCGGGGTTTGGTGGGTTTTTGGTGGAAACGGCTCGCTCGCTCTGGATTGGCTGGATCTGGTGGAGTCTGTCGATCGACCGGATCTGGCATTCGTCTTGGTGGATTATCCGGGTTACGGCCTCTGCGAAGGTCGCCCGAACCCGGGTTCCGTTCTTCGATCGATCGACGCCCTGATTCCGGTGGTCGCGAAGCGTCTGGAGCTGAGCGAAGAGGTGCTGCTCGACCGTTCTGCGGCGATGGGGCATTCTCTCGGCGCGGCCGTGGCCTTGGAGATGGCGGCGAATTTTGAATTGAAATCGGTCATCGCCATTTCTCCGTTCACCACCATGAAAGCGATGGCCGGCCGCACCGTGGGCCCGGTTTTGTCCCATTTGCTGACTCATCGCTATGATAATGTGCGATCGCTGCGCACCCTGGAAGCCCAGTCCAATTCCCACATTCTCCTCTTTCACGGGACGAACGACGAAATCATCCCTTTCGCCATGGGTCGCCAATTGGCGGACGACTTTCCCGGATTGATCCAGTTTCGAGCCGTCAACGGAGCTGGCCATAACAACATTATCCTGGAAATCGAAGACCAGCTGATTCCGATCCTGGCCCGGGGAACGGGTTGACAATTGTTAGGGCAGGTTTAATTCTAGGTCTCCGAAAAGAACCGGCGGCCCATGGTAAAAACCCTTCTCTGTCTCCCATTCCTCATTCTCAGCAGTGTTGCCTGGGCGGAGACGGTGTCGTTTTCGCTGGATTCTGCGGTCGAGTTTGCGCGGAAGGAGAATTTGGGCTTGAAGGCGGCGCGGCAGCAAATTGCGATTGCGGAATCGAATCTTCGTTGGTCGGGGCGTTTGGCGGACCCGGAAGTGGCGTTTGGGGCGAGCACGGATCAATTCGGCCTGGATGACGATGAAAGCTTGTTGGAAGTGGCGATCGAGCAGCAGTTTCCCCTGACCCATCGGCTGGCCCGGGAACGCGAGCTCTCCCAAGCGGATCTCGCTTTGGCCGAGGCTGAAGTGCGGGTTCGGGAATGGCAGTTGGCCGCTCGGGTTCGGGAATCGGCGATTGACGCCCTCGCCCTCAAGCATCAGACGCAGCTCCAGGGAGAACTGCTCGCCGTGGCGGAAAAGGTCGCGGCGGCAGTGGAATCAGCGTTTCAGAACGCGGAAGCGTCGCAGTTGGACGTGACGGAGGCGCAATTGGAGGCGCGAACGCGGTTGGCGGCCATTCAGCGGCTTCAGGCAGAGCAAGCGGAGGCACTGGGCAGTTTGCGCGGAAGGCTCGGGTTGGGGCCGGAAACGAGGGTCCGGTTGATCGGCCAGTTGGAGCCACCGGCGACGTTTTACCCCGTTGAAACCACGGATCAGGTGGTGGCGAGACGCCCGGATTTACAAC
>CAYGQD010000378.1:0-3718 GCA_964351855.1 uncultured Verrucomicrobiales bacterium
GCGATGAGAAATGCGCCCTGGTTCAGACGCCTCACTACATGCTCAATGATGACCCCATCGAGGCCAACCTGCGCATCCCCAAGAACGCTCCCCGCGAAGGCGCCATGTTCTTCCACGCCATCAATGAGGGCCTCGACTTCTGGAACTCGACCTTCTTCTGTGGATCCGCCGCGCTTCTGCGTCGCAAAGCGGTCTACGACGTTGGTGGATTCAGTGGGGAAACCGTGGTCGAAGATGCCGAATCCGGGATGGCGCTCCATGGCAAGGGCTACCGCAGCGCTTACATCAACCGCCCCTTGGTTTCCGGTCTCTCGGCGGAAAGCCTGGAAGCCTTCTTCATTCAGCGCTCCCGTTGGCTCACCGGCATGGTCCAGCTGATGCGGATCAAGTGTCCTCTCTTTCGACCCGGCTTGGGGATTCCTCAGCGGATCAACTATTTCAACTGTGCCTTGTTCTGGTTCTTCCCGTTCGCGAGACTGGTTTTCGCCCTGGCTCCGGCCGCCTTGTTGCTCTTCAACCTGAAGATCTACAGCACCTCGATGACAGGCTTCCTGGCCTTTGCCGGTCCGTATGTCGCCGCAGTCTTCCTTTTCTCCAACTTCCTCTACGGCCGCGTCCGCTGGACCTTGATTTCGGAGGTTTACGAGACGGTGCAGTGTCTCCACCTCTTCCCGCATCTCATCTCCACCTTGTTGAGCCCCCGGGATCTATTGTTCAAGGTGACGCCGAAGAACGTGGAAATCGACCACGATCGCATCAGTCCGGCCGCGCTTCCAGCCGTGCTACTCCTCACACTCAATCTCGTCAGCCTGACCGTCGGCATCTTCCGCTACAATCTCTTCGAGGAGACGGCGATGTCGATCTCGGTGACCCTTTTCTGGGCAAGCCTCAACTGCCTTATCCTCGGCGGTGCGGTAGGAGCGATGCTGGAACGCGCCCGCAGACCAGGAATGCCCCGCGTCGAAATCGGCCAGGAAGCTCAGCTGGTGATCGGCGATTCCGCCCACGAGATGACCCTCCTCGAAGCGTCCGCCAAAGTCGGCATCATCCACCTTCCCGGAATCATCGAGCCCAACATCGCCCCGGGGACCGAAGCCAAGCTGGTCACCGTTAATCAGGAACGGAAGAAGACCGTGAGCTTCAGTGTCACGGTTGCCAACTCGTTCGCCGAATCCGGCCAGGTTGAGCTCAACTTCCATCCGAAATCCAAAAAAGAATATCGGACGATGATCGACTTCATCTACGGCTCCAGCGAGCGCTGGTCTCAGCATCTCGCCCAACGGACCAAGCACAAAGGCATCTTCGCCGGTGTGATCGAAGTGGGCTGGAGATCGATCTCCGGATTGTTCGCCTTCGTGGTCCACGTATCCGGGATGAAAGCCCATACCAGAATGGTGGAGCGGAAGCGAACCGCCCCGTCGAATGTCTGAGGAACCGCAGCAGGACAGCTACCTTCGGTCGAAACGGGCCTTCATCTCGGCTTCGGTGATGAATCCGTCTTGATCGCGGTCCATTTCCGCAAACCGGTCCGCCAATTTGCCGACCGCTTCCGCTTTTGCGATCTTCCCGTCGTTATCGGTGTCGAACCGACTCATGAGTTGGGCTGGATCCGGTCCTCTGGACGGCCGCTTATCTCCCTTTCGACCAGCCATTTCCGAACGAGGGCGACCGGCGTTCCGATCCTCTTCCCACGAGATCTGGAACTCCTGGGTTGTCGCTCGACACCATTTTTCGACATCGTGACACGGGAAGTAGCTCACCTCGATTCGCAACGGACGACTGAGATCCGCGTTTTGAATCTCCACCAGAAACTCCCTCGGGTCATAGTCTGCCTCCACTTCGACGGCTGGCGCAGAGGCACTCGCTGGCTCGAACCCGGTTTCCGCTCCTTCTTCGGGAAGAAACCGGAACGTGAGCGGCGGGGCCAGATTGTTCCAGTGAACTCGATGGATCGGATCCAGCCAGAAGCCGAGCCGAACACTGCCAGTCCCCTTTCGCATCAAATCGGGTTCGGAATCGGCCCGAAGTTTCACGTAGAGGGGAACGCCCTCCGCAGAAGTTGAGGTCACTTTCAGGGCCTTCGCGCCTTCGGGCATCGGAATACGAGGTAACACGTTGCGGGCAATCTCTTCATCGCGATCCGAAGGTAAATCCTGAGCTTTGGCCAAGTCCGCGATCACCGTTCGCGTTTCCACCGCTCCAACGAACGCACTCAAATCCTCTCGCAGTTCCTCCTCGTCGCTCCAATCCCTCGCCCGAACGATGTTGCCCTCGGGATCGATCACGAACTCTGAGTTGTTGCGATTCCCGAAGGCTGCTTTGACTTGGTTATCGGGCGCATCAGCGAGCCAGGTCCACTCCGTGTTCAAGCGGCGTTGTGCCTCTTTGACGTGAAGAAGCCGCTCTTCCAGCGTCAGCGGCTGGACCAATCCATCCATTTCCGGATGCGCCAACGCCTTGTAGACATAGTAGAACTTCACGTTCTTCCCTGAAAAATCCTGATAGACCGTCTCCAGACCGGGGACGTTACGAAGGAAGGGCGGTCAGGTGAGACAGCCAAAGACGACGACCGAATAGGCACCCTGGAAACGGTCTCGCAGATAAACGGCTTCCCCTTCCATGTCGTAGGCGGTGACGTCAGGAACAGGCTGATTGAGCGGGAGTTGGGCCCAGCCGCCAAGCGGAAAGGCGGCCACAGCAAGCAGGTAGGGTGCAAAGGATTTCATCGGGGGATGAAACCCGGAGCGGAGGAAAAGTTGCGGCAAGCGGATCGGCGATGCCATCAGACGGGGAAGCCCTCCCACGTTCGAGACTCTTTTGGGCCCTGCTGTCGTTTCTCAAACGTGCTAAAATTATTGTTTTTATATTTTATTGTTGAGAATATGGTTATTGCCGTTATTTTCCATCACCTAGTTAGCAAACACCATCACCTCATGCATTCTTCATCCACCACACCTCAACCAGCGACCAGGATTCACGCAGTCCTCTTCACGGTCGGATGGTTTCTCGCCTCCCTGGTCCTCACTACCTTGGCGCTACCCTCGGTTGACATCCGAACGCAAGTTCTGGTCTCCCTCGTCCTGCTCGGGGTTCTCCTCGTGCTTCGCCCTTTCCGGAATCGAATCACCGCGCGGGTTCTCTTCGTCTCCGTCACCTGGTTTCTGGTTTCGCGTTACCTGTTCTGGCGCATTTTCATGACCCTGGAGTATCACGACCCGGTCAGCTTCGTCGCCGCGATCCTCCTCTTCGCCGCAGAAATCTACGGAATCCTCGTCGTCGGAATCGGCTCCTTCGCCAACGTCCGTCCGCTCAAGCGCCAGATCATTGAGCTGCCGGAAGACGAATCCAAGATTCCCAGCGTCGACATTCTCATTCCGAGCTACAACGAGTCTGCGGACCTGCTCAAAACGACGATCGCCGCTGCCATCAACTTGGATTATCCCGAAGACAAGCTGAACGTCTATCTCTGCGACGACGGCGGAACCGATCAGAAGTGTAACGACACCAACTTCGAGAAAGCGGCGGAAGCGAAGGCACGCCGAGTTGAACTCCAGGCGCTCTGTGAAGACATGGGTGCCATCTACCTGACGCGCTCCAAAAACGGGCACGCCAAAGCGGGAAACCTCAACGCGGCGATGGAGCAAACCAACGGCGATCTCGTTGCCGTCTTCGACGACGATCACGTCCCCACTCGCGAGGTCCTCCAGAGCACCGTCGG
>CAYGQD010000379.1:0-3661 GCA_964351855.1 uncultured Verrucomicrobiales bacterium
CTTTACTTCTTTGAAAGAAAACCCCGACAGATAGCCAAATTGATGAAGAATGAGGGCTTTGATACCTCGGAAAAAGTGCAGTTGAAAAAAAAGGATTGTTTGCAGAAGCTCAAACGTGAAACGACATTGCTTGTTCAGCGCCTAAGCGCGAATCTTCCGTCGACTCATGGTTCCTTTTTCCGAATTGCTTAGAGAGATCGATTGGTGGCGCGCAGCGGTCGAGATCCTCATTCTCGCGTTCATCGTTTACCAGGGTTACATCTACTTTCGCGCGACCCGCGCCGCGCGGATCCTCATCGGCCTGCTTCTGGTCATCATCGGGCTGACCCTGCTTTCGCGTTACCTCCAGCTGGAGGTCATCGAATGGTTGGTGAAGAGCTTTTCGGCCTTGCTCGCCATCGCCCTCATCATTCTCTTTCAACCGGAATTACGAAGAGGATTAGCGGAGCTGGGGAGCCGATTCAGCTCCTTTTTCATCGCCCAACGAAGGGAAACGCTCGATGAACTCGTGGAAGTCGCGCAAATCTTGTCGAAACGGCGGGTCGGCGCGCTCATCGCGATCGAACGCGGGATCAGCCTGAAGCATCTCCTGGAAACCGGGGTGGAGCTGGACGCGAAACTCACGCCGGAGATCATGCTGGCGATTTTTCACCCGAAAGCGGCGCTTCATGATGGCGGTGTGATTTTTGGCCTGGTCGATGAACGGATTGCGGGAGCGGGTTGTGTCTTTCCGGTTTCCCAGAAAGAGTTGCTCGATCGCAGCATTGGATTGCGTCACCGCGCGGCCATGGGGGTGACCGATGAGTCGGATGCCATCGCCCTCGTCATTTCCGAAGAGACCGGCCACCTTTCCATTGCTGTGGATGGCAAGCTCGAATACAACTTGAGCGACGAAGCCTTTCACCAGCGTCTCTACGAACTGCTTCTCCCTGATGAAAGTAACCCTCCTTCTCAAGAACCTGTTCCTCCGCGATTGGAAGGCGAAGCTAGCAGCCTTAGCGATCGCCGTAATGGTCTGGTTCGTGATTAAACTCCAAGTGATGGAGCGCGATAACGATGTCCCACCGGGTGGGGGATCCGTTCACGTCCCGTTTCGGGAAAAATTGTTCGAATCTCCCGAGCTGATTTCCCTGCGCCCCACCCTCGTTTCCGAGGAGCCGAGTTGGGTCATCTATGGCGCGTATGTTCGCCAAGTCTGGGTCTTTCAGCCGGTGGTTTGATTCGGCAGCGTTTCCCGGCAAGATCCGCGCACACCTTCGCAATTCGGGGATAGCGCTTTGGGCAGGACCGTCTAAGATGGGTTCATGAGATTGGCCCCTACGATTCTCTGGATGCTTTCGGCAGCGCTCGCTTGGGCTCAAGATGATGAGCGCGCCTTCCGCACCCAGCACTTTTGGAAAAACGAATGCGCTTCCTGCCACGGGCAAGACGGCCAAGGCTATGAAGAAGGACGCGGGCCCGCTATCGCCGGGTTACCAGACGCCTATTTCATGAGCCAGATCGAGAAGTTCCGCAAAGGCTTCCGGGGTGGAGATCCGGTGGCGGAAGATGACATCTACTTCATGCACCGGGAAGCCGTGGAACTGGGGGATCAACTCTTTCGCGACCTGGCCGCCTACGTCGCCGCGTTGCCTCCGCGCCGGGCCGTCCACAGTGTCGTCGGGGATATCGAGCGCGGCCAGCATCTCTATGCGAACCTCTGCGCGGAGTGTCACGGCACCGACGCGGAAGGAAATGCCGCGAAAGGGAGCCCGCCGCTCCACGGCTTTCAAGATTGGTATTTGCTCGAACAAATCCAGCGCTTCAAAAAAGGCGAGCGCAAGGCGGATCCGCAGAATCTCGACTCCGTCGCGATGCATTCCATGGCGCGTCGCCTCTGGCGCACCCGCGACGTTCGCGACATCGTGGCCTTCGTCACCACCCGTCTCGATGGCGAGCCGGATGCCCAACCCTGAACCCTGAAGCAGAAACCCCATGACTCCGGAACAAAAAGAAACCATCCATCAGCAACTTCTCGCGGAACGCGGGGAGATTGTCGGCGAAATCGACGCCCTGCGCGATCGCGAAGCGAAGTCCGCCACCCACAGCGCCGGGGCGGAATTTGCCGAGCGCGCTGACCTCGAAGCGCAGCAAACCATCGACCGCCAGCTCAGTGTCAGTGAGGCCCATCTCCTCGCGAAAATCGATCTCGCCCTGGAGCGAATGGACAACGGCACCTACGAAGCCTGTCTGGAATGCGATCAACCCATCCCGCTCGAACGCCTCATGGCCAAGCCCTCCGTCTCCCTCTGCATCCACTGCCAGGAAAAGAAAGAAGCCGGCCAGTAAATCACCGCTCGTTCTCGCAACAATCTACCCATCCTCCTATGAAACGCCTCCTCTCATTCGCGCTCCTTGTCTTCGCTTCCGCCACGCTTACAGCCACGGCTTCCCCAGATGCCAAAGGTCCATCAACCGTCGCCACCGAAGCAAAAGAAGCTCAGCCTCACAGCTTCCGCTTTTCCGGCGGCGATCCGGATCGCGGCATGGTCGCCTTTATCCAGATGGATTGTGTGAAATGCCACACGGTTAAAGGCACCGACCTCAAGCAGTCGGACGCTCCCCGGCTGGATCTCGCTCTGGCCGCCGAAGTCCGCTTCGTGAAGAGTTACGAAGACATCATCACCGCGATCACGAATCCTCGCCACGTCATGCAAGACCGCTACAAAGCCTTGCTCCAAGCCACCAGCCCCGAAGGCGATGTGGAGCCGTTTATGCCAATGCTCAGTGCCCAAATGACCGCGCAGCAGTTGATCGATATCGTCACGTTTCTCGACTCGGTTTACGCGGAAACGGCATCCGAATATCGCAAGTAATCTTCCCGAAACCCCATCGTAAAACCACCCATGAATTCCACCATCCAACGCATCCTCGTCCCTCTGGACCTGTCGGACTACGCCCAAATCGCTACCCAACGCGCCTGCGAAGTCGCCAAAACCCACTTCGCCCAGGTCGAAGGGTTGCTCGTCCTCGATACGCCGGAGATCCGCTCCCACATCGCTCCCCTGGAGATGCACAATTGGCCCGCCATCGTCGATGCCATGGCCAGTGCGATCGACCAGGCTCGCGAAGAGCTGGAAGACGTGCGCAAGCGCTTTGCGGAAACCTGTGAGTCGCTCCACACCCCTCACCAAGAAGTCCAGATGGAAGGGTTACCGCCAAACCTCATTCTCGAAGCCTCCGCCCTCTTCGATCTCATCGTCGTCGGTCAACGCACCTCCTTCGAGTTCGAAACGCGCAGTGAAGGGGGAGACTCGCTCGCCCGCATTCTCGACCGAACCGTTACCCCGGTCCTGGCCGTGCCGAACGCGGAGCCCACGCCGATGAAAAAGGTCGTCGTCACCTATGATGGCAGCCTCGGTTCCGCTCGCGCCCTCCGGGACTTCGTCAGTTTCGCCCGTCCCTACGACTTCGAGATCACCATCTTCTCCGCCGACGAAGACGCCGACCGTGCCCAAAAAATGGCCGACCAAGCTGGAGCCTACCTCCGCGCCCACGATCGCGAACCCGTCCAAACCAAAGTCGGCGGAAAAGACCCGTTCGAAAGCTTCTCGAAGGAGCTGCTCGACGAGGCGGACCTCGTCGTCGCGGGCATCCACTCGCGGAAATTCTTCAAAGACGC
>CAYGQD010000380.1:0-3639 GCA_964351855.1 uncultured Verrucomicrobiales bacterium
GGTCCAGTTCGTGACCAGTTTTCCGGACTACAAAGTGAAAGTCGTGACCTCGTTTCCAGATTTAAAGGTGAAGAAGGTCACCAGCTTCGCCGATTCCCCCGGCGAGTGGGAAATCGTGACCAGCTTCCCGGATTTCAAAATCCAACTGGTGGATTCCTTCCCTGATTTCACGATTGAGTATGTGAATTCATTTCCCGGGGTGCCTTAGCGTCAAACCCGAATCGTCCGCCGCTCCGGTTCCCGGCCACTCAAGGACTTTCCCGCGATTAAATCCCGAATGCCTGCAGCAATCGCGTCCGTCGGGTGGTAGATAAATTTCGCCGGACCGGTTTTCCGAAGGCTTTCCGTTTGTTGGCGAATAATGACGACGTCTTGGTTCAGAATCACGTGGGAAAGCGGCTCGAACACCAGGCGAACGAGCGGGCCGAGGCCGTCGAATCGATAGGCCATGTAGGTGAAGGTCCGAGTTCGCTCTTCATCGATCGGGGTGCACTGACTCATGACGATGTATTGGCGACGCGAACCCATCGCGTAATCGACTCGGGTCACGTAGGGAAGCTGAAACCGATCGGTATGGTGCATCTCACCATCATTCGGCATGAGAAGACGCCCGATCCAACTTTCCATTCGCTCTTCGTTGAGGAATTCAGCCTGGATCCAGCTCTCGCCGCTCGTGATTTCCATCTCCACCTCTTTTCGCTCGGCGCTGCGAAACAAACCCCGATGAACATGGGTCGTGTGAGGAACATCGAGGAAATTCTCCACGCAATGAAACGCCGCACCCTCGAATTCGCGCTCCATCACCCAGTGATGCCAGCCAGACTCTGCAAATTTCGGGAAATCCAGCGGTTCGGAAGCGGGTTCGCCTTCGCCGAAATAGACCCAGATGAAGCCCTCCTTCTCGCGCACCGGAAACGCTCGAACCCGCAACTTTCCGTCCAGCTCGCCGCCACAATCCGCCGGAATGTGTGCACAGCGCCCATCGACTCTGTAGGTCCAGCCGTGATAGGCGCATCGCAAACCGTCCCTATTCACGGCTCCGAGCGAAAGCTGGAGGTTCCGATGAAGGCAGCGGTCGATCAACGCACCGGGTTCCCCCGCCTGATTGCGAAACAGGACCAAACGCTCCCCCAGAATCTGCCGCGCCAACGGCTTTTGACAAAGCTGATGGGATTGGCAGCCGATGTACCAGTGGTTTTGCAACTAGCTCGGTTTCAGATTGGTCAATTTGCGAACCGCCGCTTCCGTTTCACCAAACGCTTCATCGCTCAAAACCGGCTCGCCCACTTCCGGCATCCCTTCGTCCTCCGGCAATCCCAACCAGGAACGACAACCGCCAAACCCAGCCCGATTCTTGAGCAACCAGGGTTCCGCCAACTCATAGACCCGAACCACGGCGAGACTGAGGCCGTTGTTGGCTCCCCAGCCGAAACGTTCTTCGATCACTTCCGGGGCCCAGACGTGAAAATCGGCCAAACTGCGCGCTACATCCAGGTCCTCGATTTCCGCCGTGAACGCTATCTTGGCAAACTGACTAACTTCCACGATTTCCCGTTCTTTCGTCGGCAGCTCGTCCGGATCTGGCTCCCAGCTCAAACGCAATTGGCCGTTCTGCTCGTGAAAATAGGTCGGGAAGAGGAAAAACTCGCGGTGGAGCCATTGGAACCCGTTTTTGCCCTCGGAGATCCCGCCTTTGCGCAAAATGAGGCTTTGCTCGCCCCGCTCCATCGCGTCACAGACCAATTTCCACTCTTTAAAACCGAAAGCTGACATGACGTCATCCTAGCGCGAAACCCTGGAATTTCGAATTGCAAATCCACAGGTACGACCCTAAGATTTCCGCCCGATTGCCTCTCAGGCACGAAATCGGATGGTGACCGTAGCTCAGTTGGTAGAGCCCCAGTTTGTGGTATTGGTTGTCGCGGGTTCGAGCCCCGTCGGTCACCCCATTTTTCTCTTTGCAACTGACACCAAGTGAAGATTTCTTCTCAACTTCACATGGTTTCGCTGGAAGAAAGAATCGGCTACAAGTTCCGCAACTCACTGCTCCTGGCAGAGGCGCTCACGCATCCCAGCCTCGCCTACGAAACCCAGAAGCCGCACTTCGACAATCAACGGCTCGAATTCCTGGGTGACGCCGTGTTGCAACTCGCTCTTACTGAGACGCTTTACCACCTGTTCCCCACCTTTAGCGAGGGGCGTTTGACCAAGCTGAGGTCTCGTCTCGTTTCCCGTGCCGCGCTCAAGGTTTACGCCCTGGATATCGACCTGGGTCAGTATCTGATGATGGGCAAAGGAGAAGAGGCCAGCGGTGGACGAGCCCGAAGTTCGACCTTGGCTGATGCCTTTGAGGCTCTCGTCGGGGCGATTTATCTCGATGGGGGGCTGGACGAAACTCGAACCTTCCTCACCAAACATTGTCGCAAATCCATCCAAAAAATTGAGGAAACCCCCGCGGAAATGAATCCCAAGGGTCAACTTCAGGAAATCCTTCAGGCGAATTCCGCGACCAGTCCCCGCTATCGCATTTTGTCCCAGGAAGGTCCCGATCATAAAAAGACCTTTGTTTGCAGCGTGGAGTGGGAGGGTATGGCCCTCGGGAAAGGCACGGGATCCAGCAAAAAAGAGGCCGAAGCCGAAGCCGCCACCGTGGCCTTGAGGGAGCAAATTTGGAAGCAGAACGAAACCCCGACCCAGCTTCAAAATGGACCACTTTTTGACACCAAAACCCGCCAAAAGAACAGTTGGTGAATGGAGTGTGAATGACCGTGTGGGCAATGTGCGAATTTTAGAATAACTGCGACTTATTCTTGCGTTCGGGGGTTATTGGTCACTTTCATTCACAGCGTTGTTTGGTTTCCAATCTGCTGATCATCAGGGTGCTCCGGAAGTTTTTCAGACTTATTCCCAGATATAAGAAGAAGAAATAGTTTAAAATTTTATTCTCTTCCTCCTTAAAGCACTTTGGAAAATTTGTGAAACGAGACCCCATGAAGCGCATTGAGGATTCGAATTTGAGCACCTGATTCCTCAAGGCCTCACAAACGCACAAAACGCATCCTCTAGCAGGTGCGGGGCCAGTAAGTCCAAGGGAACGACGATCCCAAGACTGGAGGCGCAGGAAAGGGCCTTAGCGGATGATTCCGCGAGGACTCGACTTGATGAACTCCAAGAGCGTCGCCAGAACGCCTTCTTCGGAGTCTTCCATCGCTTCGATTTCCTCCAGGGCTTGCGCCACATTGAGGTTCTTTCGATAGAGGAAACGATGCGCCAATTTCAAGGCGTTGACGGCGGCTTCACTGAATCCGCGGCGTTGCAATCCCACGATGTTGATCGCGCGAACTTCAGCCGGGTTTCCGTCCGCAATCATGAACGGCGGGACGTCTTGGACGATTTTGGTGCAGCCACCGGTGATCGCGTGAGTTCCGATGCGGCAAAATTGGTGAACGGCGCTCAATCCGCCCAAAATCGCGTAATCCCCCACCAAGACGTGTCCGGCCAAAGTGCCATTGTTCGAGAAAATCACATGGTCACCGACGTGGCATTCATGAGCGATGTGGCTGTAGGCCAGGAAATTGTTGTGGCTGCCGATGGTCGTGGTTTCCTCCGCATTGGTGCTGCGGTGGATGGTGACAAACT
>CAYGQD010000381.1:0-3633 GCA_964351855.1 uncultured Verrucomicrobiales bacterium
ACGAATCACTCGAACTGGTAGCCGCGTTGCTCGGTCTGGGCGGGGTGGAAGAGGTCTTGGGTGGGTTGGGAGTCGAGGTGGGTCTCGGAGTTGAGGATGCAGTGGGCGAAGTATTCCCGGGGCCTGACCGATTAGCTGTCGTGCCAAGGCTGACTGCGAAATTCACCTCTACGGGGTAATTATATCCAGACTTCTTTGCGCATGAAGAGGTGTGCAATCCAGCCCATTTGCATTCCAAGTGGAAAGGTTGCTAAACCAAAAGCGATCGCAAAATGGCAATAATTGCCATCACAGCCACCAAAACGAGGCGCACAGTAAAGTTGGAAGGGTAATCAGCCTGCCGCATCACTTAATCTGTTCAGCGAACGTCTGAGTCTAGACGATCATGTACTTCTTCTCTATCCGTCGAATGAACTCCGCCTCATCCTCAAGGTAGGGAACATGGATGGATAGGATGTTCAGGATGGTCAAAAACCAGCGGAGCAAGGGACAGGGAGTTCGTAGATCTGAAGGGGGAGTTTTGAGGAGGGTGGGTGGAGGAGGTTCAATCACCTACGGGCAGGAAGCGCTGGAACAGGCCGCTGATGGCGAGGTTCGGCGAGGCTTTTCCGGCTTCGATGACGGTGGTGGCGGTTTCCGGGGAGAGCTGGCCGGCGAGGTAGGCGTGAAGGAGGATGAGGGCTTGGGTGGGGGTTTCAGGGCTGGTGGGGAGTTCGGTGTCCGGCTCGGGACCGAGCGCGGCGATCCAGTCATGGAGGGCGCGGAGGCCGGTGTCGTCGATGGTTTTGGCCCCGAACATGGGCATGTGGCCGATTCCCGCAGTGGCAGAGCGGTAGTAGAGGACGGAGTTGGCGGGATCTCCGGGGGCGATGAGCTGGGGGGCATCGAGCCCGAAGCCGCCTTTGACCGGATCGATGCCGAGCGTGCCGGTGAGGTCCAGGGGTGCCTCAGCGGTGAGGTGGATGGGGACGGAGCCGCCTCCGGAGAAGCGATGACAGTGGGAACAGTTCGCGTGGAGCCAGGAGCGGGCTCGGGCGGCCACAGATTGCGTTTCATCGTAAGGCGAGGCGAGCGGCTGGACTTCCGCGCCTTTGAGGAAGCCGTCATCGACGAGGCCCAGGGCGTGGAAGCGTTCCAACTGGCCTCCACGGCTGAGCTGCCCGGGGAGAAAGGCGAGCGTCTGAGTGAAGTTGCCATTGTGACAGCGGGCGCATTCTGCCCGACTATGAAAGCGCCAGGGCCGACCATCAATCAGGCGGTCCTCTCCGGAGGGGCCGACCAACGTGGCATCGGTTTCATCCTCGTTCCAGGCGTAGGAGTAGCCGTTCCAGGTGCCGTCAAAGTGGAGGATCTGCGTCTCGATCGTCCGCCCATCGCGTTCCAGGGTTTTGGCCAGGACCATCCCTTCCGGCTTCTGATGGCGGAACATGGGGATCTGGTTGATCCGGTGTTGGGTGGTTTTGACGCGTTCCTCGCCGGGGAGGCCGAGCCAGTAGCGCGCGCTGGCCTCGTCTTGCCACATGGGGGCGTTGATCTGGAACTCGTAGACGCCGGGGCTCGCCTGTTGCGCGCCGGTTTCGGCAAAGAGTCCGGTCTCGCTCAGCTGAGTGGGAAACTGGCCGGGTCGGAAGAGATCGGGATTCGGGACCAGCCGGTAAAGGTGTTGCTCGTTCGGCCAATTGAGGAAGATGACTTCGCCGTCACCGGCTTGTCCGAAGCTGACGATCTGCATCCGGGTATCGGCGATGATCTCGTTCCGCTGAATGTGCTCGCCATCATGCCAGAGGCCCCACATCCGCCCGGTGACGAAGTCCCCGTAGAGGTAGGCGCCTTCCAGGTCCGGGAGACGGCTGGATTCGTAAACGTAGCCACCGGTGATCGAGGCACCTTCATCGTGACCGTAGTAGTGGGTGGGCGGAGAAATCGTGGAGGGGCCCATGTCTTGGAGCGGCTTGATCGGCTGGGGGCCTTCGACGATCGACCACCCGTAGTTCGCGCCGCGTTCGACCCGATAAAGCAGTTCCCACAGCTCCCAACCGACGTCCGCGACCCAGAGATCGCCGGTGCGCGGGTGAAAGCAGAGCTTCCAGGGATTCCGAAATCCGTAGGCCCAAATCTCCGGTCGCGTGGGAGAGAGGTCGAGAAACGGATTATCCGGCGGAATGGCGAAGGTCCGACCAGGATCGCGCCGATCGACATCGATCCGCAGCACCGAAGAAAGGAGGTCAGAGGTGTCTTGGCCGGTGTTGAGCGGATCGGGCGGGGAAGGGACTTCGGCATCGCCAGCCAGGACGTAGAGCATTCCGTCAGGACCAAATCCAAGGTGCCCGCCATTGTGGCCGCCGGAGAGCCAGGTCAGGAGAATCTCCTCGGAGGCGGGTTCGAGACGGAGGGCATCGTCCGCGACTTGGAACCGGGAAATACGGGTTCCCTCCTCCAGCTTGATCCCGGTCCGGTAAAAGACGTAGACCTCTCGCTTCGTTTCGAATTCCGGGTGGAAGGCGATGCTGAAGACGGACTCGAACTCGGCCAGATCCGCGTTCAGATTCGCGAACAATTCGGGCGCGCCCGGCTTTGCGTTCAGGTCCGCCGGGAGAATCCAAATCTTCCCTTTTTGTTCGGTGACGAAGATGAGGTCGCGGCTGGGCAAGCGGGCGATATCGAGCGCTTTGGTAAACTGGAGATGCGGCCAAACCGCTTCCGCAACGTAGGCTGGCGGCGGTTCCGGCGATCCGCTGATCCGCGAAGTCGTCCAGGGAACGCGTTGCTGCGCCGAAACGGTGAGGCTAGCAAAAAGAACGAGGAGGAGCGTTCGCAAAAGGAGCATCGCGGACTTTGGCGACAAAATGGGCCAAAGGCAATTTCAGCTTCCAAATTCGTAGCCGAACAGCGCGATCTCCTCGCGGTAACGCTGGGCCACGTGATCGATGGATGCGGCGTCGTATTGATCCACATACTTGGGCTGCTCGCCAGGGCGCATCATCAGGGTCGGCAACTGACAATCCTCCAGGCCAAGCCGCTCCCCCACGTGACTGAACCCTTCTTGCAAAGCCTCAAACCGGCCGGTGAAATCGAGCGGGTTTTCTCCGGCGCGATTCAAAATCCAGTGCGTCTGCGGGCGCATCGCCCATTGCTCGGAGTGATTCACCAGGAAATCGGCGAACTCACAGTTCGCGGGGACGCCGTGCTTCTGCTGGTGCCGCTCGTCATCCATCACGTTCCGATACCAGGAAAAAGCGCGGGCCCAGGGATTGCGGACAAAGGTGAACTTGTAGTAATCGCGAAACTGGCGGGGCGTGACCGCTTCCGGATCCTGCGGCTCTTCCTTCGGCTCCAGCCAGGATTTCAGCTTCTCCAGCGGGTTGGTCGGGGCCGCTTCAGGCTCGATCTGGCGAATCGTCCGATGATCCTGCACCCCGGCGGAAAGCTCATCGAAGTGGCCCAGCTTCTTCTCGATGCTGGTCCCCGCCGTTTTCGGGATGTGAATGAAGATGCACTGGTGCTGGTGCGAGATCATGCTTGCCCATACCACAGCCGCTTTTTCGATTCCAACGCCACTTTTCGATTTGCCGAATTGAACTGGCTTCCGAGGCGTCGTTAGTTGCGGCATGCTTCGTCCTCTTTGCTTCCTCC
>CAYGQD010000382.1:0-3624 GCA_964351855.1 uncultured Verrucomicrobiales bacterium
AATCGCCGCGCGTGAGGGCGAGCAATACGGACTGCTCGAATACGCCTGCGTGAAGCGCATGCCCTGGGCGGCCAGTTTGTCGAGATTCGGCGATTCGTGGAAGGTGCTGCCGTAACACGACAAGTCCGCCCAGCCGAGGTCGTCGGCGAGGATGACGATGACGTTGGGTTTCCCGGACGAAGCTGCGGAAACAGACAAGGTCGTCAAAACGAAGACCAGTCCGGCTAGAATCTTGGAGGGCGGTTTCATGTTCGGCGGTGATTCTTTGATACAACTACGCAGGCCGGCAGATCGATCGGGCAGCCAATCGGCTGGCCTACCTGAATCTGCTGGAATGGATTTTCATTCATGAAGAGTTGGTGAAGACGCGTGGGCAAGGTTACGGAGCATCGGTGCGGAAGGGCGAGGCCGGAAGACCGGCGGCGTTGTAGAGATTGCAGGTGGGATTGTCCGCCCAGCCGTAGCGGGCGGCGACGGGCCCGGTGACTTGATCGGACCAGACCAGCACGGTGTTACCGTCGATCTTCGCATCCGCCCAGACCCACTTCTTATCTGCACCGCAGATGGCGAAACCTTCGAGTTGGCTGTTCGGACTGTTACGCACGAGGGGCGCGGTCTGGCCGGTTCTGCGCATCACGTCGTAGGTTGCGGGCACCTCTTTGGCCACCAGTCCGCCTTCGAGATGCTGAAAACGAACCCGAATCTGGGAGCCCTCCACCTCCATGGAATCGTAAACTGGGCCGGAAAAAGGGATCGGCTTGCCGTAGGTCTTCGCCAGAGCGATTTGGGCGAGGCGCTCACCCGCGATGTCCTTGCTCTGCGGGTGAATGTCCTTCGATTCTCCCGTATCGATTAGCACTGCCATTCCGGTATCCGGCACGGAGAGCGTCATCGATTGAGCTTCCCGCAGCTCCGCCCAACTGCTTTCCACCGGTTGATTCATCTTCGGGTTCCAATTCGCGAGCTGGCAGAAGTAAAAGGGCAGACCTTCATTCCCCCAAAGACTCCGCCAGTCCTTGATGAGCAAAGGCATCAGCTTCCGGTAACTGACCGCATCACGAGCATTGGATTCTCCCTGATACCAGATCACTCCACGAAGGGCATACGGAGCCAGCGGTTGAATCATCCCGTTGTAGAGAGTTCCACCAACCGTGAACATCGGCGGTGGAAAAACAGGTCTCTTGGGTTCTCTTGGCACCTCCGGCAGGGCGAATTCCGCCTTGGCCAGCCAGCCGCCACCGTAGGCTTTTCCGTTGAATGACGGCGCCCATGCCAGCTGAGTCGGCCCGTAGGGAGCAAACACACGCAAGACCAACTGGTTCACCCCTTCGCGCATGTCGTCCTGCATCAGATAGATCCTGGAGTTCAGCCCGGAGGAGCGCGTATAGTCCTCCATATCTTCTTGCTCAACGAGCTTGCCGTTTAAATATACTCTGAAGAAGTCGGCGCTCTTGAAGCCAACAAACAGATACTGCGGAATGCGGACCTGCTCGGCGGATAGCTCGACTTCCTTGCGAAACCAGACCGCGCCAAATTGAGGGAGAGTTGGATCAGAGACCAGGCCGGTATCCTTGACCTCGACCCAGCCGTTCGCCAAAGAGGCATCGCCATTCAGAAACGATTCAATATCTACTGTCGGACGATCCGAGCGCCCGGTTGCCTGCAGCCACTCCGTGAACGCTGTGGATTTGGCATTCAGATTATCCAACGCTGCTTTTCGAGATGCCTTGAAATCCTCCACCGAATCGTGTGCCCCCGGACTGATGAACGACTCGATGTTCCGCCCTCCCCAGGCGGCCTTGATCACGCCGACGGGGCGCTTTAACTCCTTGTGAATAGACTTGCTGAAAAAATACCCGACTGCACTCATCGTGTCCGTCTGGCCCGGTTCCACACTCAGCCAAAAACCTCCAACATCCTCACCCGCCTCCAGAGACATCTGCTTGAGGGTGATAAACTGCCGGAGCATGGGATTCACCGCCGTGGCCGCCTCCTCCGGATTCTGGGTGAGCATCATCTGCTCCATATTGGACTGACCTGACCCCAGCCAGACCTCGCCGACGATCACGTCGTGAATCACGCGAGCTTCTTCGCCATCGCCGGATCGCACGCGCATTTCGCGGGATTCGCCGCTGGCGGCCAGGGGGTCGAGCTTCACCATCCACTTGCCGTTCGCCCCGACCGTCGCGGTCTTGCTTTGTCCGGCGAACTCGACCGTGACCTTTTCCCCTGCTGCGGCCCAGCCCCACACGGGCACCGGTTGGTCGCACTGGAGCACCATGTGGTCGGAGAAAATCGAGGGGAGCTTCAGCTCGGCGGCGTGCAGTGCCGCAGTGGGTGCAAGCAACAGGGCGGTGAGGAGGGGAAACAGGTGTTTCATTTTGAGTCCCTGGTGTCTGGTTGCGGACTCGCGGAGGATGAAGGCTTGGGCAGCACTGTGGCGGGTGGCGTGGGCTCCTCTGGTTTTGGCCCACCTGATCCGGGCTCACGCAGTTCCTTCTGCACCCACTCGAGGCCTTGCAGGTTGCCCTTGATCCCCTCGGCGGCGTCCACCGTGGGGCGTTCGTGGATGATGCCGACGGGGCCGCGCCAGCCGCTGGATTCGACGACCCGGATCATCTCCAGTTCCGACTCATCGGAGCCGATGTAGCGCACGCCGGGATACTGCGTGGTGTCGGCCTTCATGCCGTTGAGATTCACCGCGAGCAGATAGAGCTGCATGCGTTTGAACAGCGCGGGGAACTCGGCCAGCGAGCCGCGCCAGTGGTGAAAATTGAAGACGATGCCCACGTTCGTGATGCCGTCGCGCTTCAGGCGCTCGATGATGGCGATTTGATGATCCTGCTCCTCGAACCAAGGTTCGCGATGATTGTAGAGTCCCACTTTGCAACCGATCGCAGCCGCATCCTCCGCGATGGGCCGGATCCGCGCCGCCTCGGCTTCGATGCGCTCGGCATCGTTCGTCACCGTGATGGCGCGTGATCCACAAACCCAGAACTGCGGATGGATGCCGTGGCGCCTGGTGGACTCGACGATTTTTGGATTCCGTGCCGGATACCACCATGCGGCGATTTCGATGCCGTGCTTCTTCGCCGCTTCGATTTCCGCATCGACCGCGCCGTTTCCGTTATAAACGAACGTGCTCAAGCCAAGCTCCTTCAGCATCTGCATCCGTTCCTCCGGGCCGCGCTTCTTTGCATCCCACGGAGGCGCGATCCACAACGCGGCGATGTTCTGGCGGTCGAAGATGGACGCTGCGTCGGCTGCAGTGAGCCTGGCGGATGAGGTCGCGAACAAAGCGAAGGTGAAGAGGACGAATGGCGTGAGTGGATTTGCTTTCATGAGTCATCGGCGGCTGGTGTGTTGCTTGCCAAAGGGAATGAGGCGGCGAAGTCCTGCACTGTTTGCAGCACCGCCAGAGGCTGGTCGCGGTGCAGGTTGTGGCCGCAGCCGGGGAAACGGACGTGTCGGCAGTCATGGATGGCCTCGAGGACGGTCTCCGCATCGTCATCCGTCAGTGCGCCGCCTGCCCCGGGATCCGCCTGAAGCAGCAAAGTGGGGCAGGAGAAGCGGGAGAGCACCTCGGGAAACTCATAGCCATCGAGCCAGCGGCCTTCGATGACG
>CAYGQD010000383.1:0-3568 GCA_964351855.1 uncultured Verrucomicrobiales bacterium
CACTGGCATTCTCAATGCTTTGAAGCTGGAAGACGGCTCGCCGATCTGGCAGCGGTCGGTTCTCGAAGAAATCGCCGCGAAGAACGTGGAGTGGGGCAAATCCGGCTCCCCCTTGGTCACGGAAGACCACGTCATCGTTACCGGTGGCGACTCCGAAACCAACGCAGTCATCGCCTACCGTCGCGACAACGGCGAACCTGCCTGGAAGGCTGGCGATGGGCCCTCCAGCTACAGCTCGCCTGTTCTCCTCACTCTCGGCGGGACGGAACAAATCGTCGCCGTCCTGGGAGACAATGTCAGCGGCTTCGAGCCCGCCACCGGAAAGGTCCTCTGGCGGTTCGACTGGCCCGGCAGCTTCCCAAAAGTCGCCCAACCCATCCAGACCGGTCCCAACCAGCTCCTCGTCGCCTCCAGCTACGGTATTCCCACTCACCTCATCGAAGTCCAGTCCGGCGATCGCTGGACCGTCACCTCCCTTTGGGAAGAGCGCCAGATGAAGACGAAATTCAGCAGCCCCGTCGTCGTGGAAGACTACGCCTACGGCCTCGACGAAGGCAAAGTCATCTGCATGGAAGTCGCGACCGGGGACCGCATCTGGAAAGGCAGTCGCTTCGGCTATGGCCAGAATCTCCTCGTTGGCCAAGACCTCATGTTGCTTCAAGGAGAGAGAGGCGATGTCGCCCTCATCCGCCTCAACCCCAACGAATTCACCGAACTCAGCCGCATCTCCCCGCTCAGCACGAAGACCTGGAACGCGCCAGCGTTGGCCGGGAAGTATCTGCTGGTGCGGAATGACCGGGAGGCGGTGTGTTTGAAGCTGCCGTGAGGGGGACGCACCATCCGCTGGTGAAAACTGTGAAGCCTCGAACGTGGCGCGAGCGTCCGCTCGCTGCTCAGGCTCGGCAACGCAAGCGGACGCTTGCGCCACGTTATTTTTAGGCCTTGGTTATTTGGAAGGGCGACGCTTCGAGGCTTTGGCAGTTGTTCGTCACCATGGTCAGAAACCGCGTCTCGAACGAGGTCCAGGATTCGGTCGAAATCCTTCAGATTTGCGCGTTGCGCCCGTTGCCGGAGATCGTCGAGCGTTCGTAGCGCAGAAACCTTTTCGGACGCGGCGCAGGCAATGAACTGATTGATGGAAACGCCTTCTTGTTCCGCCATTTCTCGTACGACTTGGTGGAGAGAATCAGGAAGGCGTAGCGTGAGATTAGACATCGGTATTTGGATTGAGGGATATCAGAAGACCAAAGAGAGGTCCGGCTCCCACACCACGAAGCATACGAGGCTGTCCGAAGGCGATTCTTGACCCGCCGCCGATTACCCTCTGACTGCCCGTTGGGCTTATCCTTGCGCCGTCCGGCTACCTCTGGCAATTGGCGTGCCCCTTCGACCAGCGCTCGTGGCGGTTGACATTTCACGGGAATTGCGAACTCGTAGGGGGTGAAAAAACTCTTCTTCTATTGCTTTGGGCTCCTTGGCGTTGGTTCGGCGGCTGAAACGGAATCGTATGACATCGTGATTTATGGGGGAACGAGTGCGGGAATCGTTGCCGGGATTCAGGCCTTGGAAATGGGGAAGTCGGTGGTGGTGATTGAGCCAACGCGCCGGGAGGGTGGATTGACGACGGGCGGACTTGGTCAGACCGACATTGGGAATAAGCAGGTCATCGGTGGTCTGTCGCGCCAGTTTTATGAGCGGATCGCGGCTCACTATGCCGATCCAGATGCTTGGAAGTGGGAGAAGCGGGAAGCGTATCGCGATTCTGGCCAGACTCGGACCGCGAAAGGAGAGGCGACGATGTGGACGTTCGAGCCGAGCGCCGCGCTGAAGGTGTATCGGGACTGGATCACGGAAACGGGGTTGGAACTCGTGTTCGAGGAGCGGTTGAATCGGGAAACTGGTGTGACCAAGGTAGGGGCGCGGATCGTCTCGATCATGATGGAATCCGGTCGGGAGTTTGCCGGGAAGATGTTTATCGATGCGACTTACGAGGGGGATTTGATGGCGGCGGCTGGTGTCAGCTACACGGTGGGCCGGGAGGCCAACTCGCTCTATGGCGAAACGCTGAACGGGGTGCAGACGAAGATGGCGAAGCATCACAACTTCGTCCGCGGAGTCGATCCTTACCGGGTCAAAGGGGATCCAGAGAGCGGTCTGTTGCCCTTTCTCGATCCGGAAGGCCCCGGCCCGGAAGGGGAAGGGGACGCTCGGGTCCAGGCGTATTGTTTCCGGATGTGTCTGACGGATCATCCGGAGAATCGCATCCCGTTCCATCAGCCGGAAGGCTACGACGAACTCTGGTTCGAGCTTCTGTTGCGGAACTTTGAAGCGGGCGAAACCGGGATGCCATGGATCAACTCTTCGATGCCGAATCGGAAGACGGATACGAATAACCGGACCGGTTTCTCCACAGATTTCATTGGCCAGAATTATGATTACCCGGAGGCCAGCTACGCGGAGCGGGAAGCGATCATCGCCCGGCATCGGCTCTACCAACAAGGACTGATGTGGACGCTCGCCAATCACCCGCGCGTCCCGGGAAACATCCGATATTCGGTCGCGAGATGGGGTGTGACCAAGGATGAATTCGTGGAAGGTGACGGCTGGCAAGAGCAACTCTACATTCGCGAGGCACGACGCATGGTGAGTGATTTCGTGATGACGCAGAACCATTGCCAACGCCGCGAAATCGTCAGTGATTCCGTGGGGATGGGGGCCTACACGATGGACTCTCACAACGTGCAGCGTTACGTGGACGAGAACGGGGATGCCCGCAATGAGGGTGATGTTCAAGTCGGCGGCTTTCCGCCCTACCCGATCAGCTATCAGTCGATCATTCCCCGCCAAAGTGAGGCTGAGAATTTCTTTTCTCCGGTTTGCCTTTCCGCGTCCCACATGGCGTTTGGTTCGATTCGGATGGAGCCGGTCTTCATGGTCCTGGGCCAATCCGCAGCGACGGCGGCGAGTCTGGCGATCGATGCCGGAGTGCCCGTTCAAGCGGTGAACTACGAAACGTTGAAGGAGCGGCTCGAAGCAGACGGCCAGATCCTCAATCACGACGCACCGCCACGTCCCGGCGCGAGCCTGACTGCCTTGGATTCGTTGAAGGGCATCGTCATCGATGAGACCGAGGCGAAGTTGAGCGGGACCTGGACGAAATCGATTCTGGGCCATGGAATTCACCAAGGCTATCACCACGATGGCGCGGCTGGAGATGGTAGTGCCACAGCCGTGTTCAATGCGACGCTACCCAAAGCGGGCGAATACGATGTCCAGATCGCCTACTCCGCCCAAGGAAACCGAGCCGCGAACGTTCCCATCGAAATCGAGCACGCCGGAGGAAAGACGAGCCAAACGCTGAACCAGCGGGTCCCGCCCGACGTGGATCGTCTCTTCCGCTCCGTGGGTCGCTACACCTTCCAATCCACCGGAACGGTCACGATCTCCAACTCCAAAGCGGATGGACACGTCATCATCGATGCGGTGCGGTGGCTGCCGGTGGAATAGCCGTTCAGTGCATCATCCGAAAACTAACCGGCACACTAGATTGGTTCTCAAAGGAGAGAGA
>CAYGQD010000384.1:0-3481 GCA_964351855.1 uncultured Verrucomicrobiales bacterium
TTAGTTTGATGTGATACAATTTGGGCATCACTTAACAGAACCATAATTTTCAGAAATACAGCTCAAAAAATGAGAATTATTGCCATCGATTTAGGATTGGCTGTGTACTAGCGCACGGTCCATCAGTCCCCACCACCTTGAATGTGTATGGGCTTCAGGGTCATGGTCATGACAGAGTGTCGGGTTGCATTTGGGTGGTTCGTGGCTCCACTGCGGGGATGGAAAAGAGCTTTCGAGATCGTCACTTGGGTGCGAATGCGGAGACTTGCCTGGCGATGGCCGGGGAGATGGGGTTTGCGTCCGTGGATGCGCTGGTGGATGCGGCGGTGCCGGGACCGATTCGGCGGAAGGGGGGATTTGAGCTGCCTGAGCCGTTGAGCGAGACGGGGGCGCTGGTGCGGATGCGGCGGATGATGGATGCGAATCTGGTCCAGCGGAGTTTGATCGGGCAGGGGTATTTTGATTGTGTGACGCCGCCGGTGATTCAGCGGAATATTCTGGAGAATCCGGGTTGGTACACTGCGTATACGCCGTATCAGGCGGAGATTTCTCAGGGGCGGCTGGAGGCGTGTCTCAATTTTCAGACGATGGTGACGGAGATGACGGGGCTGGCGGTGGCGAATGCATCGCTGCTGGATGAGGGGACGGCGGCGGCGGAGGCGATGAGCATGTGTGCGGGGAGCAAGCCACGGGCGAAGGTGTTTTTTGTGAGTGAAAGCAGTCATCCGCAGACGATTGCGGTGTTGCGGACGCGGGCGGAGCCGTTGGGGATCGAGCTGAAGATTGGCGATGCGGCGGAGTTCGCCTTCACGGAGGCGGTGTTTGGCGCGCTGGTGCAGTATCCGGATACGAATGGAGGAATCGAGGACTACTCGGAGTTTGTGGAGCGGGCGCATGAAGCGAAGGCGCTGGTGGTGGTGGCGACGGATTTACTGGCGCTGACCTTACTGAAGCCGCCGGGCGAGTTTGGCGCGGATATTGCGGTGGGGAATAGCCAACGGTTCGGGGTGCCGCTGGGGTTTGGCGGGCCGCATGCGGCGTTTATGGCCTGTTCGGATGCGCTGAAGCGCAAAATGCCGGGCCGGCTGGTTGGAGTATCCAAAGATGCGACGGGGAAGCAGGCGTATCGGCTGTCTTTGCAGACGCGGGAGCAGCATATCCGGCGGGACAAGGCGACGAGTAATATCTGTACGGCGCAAGTTCTGCTGGCAGTGATTGCTTCGATGTATGCGGCGTATCATGGGCCGGCCGGGCTGAAGGCGATCGCGCGGCGGGTGCATGGGCTGACCTGTGTGTTGGCGAAGGCGCTAGGAGTGGAACCGGGGTTCGATACAGTGAAGCTGGAGGCGAAGGGAACGGAGTTTGAGGCGCTGGAGCAGGCGGGGTTCAATGTGAGGCACTACGCGGATGGGGGACTGGGGATCAGTCTGGATGAGAGATCGACGCTGGAGGAGGTGAATGCATTGATCGAGGTTTTGGGGGGAAAGAAGGCGAAGGCGGGTACTGAGAATGAGCTGCGGATTCCGGAGGCGCATTTGAGGACCTCGGACTTTCTGAAGCATCCGGTGTTTCACGCCTATCACACAGAGACGGAGATGATGCGGTATCTGCATCGGTTGGAGCTGAAGGATCTGGCGCTGAACACCAGCATGATTCCGCTGGGCAGTTGCACGATGAAGCTGAACGCGGCGGCGGAAATGATGCCGCTGAGTTGGCCGGAGGTGAACGGGATTCATCCATTTGCGCTGCGGGAGCAGTGGACGGGATATGCGGAGTTGATTGGGGAACTGGAGGATTGGCTGGCGGCTGCCACGGGATTTGATGCGGTATCGCTGCAGCCGAATGCGGGGTCTCAGGGAGAGTATGCGGGACTGCTGGCGATTCGGGATTTTCATGCGGCAAATGGAGAAAGCGGGCGCAATGTGTGCCTAATCCCGACTTCCGCGCACGGGACGAACCCGGCTAGCGCGGTGATGGTAGGGATGAAGGTGGTGGCAGTGGATTGCGACGATCAGGGGAATATCGCGATCGAGGATCTCCGGGCAAAGGCGGAGAAGCATCGGGAGGCGCTGGCGGCGCTGATGGTGACCTATCCTTCGACCCATGGGGTGTTCGAAGCAGGGATCATCGAGATCTGCGAGATTGTTCACGAGCGAGGCGGGCAAGTCTATATGGATGGGGCGAATTTTAACGCGCAGGTGGGGGTGTGTGCGCCGCCGGAACTGGGCGCGGACGTGTGTCACCTCAATCTGCATAAAACCTTCTGCATTCCGCACGGTGGAGGAGGGCCGGGGGTAGGGCCGATCGGGGTGAAGAGTCACCTGGCACCGTTTCTTCCGGGGCATGAGGAGTTCTTGGAGCGAAAAGAGGGGGCGGTGAGCGCGGCACCGTTTGGGAGTGCGTCGATTCTGACGATTTCCTGGATGTATATCGCGATGATGGGGGCGGAGGGACTGACGCAAGCCACAAAGCAGGCAATTCTGAGCGCGAACTATATTGCACATCGGTTGAAGGGCTTTTATCAGGTATTATATAAAGGGCAGAACGGGCTGGTGGCGCACGAATGTATCTTGGATCTGCGGCCGTTTAAGGCGGATTCCGGAGTGGAGGTGGAAGACGTGGCCAAGCGGCTGATGGATTACGGCTTTCACGCACCGACGATGAGTTGGCCCGTTCCGGGGACCCTGATGATTGAACCGACGGAGAGTGAGTCGCGAGCGGAGCTGGATCGGTTTTGTGAAGCGATGATTGCGATCCATGGAGAGATTCAGGCGATCGCGTCAGGAGCGTCGGATCCCGAAGACAACCCACTGAAACACGCTCCCCATACTGCGGAAGTGCTGCTGTCGGGGGAGTGGGATCGGGGGTATTCACGCGAAGTGGCGGCGTATCCGGCCCCGTGGTTGCGCGAGTCGAAGTATTGGCCACCGGTGAGCCGGATTGACAACGTGTATGGGGATCGAAACTTGATTTGCACCTGTCCGAGTCTGGAGGAATTATCCGAATAGGGTGGGTCGGTTTTTCGGTTGCTGCCGCTGGTGAGGGACTCCAGTTTGGCGGATGAAAAACCCTGATCGAAGGCGATTTCTCCAGGTTTCCGGAGGGACGTTGGCAGCGACCTCTGGCTTAGGACGGGCAGAAGCGCAGAGCTGTGGCATCGCGATTGGCACCTATGGGCTGCAGAGTCTGTCGTTGGAGGCGGCGATTGAGCTGGTGGCGGAAATTGGCTATGACGCGATCGAGATTTCGGTATTTCCGGGATACACGGGGGATCCGGCGATGATGGATGCAGCGGCACGAGGGCGCGTGGCGAACTTGCTGGCCGATTCCGGGCTGCGTTTGACGGCGTTGATGGCGCATCTGCGGGTGGAGAGCGAGGAGGCGGCTCATGGGAAACAAACGGATGCACTGCGGACCTATCAACAGTTGGCTCGTGATCTTTCGCCCGAGCAGCCGCCGTTGATTCAGACGGTGCTGGGGG
>CAYGQD010000385.1:0-3475 GCA_964351855.1 uncultured Verrucomicrobiales bacterium
TGTCTGGAATGGCTGGCGGAGTTTCACGCCACGTTTCTCGGTGAAACGCCGACCGGTCTTTGGGAAACGGGAACCTACTGGCATCTCGAAACGCGCCCCGATGAACTGGCCGCCCTCGATGATCTCGCCTTGTTAGAGGCAGCGCCGCTGATCGATCAACGCCTCCGCAACGCGCGATTCCGAACCTTCGTCCACGGAGACGCCAAGCTGGCCAACTTCTGTTTCTCGCCGGATGGCGAACGCGTCGCCGCGCTCGATTTCCAATACGTCGGGGGTGGCTGCGGGATAAAGGACGTGGCCTATTTTCTGGGCAGTTGCCTGGATGAAGCCGCTTGCGAAGCGCGAGAAACCGCCTTGCTGGAGACCTATTTCGCAGCGCTCGAAACCGCGCTCCGGCGTCGACAACCCGCGATCAACACTTCCGCCCTTCTCGCCGAATGGCGAGATCTCTTCCCCTTCGCCTGGACCGATTTTCATCGCTTTCTCAAGGGATGGAGTCCGGGACACTGGAAGCTCAACGCTTACAGCGAGCGCCTGGCCCGCGAAGTCCTGCAACGCCTTTAGGGAGTGTTTTCCCTACATTTCTTGTTATCCTTTTCCCCCAATCTGCCGTTTAACTGCGACCGAAAACCCATGAGATCCCTTTCTCCCATCTTCCTTGGCGCCTTGCTCGCCCTTCCTATCGTTTCTTTGCACGCTGCCAAGCCCGAAGGCTCGCGACCGAACATCGTCTTCATTCTCTCGGACGACATGGGCTGGGCTCAACCGGGTTTCCATGGTGGAAAGGCGGAACTAACCCCGAATCTGGATGCCCTGGCCGCCGAAGGGATGCGCCTCACGGAATACTACACCCACAGCGTCTGTGCTCCCACCCGGGCCGCGTTCCTCACCGGCCGCTACGCGTTCCGCACCTGGAGTGACTGGCGTTCGGAAGACTTCGGCAAACCCAGCTACCTCGCAAAACTTGGCCTTGAGCTGGCCCACACCGAGAGCGGCGAGCCGACCCGGATGATCCACGCCTTGGATACCGAAGAGCGCACCCTGGCGGAAGCCCTTCAAGAAACCGGCTACTTCACTTCGCTGATCGGGAAATGGCACCTCGGCGAATGGCTTCCGGAGCACCTTCCCATGGGTCAAGGGTTCGAGCATCAATACGGTCACTATGCCTGGGGAATCGACTACTATACGAAAACGATCGTCCACAACGCTCCCGCTCGCTTTGCGGTTTACGACTGGCATCGCAACCAGAAACCGATTCAAGAAGATGGCTACGCTACCGATCTCATCGCCGCCGAAACCGAGCGCGTCATCAAGGCGCGGAAAGCCGACGATCGCCCCTTTTTCATCTACGTCGCCTTCAATGCAGTCCACGGCCCGCTCAACCCGCCCCCGGGATTCACCGGTGATGCGGACGATCCGCTCGCTCTTCGCGATGCGATGCTGAAGAGTCTCGATCAAGCCGTCGGCCGCATCAAAACCGCCGTCGATGACAATGGATTCCGCGACAACACCCTCTTCATCTTCTCGAATGACAACGGCCCGGTGCTTGAGGAAATGAGCAAACCCTATCGCGGCACCAAGAACACCACTTTTGAAGGGGGCGTGCGCCAACCCGCCATCCTCCGCTGGCCGGGTCATACCGAGCCGGGCACGACCAAAGACGGAATGATGTTCATCGCCGACTTCTTCCCCACCTTCATCACCCTGGCCGGTGGTAAGCACGAACAAGAGCGCCCCATCGACGGGCTCGACATGACCGGGATGCTCTTCGGGGACGAGCCCAGCCCCCGCCACGAAATCGTCTACGATGTCTCTGGCAGCGTCCGGCTTCCCACCATCCGCCAGGGCGATTACAAGCTGATGGGTGACGCCCTCTATCACATTATCAACGATCCCGGCGAGCAAACCGACATCGCCAAGGAGCATCCCGAGCTCGTCGCCAAACTCAGCGCCCGCCTCGAAATCATCGGCAACGAACGCCCGCCCCTCGGCGACAAACCGCTCTTGATGGACCCGCCTCTCCCTTACGTTTACGGCCTCGAAGAACAAACCAACGTCCCGGCCTGGCTCACCGAAGCCGTTGATGCGATCCGCGCGAATCAACCCCAAGAATGGGCCCCCGGAGAAACCCCGTGGCCGAAGGCACCGCAGGGTGCGAATGCGAGCAAGATGGATGGGTTGCGGGATGAAGCGGCGAAGTAGCGACCAGTCAGGTTAAGGCTTCCGGCTTCTCCGCCGGAGAACATCAACGTCATTGCTCCTTCTGTGGCCGCGATTGGCCTCGGCGTTCATCGTCATTGATGACGGAACTGCCAAAGCATTGCCCGTCATTTGGATAGGATAGGTTTACCAAATGTCCAATCCTTGCCCAACTTGGGAAAAGACGGTTATTGGGCACGCCAGTTCATTTTCGAAAGACGCAAATCAGTCACGTTGTGCATCGGTTGCAACGACGATCTGATGAGCGGCTGTTCGAAGGCAGGGCAATAAAAGGCAATCGAATCCCGTCCTCCAGCGATCCGCCGCCGGGCCCTCAGGATGATGGATTCCCGCAAAACGACCACGCTTTCTGCTGTTTCCCGTGCCCAATCTCAACCCCCAAAATCGATAACGATGCAAAACCAACAAACTCATATCGCCTACATTCTGGACCGCTCCGGTTCGATGCAATCCATGACCGAAGCCGCCATTTCCGGCTTCAACGAATTCCTCCGCGAACAAAAAGCGGAAGGTGACGACGCCAGCCTCACGCTGGTGCTGTTTGACGACCAATACGAAGTGCCCTACGAGAACTTGCCCATTGGTGAAGTGCCTGAGTTAAACGCCGCCGTCTACACGGCTCGCGGCTCGACCGCGCTCCTGGATGCCGTGGGAAAAACGATCGACACTTTGCAAAAGGACATCAAGGATCGCCCCATCGGAATGGCTCCGGCAAACGTGATCGTGGCCATTTTCACGGATGGCTATGAAAACAGTTCGCTGGAGTTCGACTGGAAACAGGTTTCCAAAAAAATTCGCGATTGTCGGGAGAACCACGGCTGGGAATTCCTCTTCCTGGCAGCTCATCAGGACGCTATTGCAACCGCCTCCCAACTGAGCATCGATCGCGGCAACTCCGCGCGAGTCTACCTGTCGCGTGAAGGCGTCCGAAGCACTTCGAAATCCTATTCACGGAAGATCTCCGCGTTTCGCCAGCACTTCAAAGGTGCTTCGCTCCGCCCCGCCGATCTCGATAAACCGATGGAAGAAATCGTCCAGGAAGAGGGCGGCACGGAAGACAACCCATAATCTGCATTCTCGACTTCACGAAGGCCCAAACAGCTCCGCCCGGACCGAGGTTCGGGCGGAGCTGGATCGATCACATTCGCAGACCGTCCAATCGATCGACGTCAACAAATCAGGCGCAGCCAACTCCCCCACCCTTCAAACGCCCCCTAATCCGGAAACCAAATTGCAAACCTCACCCAGCCCCCAC
>CAYGQD010000386.1:0-3400 GCA_964351855.1 uncultured Verrucomicrobiales bacterium
TCGTCTGGACCGACATGATCAACCCGAAGGAGCAGTTCACGATCCACTTCGACGCGCCGGACGAGCCCGGCGACTATCCCTACCTCTGCACTTTCCCCGGTCACTGGATGATCATGAACGGCGTGCTGAAGGTGGAGTGACGCTACCTCATGCCGAGAATCGGCCCGATGCGTCGCCCCGAACAGTGGACGCCCGCTGAAGTTCTCAGTCCATCGACACGAAGGCGCGCCGGCCGCTATCCGTCCTGGTTTAAACATCAAAACCTTTTGACGGTATACCGTTTCATGATTCGGTATACCGTATGAAGAATTCACTATCTTCCTCCCTTGCCGTAGCCACAGAGGATCGTCTGCGGCGGGAAATTTTTCGTGGGCAACTTCCTCCTGGAACCCGCCTCGCCGAAGCCGCTGAGGCCAGGCGTCTGGGGGTGAGCCGGGTCCCGGTGCGGGAGGCGTTCGCCGCGCTAAAGCGGGACGGACTCCTTGAGTTCACCGAGACAGGGCGCACCGTGGTGAAGAAGCTGACCCCTCAGGATTTCGAGGAACTGTTCGCCCTGCGCCTGCTGCTCGAACCCGCCGCGGCGCGAACGGCCTTTCCGCTGAGCCAAAAACAACGACTCCTGCTGGAGGAGAATATTTCGGCGACACGAAACGCGAAAACCCTGGATGAAGTGACCCGGCTCGATCTGGAATTTCACCAGTTGATCGTGTCGGCGTCAGGAAACGCGCGGCTTCTCAAGTTGTGGCGCTCCCTTCGCTCCGAACTGGAACTCTGGCTCGGCTATCTCCACCGGCAGCATCGTGACCAGGACATGAACACACGGGTCGGCACCGCCGGTTCCCACGAAGAGATCCTGCGATGTTTTCAAACCCGCTCCGCCGCCGCCTGCGAGCGACTGATGCACCAGCACACCCTTGGCTGGCGTGAATGGCTGCCTCTATCGGATGAAAACCCAAATGAGTGATCGATGAAAATGCGTCTACTCATCAGTTTTTGGCTGGCGTGCGCCGGAGTGGGTTTTGGTGCGGTGCCGGAGAAGGTTCAGTCCTTCATGGAGCAGGTCGCCTACCTCGCCCGCAAGCTCGATGCCGCTCAGGAAGGCGAGCGCACCCTCCTCGACAACACCATGCTTATGCACTGCTCCAGCATGATGATCAGCGCAAAACACAACAACGACGAACTGCCCGTCATCGTGTTCGGCGGCGGGCTCAAAGGCGTTCGCATGCAACGACTAACCGAAAAACCGGAGCGCCAGCTCTGTCGGCTTTTCATGTCGATGATGGACAAGATGGACGTGCGTCCGAAGACCTTTGGCGATACTAACTTAATACTAGAAAAGATATGATGAGAGTTCTCCTTTACCTACTCCTCAGTGCTGTTGTTTCCGCCGCAGCGGAAGACCATGCCTTCTTCGAGTCGAAAGTCCGGTCGATCCTCGTCGAGCATTGCTACGATTGTCATTCCGGGGTGAACTCCAAGGGCGGACTCCTCCTTGACACTCGGCAGGGCTGGGAAAAGGGCGGCGACTCGGGGCTGGCCATCGTTCCCGGCCGGCCCGACGAGTCGCGCTTCATCGAGGCCATCCGCTATCACAATGAAGACCTCGCCATGCCGCCGAAGAAAAAGGGCGGCAAACTTCCCGAGGCGGACATCGCGACGTTGGTCGAATGGGTAAAGATGGGGGCGCCCGATCCTCGTGTCGCCGAGGAGAAAATCGCAGGCATGAAAGCCGATGAGGCGAAGGCGTGGTGGGCTTTCCAGCCTCTCGCGAAAGCCGACGCGACGAAGTCCCTCGACGATTTCCTCAACGTCAAACTGGCCGAGGCCAAGCTCGCCCCGGCCCCGCCCGCCGATCCGCGCACGCTCGTCCGCCGCGTCAGCTACGATCTCACCGGCCTGCCGCCGGGCGCGGAGGAGGTGGAGGTATTTGCCAAAGATCCCTCCCCCGGGGCCTATGCGGAACTCATCGAGAAGCTGCTCTCCTCGCCGCAATACGGCGTGCAATGGGGGCGTCGCTGGCTCGATGTGGTGCGCTACGCGGACACGGCGGGCGAGAACACGGACCGGCCGCTACCTCATGCGTGGCGATATCGCAACTGGGTGATGGATGCCTTCAATCGCGACTTGCCATATGATGAGTTCGTTCGACTGCAAGTCGCGGGTGACATCGTGAATGCGGAGAAGGCAGACAACGAACGCAGCGCGGGCATCGTCGCCACGGGCTACCTCGCCATCGCGCGGCGCTTCGGGCACAACATCGACAAGGACATCCACCTCATGCACGAGGACGTGATTGATAACCTCGGCAAAAACTTCCTCGGCCTGACCATCGGCTGCGCACGCTGCCACGATCACAAATACGATCCCATCAGCGCCGCAGATTATTACGCTCTCTACGGCATCTTCAGCAGCACGCGCTTCGCCTTTCCCGGCTGCGAGCCGCAGGGCCAGCCGCGTGACATGGTGCCGCTGATCCCCGCCGCGCAGGTTGAGGCACTCATGAAGCCGTGGCGGGAACGCAAGACCAAGGCGGAGGCCGAAAAGAAGCTGCGCATGAAAACGGTTAGCGCGGAGCAGAAAGCCATCACCGAGTTCGCGGCCAAAACCACGCGCCTTCTCGCCAGTTCGCAGGTGGAAGAGGGGAAATCCGTGGATTTCGCGGCGGTAGGCGGTGAGTCGTTGTCGAAGATCGCAGTGCGCAAAGGTGAGGTCATTCGCCTCACCGTCCTGCCCAATGCGAGTCACGGTGCCGACAGCACGCTCGTCGAGTGGAGCATCCGCGAAGCCGGTGGCGCGGGACGCACATGGAGCGTGGCCGATCTCGTTCAGAGCCTGACCCAAAACAATCCGCACTCCAGTCATGACGGTGCCGCTTGGTGCTTCCTGGCATCGACGGCCAATGGCCCGGTCTTTCTCACCGAGAAGCGTGATGCCATCGGAGGGAACAGCGCCCTCAAGAAATGGAGCAACGGTGACGCGCCATCGGTCTTCGTGAACTCCGCCGATCAGCAGGTGATGGTCTGGACCACGCTCCAGGCGGAGTCGTTCTTCGTTCATCCCGGAATCAAGCGTCCCGTCGCCGTGGCTTGGGAGAGTCCGCTCGATGGCGTGGTCGCTGTGGCGGGCCGCGTGGCCGATGTGCATCCCGCCAAGCTCGATGGAGTCGCGTTTGAGCTTCATCACATCGCTGCGCCTGAGTTTGGCCCGGCGATGGTCAATTTGGCCAAGGCGGCGAACGACAAAGCCGTCGCAGTAGAACCAGCACCAGTGATCCCGGTTGCTTACGCCGTTGTGGAAGGCGCGGCGAAAAATTCCCCTTTGCAACTGCGCGGCGATCCCGGAAAGCCCGGCGAAGAAGTGCCGCGCCGCTGGCTCTCCATTCTCGGTGGCGAGACTGTGC
>CAYGQD010000387.1:0-3376 GCA_964351855.1 uncultured Verrucomicrobiales bacterium
CCCAGGTTCGCCTCGATCGGGGGCGGCGCTAGATGGTCCATGTTAGGCGCTTACAAAGCACAATGCCCAAAGGAGAAGCGCCGAGGCGGAAGCCTGCAGCTTGTTGAATTCGCGGCGCTGGATGATTTACCACTACAAAATCGATGTGGATGATCCGGCGGCCTTGCAGGCGCACTACGATCACTTCGAGGACAAGAAGGAATACAACGCTCACATGGCGTTGAGGTATATCGAAAAGTGGCCCAGTTACGAGGAGATCCGGAACCAGGTTGAGGTTCATTGGGAGGCCGCGCTGGCGAGCCGTCAGCCAGTCGAACATGCGTATGAAATCGTGCCCGTGAAGACTTCGGCCGAATAGAGTTTCACCGGGAGGTTCGAGATGCTTGATCCGATTTCGCGTTGAAAAACGGCGCGTGCTATGACGTAGCAGCAACAGCTAGTTTCAGGGACGAGGACGCAGGCGATTCGCCGATCTGAGAATGGTTCTAGACAGTGAATCTTCGCACCCGGAAACTTTCGGATTTGTGAAAGATTGATTCTCAAGGAAAAAATCCTTCCCCTTATTTTTCCGTCTAATCCTAAGCCTGGTTTTACAGGCTTATCTTCAATTTGGTTTGACCACATTTAATTTCGGCGCGACTGCTTTTTGCGAATCCAGCAGGAGGACAAATGGACGACTTTATCGAATTGATTGGTTTTTTGGCGGAAGCCGCAGATAGCATTGACATAGACCTGACCGACGTTGGGACCTTTATCGAAAACTGCGATTTTCTCAGCATCAGTGCGGAAGAGCTGGAGGTGTTACATGAGCTTGCTCTGAGTGAAGAGACGATGGGGCTATTTTCTGGCGGCATGGTTCTTCAGAATGTGAATCACCACTCTGGGGCTGGGGTAGAACTGATGGAAAATGGAATTACGGTGGATGATGGACATCTCGGGGAGGGGCAAGGATCCGCAACGAACGACAATTCCGACGCGGAGAAAGAGACCATTGGTCAAAGGGCAATGAAGGAAGTGCGAAACGAAGCAATCTTATTAGCCGGGAAGAAACTCTTGGAGACGCAGCAGAACGATCCACAGAATCGGAGAGCCGAAATACCCGAAACTGTAACTGCTCCGACAGGTCAATCTGATCTACCAAATGTTGCCGTAAATCTGTTTACCACAAGCAATGAGAAAGCGGTTAGTATGACGCGGTGTGCTTGCGGCGCGAACTACTCATTTCTTTCTGTCGATTGCAGTTCCTGTAACGGCAATGACCCCATTGGATTCCTCTGGACTAACAACGACACCCAGATTCTCGAACACCTTGAGGAACAAATTGTTCAAGGATGCTGCTCGACGCCGATGGGCCTTTATTCTGTCCTGGATCAAATTCAGAAAGGCTTATCTGAAACCGTCAAAAACGCGAATGACTCTGGGCGGTTAGGGAATCTAGAGGGGCTGCAAGAACATGAGGTTGCACGTAAAATGCTGGATTTCTTCGATCCAGTTTTCAAAGTACCCTACTTGAAGGCTCAACAGATCGAAGCGGTGAAGCAGGCTGCACGTAGGGAAGGGATGCTTGTTAGCGAAACTCTCGGCACTGAAGCAAAGCGCTTCTGCTCAGAATTGGGTGTTGAGTTGGCCGGAGAAGCATGGGTGCCAACTCCAGGTTTCAATGAGCACCTGGCTCAACGACTGACATCCATCTGGTCCGAACCGCTCACCGAACTAGGTCAGGATGCTTCCGCGTGTTTTCTAAAAGCAGCAGCCGCCTACTATCCTGTTAGACTGAACTGGGAGAAACAGAGCATGCCAGAGCATGAAGGCGTAAAGGTGGCCAGATGGGCATGGCGGGGATTCAAAGCCTTCAAAACAATGGGAGTTTCGTTGGCTTTCGAAATCGGTAAATCGCTTATGAAGAGCAACAAGCAGCAGGAGCAATTCGACAGATTTAAAAGCAGTCTGAACGACCTTTTATCACAATGCGATCGCCTTCAACAGCGGATTGAACGGGCCAAAGACTATCACCAGAAGCTCCTGTCCAAGTTGGGAAATAAACTCACCTACCACACCGTCTTCTCTGTCGCCGATTACTACGGTCCGCTTGAACCTTCCAATCAGGATCGTCTCGCCAATCGAGTAGCCACATTCACTGGCGTCGCCGATTGGAAGACCGCGAAGTTTAAAGAGCGTGGCATCAAAGCAGCACGAAAGCGGAAAACAGCGAAGATTCTACTTTGGTTGATCCCTGCCATCTTCGTGTTGCTGCTCGCGGGGGGTGGGGCGGCGTATTACTTCGGAATATTGGACGGATGAGAACGGCGATCACCAAAATCGTGGATTCAAATCCCGTATCAAGCCTTCCAACCTTTCACCGAATTGGGTTCCGGTGTTCATAACGATTCTTCTGGGTTGAGGGCCGTTGGTTCTGGTTCTAGCAACGAAACTTTGGGTTTTAACAACGAAAGTTCCGGCTTCAGCAAGGGATTTTCCGATTCAGGCTACTCTGGCTTTGGTGGCTGCAACCCCACCACTTGGCGGCGGGGTTACGGAGTCCCTCCGAGGCTCGCCAGATACGCCACGACATCCCGCAACTCCCGCTTGCTCAATAGCGCCATCATGGGGGGCATGAGGCTGATGGGTGGGGTTTGGGTGGCGATGTCGGTTTTTTTGATCTTGTCGGTTCTCTGGCCGTCGGCAGAGCGGATTTCCAGGTGGGTCTGGGTTTCTTTGCGACGTTGGCCGGAGAGGATGGTGCCGTCGTTCAGGGTGACGGAGATGAGGCCATAACCTTCGGTGATCACGGCGCTGGGGAGGACGAGGGCTTCGAGGAGGTAGCGGCGGTCTTGCTGGCCGACGTTTTTCAGGTTGGGGCCGATCTCGCTGCCTTTTCCGTCTTCGACCTTGTGGCAGCGGATGCACTGGGCGGCGATGTGGTTCATGAAGACGTCTTGGCCGACGGCGGGGTCGCCCCCTTCAAGGCATTCGATCCAGGGGGAGATGGGGTCCTCCGCATCGCGGGGATAAGCGGCGGGGAGCTGGCGGGCGGCGGAGGCTTCGAGCAGTTCCAGGTGCATCGCGATTTCCACACCGTCTTGGCGGAAGCGACCGATCCATTCCCGGAGGACGGCGTCGGCGGAATCGGTGCCGATGGTGGTGAGGGTGCGGATGGCGGCCTGGCGCTCGGGGACAGACGGGGCGTCTTCGAGCCGGAGTCGGAGGTATTCTGCGGCGCGGGCGGGATCGCGTTCGGCGAGGAGTTGGGCGGCGCGGATGCGGAGATCGACGGAATCAGAGGTGAGGGCGAGTTCGAGCGCTTCGGCGGAATCGAGGTTCTCGAGGGCGGCGACGCGGAGGGTGCCGGGGGCGTTCGTGTTCTGGAGAAGGGTGA
>CAYGQD010000388.1:0-3363 GCA_964351855.1 uncultured Verrucomicrobiales bacterium
GCGGTTCGGGCTTGGCTTCGCGGCGCAGCTGGCCGAGCAGGAGCCGGATTCGCAGACGCTTTTTGCGGGCCGCGCTGCTGAGGAAGCCGTAGTGGCGGATCCGGGTGAAGCCTTTGGGCAGGACGTGAAGAAGCCAGCGGCGGATGAACTCGTGCGGGGTGAGGCGCAGGATGCCGGGTTGGCCGCTGTCGCTTGCGATCCACCGCAAGAGCAGGCGGTTCCCGCCGGGATCGTAGCCGAGCAGGCGCTGGTTGGTAAAGCCGCTGCGGTGGGCGTAGGCGGCGAGGTAACGGATCGCACTGGCGCCGCGTCCGACGTGTTGGAGGTTGACGTTCCAGGCCTTTGCGGTTGAGAAGCAGCGGCGAGCTTCTGCGGTGAGTTGGTGCCGGTAGATCTCCGGGTAACAGCGTTGCATTTGGAGCTGTTGTTTGCATTTCGCGAGTGCTTCAGAGGCATCGGTGCGGGCGCGGCAGAGATCGCGAACGGCTTCGTCGGCAGGGTCAGGAATGTGAATGCCCTTTAGCTCGCCAGCCCGATGAAGGCGGGCGAGCTTCGAAGCATCAAGGCGGTCGGTCTTTACCTTATCGCCCTTTTTGGTGGGGATGGCGGTGGGGCGACGACGATGCAATCATAGCCGAGCTGGATCAGTCGTCGTACGAGGACGAATCCGGTCGGGCCAGCCTCGTAGGCGATTCGCAGTTGGGATTTGAGAGGTCATACTTCTTCATGAGTTTGAGGAGTCCGCGTTCGGTGCAAAGGTTGGATCCACCCCATTTCCGTAGTGAATCGGATCGGAGCCGTCGTCCAGGGCAATGGCGACGGAGACAGGATTTTTATGGACGTCGAGTCCGATAAAGGCTTTGCTTATGACGGTGTGCTTGGTTGGCATTTTGTTAACTCTCAGAAAATTAATATGGTGGATAGGTTCCCGCCACCTGGCGGGAATAGCCCACGGTTCGCTTTCAAAGCACGCCGCTTTTTTGATCCATCTAACAGACTGCCAAAAAGCGTTTGAGTGATTTGAGGGCAGCCATATTGTCTAGGCAAGAGAAAATTTCTGATCGCGGCCGTCTAGGTTGTGGCGCTATCATCATTTTATTCGAGAACCAAGATCCATGACACCGTGCTGAATATGAGACCACACATGATCCTTGCACCATTCTTCAGAATAGTGATTGCAACCGCTTTGATGCTACCGCTAGCGTTAGGCGCGGAGAAGTTCTCAGGGATTATTGTGGATTACGAAGGAGGCTGGAATCAGTGCTATGTGATTCGGCTGGACTCGACTGAAAAGACCATTTCGTATTCCTTGGCGGAGCAGGGAACACTTCAGGGATTGGAGGTAAGCAGGATGATGCCGAATGCAGATGAATATAGTAAGTTCCTTGATGCTTTGATTGTCCGTTTGAAGGATGTTCCCAACGATAGCGTTCCAGGCGACGATATTCCATACTACACCTTTACGTTGAAGGCCAGAGGAGATGCAGAGCCAGTCACGAAGGTTTTCTTGGCGGATCGACTTGGTTTTGAGTTTAGCCTCAGCGGAGATGGAATCGCCAATGAGGCAAGAAAGTTCAACGACAACAAGAATACAGGAATCGTATCCGATATTATCAGAGCTGTTGAGGCTCTGCGGAAGACCCTTACCGTCAACGCCACCGTAGATCCTAAGCAAGACACAAATAAATAAGAAGTAGCCTAACAAGGCGGAGATGGCGACGCCGAGGAAGCCGTCTGATTAAATTTGGGGCTTCACACCGGCGCCGCCATTCCTATAACGTTCGCCAAGAAAATGAAACGCAAGATCACCTTAGCTATCATTGGCCTTGCGTTGTTAGCCGTCGGATTTCTAGCCGGACGTTTTGTTCAGCACAGCAAGTCGGGATATCGCTGCGACGTGTTGGCTATTAAGGAATATGACACGTCCGTCGGGCCAGTTCGTTGGAGCCACGTTACCGAGTCGGTTGGGATGCCGTTCCTAGATACAGGGACGACAGTTCTCGAATACGATGGCCGGACGATCTACAAAGCCAAGCGGTCTTTTCAGGAATCTTCTCCTTATGCGAACAACATCAGTCCCACGCCGGACGGCATAGGCTGGGACGATGGCGACTACCGCTTTGAACTCTCGATCCACAGAATGAAGACCGGCGAACAAGCCGTGGATGGCAACCCCCACTAGCCCCCTTGTTTCCGATGCCTACACGTAATTTCAACCTCGATCCCGCGATCAACACTGCCTCTCGCTAGTGGGGTTGCCATCACTCTAACGTTCTGCAAGAAACTAAACCCATGACTAATCCACTTAGAGGAATCGGCGCAGGCTTCAAGGCCGCAGCAAAGTCACTCGTTACGACACCAACGCGTTTTCGAGTCGCAGATACTTCCCTCACTTGTCCACTCTGCGGGCACGATGAATTCGACCGCAGAGAGATGCAGATGAACACAAGTGGGATGTCACTCTTGGGCATGGACTGGCTCAATGACTCTGCGTGTGCACTTGTCTGCCAACAATGCAAACGGATCGAGCTGTTTGCGAAGAGTCCATCGGAGCGGTAGCACCAGATCTGCCATTGTGCTCATCCGCGAAGAAGAGAATGAAGAGGCAGGACAAGGCGGAGATGGCGACGCCGAACCCGCCGTCTGATCAAATTCGAGCTTTACCCCGGCGCCGCCATTCCTTTAACGTTCTGCTTCAATAGCCCCCAATAGTCACCATGAATCCCAATCTCAAAATGCGTTCACCTAGGAAGAAGATTACCATGAAAAATCTGATAGTCATGGCGACGGCTGCGCTAGCGCTTACTGGATGTCAAAAAGAAGGCAGTGGTGAAACTGAACCTGCATTTAAAACTGAAGAAGAGTTCCTTGAGTGGCTCGGCTCCGTTCGATTCATGACTGATGCTGGGTCAAATGAATTCGACGGAGAGTACATCATTCAAGAGATGCGGGGTAAGAAGAGACCGTCAAAATCATCGAAACTGATTACGATTAGTCCAGAAATCCCAGAGTTTACTTTCTCCTGGCCCGGAAATCGTGTGCGCCTCGTTCGATTCGAGAAGGATTTACAATCAGGCATCTACAGAGTGATGGAGACGGGAAAAGAGAGCAAGATTATCAAGATTGAAAAGAAGTAGCCGCTTGAGCATTTCTCAGAGGCAGTTGAGAAAGTCGCTGAGGCGACAAACCTCTGCAGAACAGGTCGCGGATGATTAACTGCCTGCCCGCGCCGAGTCGAAAGCGAAATGAACGATCAAACCTTAACTCTGAAGTCGGAGCGCGCTGTCGGCAGGCAGTGACATCGCTTCGACGTTGATATGGCTGCTTGGTTGTCAACCCGTACACCGTCATTTTTTCCTAACC
>CAYGQD010000389.1:0-3241 GCA_964351855.1 uncultured Verrucomicrobiales bacterium
TTAACGCTGGCGGATCCAAAGGGGGAAGAGGCGGACGGTCCATCAACGCTGGCGGGTCCAGAGTGGGGGCAAGCGGAATGTCCATTAACGCTGGCGGATCCAAAGGGGGAAGAGGCGGACGGTCCATCAACGCTGGCGGATCCAGAGTGGGGGGCGAAACCACAATGGCAGGGCGAGGAATTGCGCCCCCCCCAAAGTGGCGCTCCAAATCATCAACCAACCGGGTGACATGCGCGTTGAAGTCGCGGCCTAGATCAATTGGAACGCCGTTGCGTCGTGAGAAACTGGCGATGCTTGACGGTAGATCCACGCTCTTGGGCATGGTGGTGTTTCCAACCAAAAGCGGAACAACCGGAATCCCCCGAACCAAGGCGCGCTCGATTTCGATGCGCACAAAGTCGTCTTCTTCATCGGCCCTCGCCTGAATCATTTCGGCCCACTGGCGCCCCATGACAGCGAGCAACACGTCTGTCTCGGCCACCGCGTGGTCAAGGTGATCGGCAAAATCAACGCCGGGAGGAATTGTGTCCACGTCCATGAAGACGTTCTCCGCTCCGTAACGCTCACTCAGACGCTCGTAGAGCCGCCCCACCATACCGGCAGCAAAGCCGTCATCGCGTCGGTAGGAAATGAACAGTTTCAGTTGGCTCATCCCGAAGACTATGAGGCGGTGCAACGAATGGTCAAGCAAACGGGCAGAAGCGGGACTCAGCGTGACTGTTGATTCACATGGAATTAGAAAAGGCGGGGAAGGAGTCTGACTATTTTTTTGGCGCGGTTTGTATTCCGTGAACCGGGCGGGTCGCTAAATCGTAACCCGTCGCGTGATGCTGAATGACGCTGATCTTCAGCCGTATTGGGATTTGCCCGTAGTGCTTTGGCTGGATTTGTGAAGCGAGTGAATTTTTGAGTTGAGCAATTCCGCCGCCTTTTCAATACTGCATCTCTTTGGGGCGGCGAAGCTCGCCTAAATGGCACTTCGAAACGAGAACACCAAGCGGAACAAGAAGGGCAGCATTAAGGAAGGCACTGAACATGAAAACCATTTGGCTTGCGTTGCTTTTGCTCCCTTTCCCGTTCCTGATTTGGCGATCTCTCGGAGTGAGTCTCATTCGGGGGATTCAGCGGGTGGACTCCGCTATCGGAAAAGTCCTTCAACCCGTCGCTTGGCTACCCGGAGCAAACTGGCGCCCTAAGACAGGCAGCAGGCGGGATAATAATTTGCGGCGGGCATGGTTTCTGTTGTTTTTTTTGGCAATTTCTATTGGGGCGATTTTACTACCTGTCGCATCCTGGCCGCCAATGCTGACCTGGCGACTGTTTGGAATTTCCATCGGCCTTTTATTGCGAGCGTTTGTAATTTCCCTCGGTCTTTTGGCGGCACTCGCTGTCGCATGGACCTGGATGGCTGCCGTGGCTGATATGCTGGAAGACGAAGAGGATCACGGCGAGGCCTTTGCGTCCCAGCATTATCAACGCATGGCAGTCCTTTCGATTTACATTCTGGTTGCCTTGGTGCCCTTTGCTTTTCAAACCATTCACGAAATGAACGCCAACCAGTTTGATGGCGTTGTAGCAGAGGTAAACAGCGAGGCCGATGACGTCTCAAGTTGGCGGAAACCGATATTTAGAGAGTTACGAGCCTATGGAGAGTGGGCACTTTTCACCGCCGATCTCGGCCTGGGTGTAGCAATGGAGTTTCTCCCCAACTCTCCCAATATTTCAGCCATCAGACCCAAAGGCGTCCTCGCAAATTGCGTTGTAACCCTTTTTCTGTTGGTGATGACTTCGGTAGTGATCAAAGGTGTGATCTTGGTGGCGCGGTGCGATCACGCGTTAGATGCTTCGGTACAACGTCTAAAAAGGACCGGTAAAACCGTCCAAGTGGTTAAGTTCGGTACTCGCGCTTTGCCAAAGCTTGTCGAAATCCTTCAGAAGGGAACAATTCCCGAAATTACCGCTGCCGCGAAGGCGATTGGTGAGATTTACACCGATTCAAGCCTGCATTGGAAACGGGCCTATCGTGAGCTGTGCAATAGACTGAACGACAAGCGATGGGAGGTCCGCGAAGCTTCAGCGCGTGCGCTAGGGGCGATGGGAAGGGCGGGCACAGAGCATGAACTTTTCCCGGTTTTGGAGAGCGATCCGCAGATTTCGATCCGCATCGCCGCCGCGACCGCATTGGGACAAATCGCTGCCGAAAGCTATCAAGAGAAATTGAGCGATCATCTCAGCCATAAAATGCAGCAAAGCCCTGGGGTCAGGGCATCTGTAGCGGAGGCGCTGGGCAATCTTCCAAAACCCAAAGCTAAAAACTCGCGTGTCTACAGCGCTTTGTGGGATCGCTTCATTCACGATGACTCCTCCTGGGTGCGATTGCGAGCCGCTCAAACCCTGAAAGCGTTGGGGGATTCACGCATTCAAGACGGAGTCGGCGGACTTTTATCTCAGCTCCAAGAGGGGCGCGCTGCTTCCGACCGCAAAGCCGCCGCCAAGGAGTTGGCCGTATCGCTGGAAGATTCGACAGTGGCGCGGGGCTTGATTCAGCGAGTGTCCGAAGAACAAGATGCGCCTGTGAGAGCGGAAATAGTGCGATCCCTTGCCAATGCTTACCGTCTCCCCGTTGGCGGAGGCACTCTTGAAAAGGTTGCGAAACTTCATCGCCGCCTACTTTCGGAGGATGACATTCGCGACGTGCGGAAAGCATCCGCCGAGGCTTTGGGTGAAGCGCCCAAGGACGCAGCAAACATCCGGGTGTTGGCGAATCGCATGGACCCGAAAAAAGAGCCAAGCAAAACGGTGCGCAAAGCGTGTGTCAGAGCGCTTGAGCGACATAATGCGCTTGATGCGCTCGCCATGAGCATCGATCCGCAGGACGCGGCTTTAGCCAAGACCGTTGCAGCAGCGATTCGTAACCTTCGAGGGCGCAGCTTGCTCACCCACATAGGGGCCTATCGAGACAAACTTCGCGAAGCATCTCCCGGCCGCGCCAGCGAGTTCATCAGCACGGAAAACCGGTCAGCGCCACCAGCCGTTGATGGGTCCGCCATTTGAGAGTTGGCTCATTTCTCGTTCTTCGTGGCTTTAGAGGAAGCCAAAAAGTGCATAAGAAATGCATAAGGTAAGTATTTTTTATCCCTCTGACCCCGCCTGGTTTTCTTGCGTAACCTCCACATCTTTAGAGGGATACCGCCGGCGGGACTTGAACCCGCACGACCCGAAGGTCAACGGATTTTAAGTC
>CAYGQD010000390.1:0-3193 GCA_964351855.1 uncultured Verrucomicrobiales bacterium
CCCAAACGCCTCCCGAAGCCTCTTCAGCTCCAAATCCTGCCTCAAAACTGCGAGCCGAAGCTTCCGGAGTGAGAATCCGTCCCCACCCTAACATCTCGGATTCGCCCTGAAAGCGGCCGATTCTCAATTCTGGAGGGCCGATTTCCCCTTTGAGCGGGCCTCCCGTCCCCATTCACCCCTTCAAACCAGCCGCCCAAACTCAGCCCACCTATCCGTCTTCCCTCAAAAAAACCGAATCTTAAGACTTGCGAAACAGTTAAGATAAATTAATGATTTCCGCGAATTCCAATCGATCGACATCCCACCAACCGCGAACACCCATGGAAAGGTACAATCAACAGCAACTGAAATCGGCCACCGTGACCCAGGAGTTTCTTAATGAACCGGATAACAAGGCCATTTGGGACGGGGTGTCGGCGTTGGTCCAGCAGATGGACATTGTCAACGGGAAGCTGGAGTTGACCGAGACCATCATCGCCGATCAGACCACCACCACCAAGGGCGTGACCAAAAACAAACGGAAGATTCGGGATCTGCTCATCAGCACTACCTACGTGGTAGGCAGCATGACGAAAGCCTGGGCGATGTTAGAAGATGAGCCGGAAATCATCGAAAAGGTAAACTACAGCAAGTCGGCCCTCGCCGAGCTGGGATTCATCCTCCCGGAGCGGGCTCAAGTCATCCACGATGTCGCCAACGAGCACATCGTGAATCTGGCCGACTTTGGCCTCACCGCAGAGAAGCTAACCGAACTGCAAAATCGAGTCACCGCCTATGAGGGCATGGTCGTCGCGCCCCGCAGTGCGACCGTCGCGCGGAAAACGCTAACCGAGCTCCTGAGAGACGAGGTCCGTGAATTGATGTGGGTGTTCCGTGAAGTGATCGACCCTCTGATGGCCCAGTTTGAGGAGGAGCATCCCGAATTTTATCTCGGCTATCGCAACGCCCGCAAGATTGGCAAAACGCCGGTGAATCCACGGAAACCCGAAGAAAGCCTCACCGGCCGAAGTGGCCTGAGCGAAGGTGAAGAAGCCCTCGATGAAGAAGAAGGCGTCGTCTTGGGTTCGGGCGAGTAAGCGCTCCGCCACCTTCACGACCGGCTTGAAGAATCGGTAGTCTCTGCAGCCCCACCAGCTTTCACGATCCTGTATATCCTCTCCATCCATGTTCCCATACTCCCGGGTATCGACATGGATAAGCAGGATGGGCAGGATGGTTCCGCAGCACGTGCTCCGCCGCTACAGTCCATCCAGCGGACTCCCCGTTCCCACGCTGCTTCCCTTTGCCAGATGCAGGTAAATCTGCGCCTGAATTCCTCATCGGAACCCCCATCAAAACCTTCTGCGATGTGATGCATCGCCGATCCCGCGGCCCGGGTCATTTGGTTCCTTCAACCCAAAGTCGCGGGCAAATTCGCCGGTTGTCGTCGCATCGCAGACCATGTTTATCAGCCTTCGTGCCAACTACCACCCTTCAATATCCTCAAACCGTCGTATTGCCATCACTCGTTGATTTGCAGATTCTCGTCCAAGCACCAAGCACAGCGCATTCGGCGCTTTACAACCCATCCAACGGGCTCACCACCGCCACCCCTGGCCGGTTTAACACATGCGTGTAAATCATCGTCGTCTTCACATCCTTATGGCCCAGTAGTTCCTGCACCGTCCGGATATCCGTCCCATTTTCCAACAGGAGTGTAGCGAAGGTGTGACGCAAAGCATGACTGGTTAAAGCCCGTATCGTTTCCGCCTTCTTTCCCGCCCGGCGCAACGCCGAACCATACGACCCCGGATGATAGTGATGCCGGTACGGTTTCCCGGTCGTTTCGTGAGTCAGCAAATTCGCTCCCGGGAACAACCACTGCCAACCCAGCCGAAAGCCCTCCTTCGGCTTCTTCCGAGCCAACGCACCCTAGTGCAGGCCGTCCAGCAGATTGTGCATTACGAATGCCGAATTTTCCACAAGTTCAAGGCGCGAGGAAAGAGCCAAGCGGGCTTCGTGACTGACGAGCAACGCGGAAATTGTGGAAAAGGCGGTATTCTTCTCAAAATTCCCGCGAAGCGGCACATTCTCAAAGTCCCAATCATTTCTGGAATGTGCGATCTGATGGACGGGCTGCACAAGGTAACTCCGCCTCACCGCCCCCTTCAGCCAAATCCCGTTCGTGAACCCGCCGCACCTCCTCAATCTGGGCCCGAACCGGCTCCACCAAATTGCGCGGTAGCACCGTCACCCGATCCACATTGCCCTTTCCGTCGCGCACTGTCACGATCCGCCGCTCCAGGTCGATGTCCTTCACCCGGATTCTTAGCAGGGTGTTGAAAAAGTCGGGGATGCCGCGCGCGGGTTTCTGAGGTTGTAGGCTAGGCGCGCCGAGGGAGCGAACCGTGGTTCGTGACTGAGACGCAACAACGCATACAGCCTCAGAAACTTGCGCCCGGAGGGAAGACTACCCAAAAAATCAGGCGAAGCCAAATTTCGGAGCCAAAAAACCGGTCTTCGCGGTGTTCTTGAGTTTTTCAACACCCTGTTAGTGCCTCCTTCAGCCGTAGGCCCCCGCCCAACTGAATCCCCGCAATCAATCGCGGCACTCCATCGAGGTGCTCCATCACCTGGCGCGCCTCTTGGGCGGAGAGCACATTGGGCAGGTGCTTCGAACTCCGCGCCCGCGTAATCCCCTGCAACTCGCCCACCTCACGTTCCAACCCATGGCGGTAAAACATCACGATTGCATTCAGCGCCTGGTTCTGCGTCGTCGCCGCCACCTTGCGCACCTCGGCCAGATCCTGCAAAAAGGCTTCAAAGTGCCGCACCTCCAGTTCTCCTGGCTCGACCGTTTTCCAAAACCGCCAGAACTGCCGCGCCCAGCCCATGTAGGACTTCACTGTCGTGCGCGCATAGTGCAACCGCACCAGATACTTCCGAAACCGCTCCCCAGCCTCCTTCCAGTTCATGGTTCCGCGTGGAGGGCAACGCTCCGTTGTCGCCGGGACTTCGCTTCGACGCGGAGAATGACCGGAATCGGTCCCATCCGTGCCATTCATTCGTTTTTCATCCTTCATCCCTCCGCCTTCAGTGTTCCGAACCGCCTGCCCCGTCAGCTGGAAGTAATACCCTAGCGCCTTCTTTGCATACCCGTATCAAGGTAGGGACACCGGTTGCCCGGCGCCCCCCTCGCAGATCCCGGCGTGCG
>CAYGQD010000391.1:0-3158 GCA_964351855.1 uncultured Verrucomicrobiales bacterium
TCAAATTCCTCCAAACGCTGCCGGAATCCGAGCGGCGGGCCGGGTTGATCGAAGCGATCAAGGTTTCCCTGATCCGCGACGGCGACTTCTTTGAATTCATCGAGTCACAGGCGGGAGCGTTAGCGGATCTGAACGAAGACGCCCTGGAAGCGGTGATTCGCCGGAGCGCGGAACTCCACATGAACCACATCGCTCAGGGCGGTGATCCCTTCGAGCTCGGCTCGGCCCGACCGCTCGACTTTGGACACTGGAGCGCCCACAAACTGGAGCAAATTTCCGGGTTTCGCGTGGGCCATGGCGAAGCGGTCGCGATCGGCGTGGCGATTGATCTGATTTACGCGCGCCGGATCGGGCTCCTCCACGCGGACGCCTGCAACCGCGTCTTGCGATTGATCGAGACGATCGGTTTTGGATTGTTCGACCGGGATTTGGAAGCTCGCGAAGACGGCCAACTGGCGGTTCTCCGTGGTTTGGAGGAATTTCGCGAGCACCTCGGCGGGGAATTGACGATCACCCTGGTCACGGGGATCGGCGAAGCGATCGAAGTTCACGAGATGGACGAAACGCAGATTCCGGAGATTCTCGAAGAGCTGAAAGGGCGCTCGGAGAAGGCCAAGAGCGTCCTTTTTCAAGCGACGCCGATGGTGGGTTGAAATCCTCGCCAACTGGGAAAATTCTGATTTGAGGGTTCCCAAAAGGGCACGCATTGCGTTAGTCTGGCCTCGGCAGGACGACCAATAAGGGATGACGCCGCCTGGAACTCAATGATTCGCCCGCAACCAGCTCGCATTTTGATCGTCGATGATAATCGCGTGAATCGACGCGTTCTCGAAGCGCGGCTGAGCGGAGAAGGATATGAACCACGGACGGTGGAAAGCGCCAAAGACGCGCTCGAAGTCTTTGCCGAAAGCCGTGTCGAGGCCTTGCCCGTCGATCTGATCCTCCTCGATATCATGATGCCGGAGATGGACGGAATGGAGTTCCTCCAGATCATCCGGCGGCGGTATTCGGCCCTTCAACTACCCATCATCATGGTGACGGCGAAGGATCAATCTGCCGACGTCGTGGCCGCCCTGCGCGCCCACGCCAATGACTACGTGACCAAGCCGATCGACTTCGAGGTGCTCCTCAGTCGGATGGAAACCCATCTGGCCCTCCAACAAACCCACGCCGCGCTGACCGAAGCCCAGGACGCGCTGGTTCAAGCGGGCAAACTGGAGAGCGTCGGATTTCTGGCGGCGGGAGTTGCCCATGAGATTCGCAATCCGTTGGCGCAGTTGCAGATGGGGCTGGAGGCGATTCGCCATCTGAAGTCAAAACCCGAAGGAACGAACGACGAACTCGAGCCACTCTTGGAAGCGATGGCAGATGCCGTCCGGCAGGCCAACTCTATCGTCACGGATCTGCTGACCTACGCCGAAGCAAACCGGCTGAACGTGGAGCCGACCGATTTGAACCGAGTCGTCGCGTCCGCTCTGGGGCTCGTCGATCGGGAGATGACCGCCCATGCCGTGACCCCGATTCTGGAGCTGGCTGAAGACGGGCTCGAAACTCTGGCCGCGAAGGCGGAGCTGCGCCAAGTCATCGTCAACGTGCTGCTCAACGCGATTCAAGCGATGCCGAACGGAGGAAGGTTGACGGTGCGGACCGGAGAACGGGTCGTCGAAGGATTGAGCCATCGTCCGGGAACGCGATCTGGCTCTCATCTTCGCAACGGAGACCGCGCCGCCTGCATCGAAATTCTCGACTCCGGCCCGGGCATCTCCGAAAACGATCTGTCCCGAATCTACGATCCCTTTTTCACGAGCAAGCCGACCGGGCAAGGAACGGGCCTCGGGCTCACCGTCGCGCGCCAGCTCATCGAACTCCAAGGAGGTCTTATTGAAGTCTCCAATCGGCAAGACGGAAACGAGGGCGTCTGCGTCCGATTATTCCTGAAGCGGGAAACGAAACTCAGAGTGATCTAGTTCGACCGATGACCACCACTCCCAGCGATCTCGGAAGGAAGCTGAGGCGACGGCTGATTCTCTACGCCGTCGGGGGAATTTTGGCAGTGAGCTTGCTGGTGGCCTGGGCCGGGATGTTGCCGCTCTACCATCAGCTCCATCGCAGTCAGGAACAGAGCTTGGTCTTTAATCTCCACACCCGCGCCCAAGCACTCGACCACATTCTATCTGAACTCACCAGCGTGGCGGAGCAGATCACGAGCCGAACCCAAGCTCGCCTCATGCTCCAGTCTTACAACGAAGGGCAGATCGACCGCGAACAGCTCCAGGCGCAACTCAACCCCGTTCTCCGCGATGCCTTAGCTCGGTCAGAACGCGTTCTGGGAATCACCCGCCTGGATGAGTCCGGGCAATTCGCCACCGCCGTCGGAGAACCGATCCCGGAATCCAAATGGGAAGTGCCGGAGGAGCCAACCGTTCAACCCTGGATCGTCTGTTCCTTCAACGAAGACGGCGAGTGGCTCATGGTGGTGGGTGCCCCGATCCTAGACCGCGAATCTCGACGCATCGGCACCGATATCGTGATGTTCGATACCCAGTTGATTCGAGCCTTCGTCCATGATTCGACCCGCATCGGAGATAGCGGTGAACTGGTCGTCGGCATGCTTCATCACGACGGCAGCCCCATCCTCCTCTTACCCTTCAACGATGGCGTTCGCCAACTGGAGGAAGACTCCATCGTCGCGGAGGCCATTCGTCAGGGCCAAGAAACTGTTCAGGGGATCCTCGATGCCCCGAAGTTCGGAAAGGGGGCGATGCTGGCGTATCATCAGGTGGGAAACGCACCCTGGGTCGCGATCCTGAAAATGGAGCGGGAAGAGCTATTCCGGGATTTGAAACAAACCAGCGGCTTTTTGGCCGGATTGGTGATTTTGCTCAGTGTCGGCGGAGCCCTGGGAGCGATGGCCATTCTCAAGCCGCTCGTCGGCAAGGTTGCCGGGCGACATGACGAGTTGGAAGCCGAGATCAGTCGGAAGACGTCCGACCTCGACGATGTGAGCCAGGCCCTCGGTTCCTTCTTCCAGGTCTCGCTCGATCTCCTCTGCATCGCGGGAATGGACGGCTACTTCAAGCGCGTCAACCCCAGCTTCGCCTCCGTCCTCGGATACCAGGAGGAAGAATTGCTGGCCCAGCCATTCACCGATTTTGTCC
>CAYGQD010000392.1:0-3079 GCA_964351855.1 uncultured Verrucomicrobiales bacterium
TCATCCTGTCCGTTCGCCCAACCGATCACCACGAGGTAGACCCAAGCCCATTTTCTCATCGAGAGGTTCTTCGGATCCAGCTTCATCGAAAACGGATCACTGTAATTCCAGCTTCCCAAAGAAGCTCGGCAGCGTGTTCCCATACCAAAACGTGGGCGACCACTGATAGGACTTGCGCTCGTCCAGGCGCGGGCGATGTCGCGCCATCTGGAATCCCCAGGTTCGGTGCGCTGAGAGGTCCGCGTCGATCTCCTCGAGCGGAATCGCCATTTCAACCGTCCACGCGGTTTCTTCCCGCCCCACTTTTACCGAGGCGGTGCTGTTCCAGTTCGCATCCTTCTGCTTGGCATCGTAGAACGTGCCTCCGGGATTGACCACAAAGTGATGAAAAGATTTCTGGTCGCGATTGGTATCGAAAAGAATCTCAACCGCATCGTCTTCGCGAAGGTTGCCGTCCCGCTCGGATGCTTCGCTGAGAACATCGCGAAGGAGCGGCTCGTGACAGCGCACTCCGACGTAGAGGAACTGATCGTCATAGTGCAACCACGCTTTTGTTTCGACCGGAGCGTATCCATCTGCCTGGCGCGGTATGAGGCGGGCCACGGTCGGTTCGTCCTGCCACAAGTCCTCATCAAGATTTCCGTCAATGATCGGCTTGCTTGCGGTCGTCATGATTCGTGCGTCCGCGGGGTATTTCTTCACGTGATCGGTGAGGTCGAGCGGTAAGTAGAGGGCCTTTTCGAGATGGTAACCGTCTTCCTCTCCATGAAAATGGGCGCCCAAACGCGGTAAGGGGAAGTAAGTCGAAACATCGCCCAGGTGACTGACCGTAAACTGGATCTCTTGCTTCTCACCGGGTTGCAGATCCACGGAGATTCGACGGGGATTCACCGTCCAGTGATCGGACACCGGCAGAATCCACGACAATCGACCGGAGAGCGGTGTATCGAGCGGATTCTCAATGGGGAGCGTGACGGTCTTGTTCCGAAACGGAAAGGTCTCCCGAAAGTTCTCGGTAAATTTTGTGCCCCGCCAAAACTTCTGCTTCGCCTCCGTCGTGACGTCTTCCGCCAGCATCCCATCGAGCGTCAGGTTCACCATTCGTGGCCCCGTGTCGGTCATCGTGATCCACGTGGCATGATCGAATTCTCCGAAGGCCGTTCCGCGCAACGCGCTGCCGCCACCCGTCGTCCCAAGCGTGTAGTAATTTGCTTCGTTTCGCTCAAACTTGGCATAACGATGAACATGTCCTGCATAGACGGTGTGCTTCCGCCCTGACAGAGCCGCTTCGACCTCGGGCCAACCCGTCTTCGACTTTCGCAGGACCTGCTTGCCGTCCACGTTCCGCGGGGTGCCCTCCTCCATCACCCAGAGCGGTTGATGGATGAACACCAGCGTCCAGCGAACATCGGTATGCTTGTTGAGCTCAGCCTTCGCCCATGCAATCTGCTCTTCACCCAGAAACGGACGGCTCCCCTCGCCATCCTGCGTGTTCAGGCAGAGGAACAAGGCGTCTTTGTAGACGAACGAATAGTAGCGCACACCGAACTTCTCGTCCCAAATCCGGTCCATCACGTTGTTGCTGACATCGTGATTGCCCGGCAGATAGAAAAACGGCATTTCGAATCCTTCCACGAATCCCTCGAACTCATCCCATTGGCGGTGGATCTCCGCTTCGTCGCGCAAGCTGCCACCACCAGGAATCAGATCACCCACCGTGATGACAAACTCGGGTTGCAGCTCGTTTACCTTCGCGACCGCTCGGGAAAACACTCCGGGCCGCATCCCGCCGGTTCGATCGGTGACAATGGCGAATTGGAAATCGTTGGGATCATTGCGGAAAGCCCGTTTCGTCCATGGCTTCTGTTCCGTCGTCACGCTGTGAGAAAAATTCCCATCTTCCTCAGGCCCCGTCTCGGAATGAGTCGTCAGGGGAAGCAAGAAAATCGCGAGAAGGAAAAGGTGACGGGGTTTCATGGGGTTAAGAAGAGGTTCGAAGCGGATTCCTCGCGAGTAAACCAGAATCCGAAACCGGCTCGAGCCTGATCAGGAAAAGATGGACCGGAAACCCAGTCGCAGCGTAACCTGCTGAATCAATGATCATGCAACGAAGTATTCTAGCCGGATGGATGTTGGCGGGATGGATCCTCGGCGGTTTCGCCGCTGCGCAGGAAGAGAAGCCATCTCCGCTGCCCAAGGGCTACCTTGAGGTGGGTCCTGACAAAGTGGCAACGCTGCGGGAACTTTGTCAGGCCACGGCGGACACCGGCCTCTTCTCCGGAGCGGTGTTAGTAGCCGACCAAGGCGAGATCATCTACCAGGAAGCCTTCGGCTTGGCGAACCGCGAGTGGGACATTCCAAACACCACCGACACCAAGTTTCGTCTCGCTTCGGTCAGCAAACAGTTCTGCACGATGGTGGTGATGCAACTCGTCCAGGAAGGCCGGGTGAGTCTGGAAGACGTGATCACCGACCATCTCCCTTTTTATCGCGAAGACACGGGCGCGAAGATCACGATTCATCACCTGATGGCTCACCAGTCCGGCATCCCGGACTTTACCGCGAGTTTCGACTACCGAGGCGCGATTTCCCGCCTTCCATCGGATACGGACGAGTTTATCCAGTCGCACTGCAGCGGCGACCTACTCCATGAGCCCGGTACGATTTATTCCTATTGCAATGCTGGTTATATGATTCTGGGCCGAATCATCGAGAAGGTGACTCGCCGGACGTTTGAACAAAACATCAAGGAACGTATTTTTGATCCGCTAGAGATGAACAACAGCGGCTATGATCGAAACCAGTATATTCTCGAAAAGCGGGCCAGTGGTTATACGCGCGGCCCTTTCCAATACACCAACGCGGAGTATATGGACATGGATTCGTCTCCGGGCGCGGCTGGTTCGCTCTATTCCACGGTCGAGGACATGTTCCTCTGGGATCGGGCGCTCTACACGGATAAGCTGCTGGAAAAGAGCTACCGCGATTTGATGTTCACCCCGAATCGGGATGTGCCGGAAGTGAAGGCTGCCGGTGGACGGCCCAAAAGCCAGTATGGATACGGCTGGCAGATCTACAC
>CAYGQD010000393.1:0-3022 GCA_964351855.1 uncultured Verrucomicrobiales bacterium
AAGAGATGGGCATGGGAGATCGCGACTATGGTGCAGAAACTCAAAAAATGGCTGGGAACGAGCAAATCGCTCAAGAAGTTGGCAAAAACACGAATGGAATCGGTTATGTCGGTCTCGCTTACACCGCTGCCGACGGCGTCAAAGCCGTTTCCGTTGACGACATTCCCGCAAGCGCCGACCATGCATTGGAATACCCGCTGGCCCGCAAACTTTACTACTACACCCTCGGAAATCCGAAGGGCGACGCTGGCAAATTCTTGAAGTGGGCGAAGACGTCCCCGCAAGCTGCCAAGATCGTCGAGAAAGTGGGATTCATCGCCGCCAAGTAAGCTGCGATAACTCTTCTCGATTCGAGAAAAGCAAATCTACCAAACACCCGGAGGGCTTGTCCTTCCGGGTGTTTTTTGGGTTCAGAAAAGCGCGTACCTACGGCTCGACCCCGGCGTTCTTGTTCGAAGCAGCATAAGCAGCGTGCCCCGTCGATCCTCCGGGAAGCAGAGGATGTTGGTTTACCGGCACCCACGCCGCGTGTTCTTCGATGATTCCCTGGAGTTCTTCTTTTCTAACCAGATTCGTCCATTCGTGGGGATCATTGGAATGGTCGTAGAATTCGCGGGAACCGTCGAGGTACTCGATGAAACGGTAGCGCGTGGTCCTCACCGAATAGTTGCCGGGACCAAAACTGGTGATCGCAGGATGATCCCACTCCGCATCCGGATCATGAAGCAAAGGCACCACGCTTTGGCCTTCCTGCTTTAGATCCGGCGACAATCCAGCCATTTCCAAAAGCGTGGGGAAAACGTCGAGCAACTCCACCGGTCGATCAGACCGTTGTCCACTCGCAAAACCCGGCGCTGAAATGATCACAGGAACCCGCGTTCCGTCTTCCCAAAGGGTCCGCTTTGCCCACCGCCCTTTCTCACCCAGGTGGAAACCGTGATCGGAGAACAGAACAATGATCGTGTTCTTCGCATGCGGGCTCGCATCCAGCGCATCGAGCACCTGCCCCACGCAATGATCCACAAAGCTGACCGATGCGTGATACGACTGCACTGCATGTTCCCACTGGCCAGCCGATTTGACCCAGGCATGTTCGGGCGAAACGTGCTTCACGTTCGTGAGATCAATCGCATAAGCGCTGAGGTCTTCACGGTCGGATTCGAGAATCTCCGGGAGCTGGATCGCATCGCGCGGATGAAGATCAAACCACTTTTGTGGCGCATACATCGGGACGTGGGGCCGATAAAATCCAACGCCCATAAAAAACGGCTTCTCATATTCCTGAGCCAACTTCTCCGCAGCCCACGCAGCGGCTTTGGTATCCGGCATGTCCTCATCGTTCTCCGGATAAACTCCCCAATCCCAGAGCGGGTGGCCGTGAGGCTGGGAAATTTTCTTCTCGGGCCGTGGGCCGAACCCACCGTTGTTTCCGCCGTATTCCTGGAAGAAGCGCTGGTCGCCACCATGGAAAATCTTTCCTACAGAGAGTGTTTGATACCCGTTCTTCGCAAAATGTTCCGGCATCGTCAATACGCCTTCCAGCGCGGGAGCCTTCCGCAAATCCGGGCTGAGAAAATAGATCCCGGTGGAATGCGGATAGCGCCCCGTCATCATGCTGGCCCGAGAAGGATTACAAACGGGCGACTGACAATGCGCGTTGGTGAAGAGCGTCCCACGTTCGGCGAGGCGATCCATATTCGGCGTTAGAGCCTGGGGATGGCCACCGAGACAACCCACCCAATCGTTGAGGTCATCGACTGAGATCAACAGGATATTGGGTTTCTCGGCATCGGCGTGCGCCTGAATTGCAAAGAGTGAGAGTGCCGCGAGAGCGGAAAGGGTAGTTCGATTCATGATTGTGGTCAGCAGACACTACAAACCAGGACGTCGGCTTTTCTTTCAGGAGGTTCACCTACTCACCGCCCTGCGCACCACCTAGAAGCTCGATCGTGCGTTGATCGAACTCGCCTCCAAAATACGTGTCGATAACGGATTGGAATTCCGTTGGCGCATCGTCAAGCTGAGCGAACAGCGTCATCGACGAACGCAGCTTCACGTCGTCGGGAAAGCCAAAAATGTCAGTCGCCGATTTTCCATCGACGCCCAGGATGAGATGGCAGCACTCCAGAAGACGCGGCCCCAAAACGGGATGGGCAAGATACGCCCCCGCTTCATCAAGCGATCTGATCGCATAATGCCGGGCAGTCGAACTTCTGCCGAGACCGTCGAGTTGCGGAAAAATGAACCACATCCAATGGCTCCGTTTCCGACCTTGTTTGAGTTCGCCACAAACCGTGTCATAGAGCCCAATTTGAGCAGATTCGAAGCGTTGCAGCGAAAAGGGGTCGTCAGCGTTCATTGCCCTAGCTTAGACTGAAAAGCGCAAAGGCTGCAAATCCCTATGAATCCCCTCACTCCTTTTTCGGTGTTCCTCCTTTTCAGCATGGTGATCCTTCACGCGGCACCGCACCCTGACGCGATTCCCAATTCGCATCCGCCGGGAGAAGTCGATGTTCCGGCAAACGTCGCCTTTATCGTCACCGATCCGAAAACGCTCCCTGGAATCGTCCTGGATGAAACGGAAGCGGTTCTGGAGGGAAAATGGCAGTATTCGACCCATACGCCGCCGTATGTCGGGATCGGCTATTTGCACGACCAGAAGTCGGGTAAGGGCAAAAAATCGGTGACTTGGACAGTCGAGCTTCCCAGTTCGGGAACCTGGGAAGTCCGCGTTTCACATTGCACGAACATTCGGCGCGCCACGAACACTCCGGTCACGATCCATCATGCAGACGGATTCGAGACCGTGGTGATCAACCAACAGGACGTTCCCGAGCACGAACACCTGTTTCGGACACTCGGGAAATTCCGATTCGAGGCGGGTAAACCGGCAATGGTCGTGATCTCTAACTCGGGAACGAATCCCACCAAAGTCGCGATCGCCGACGCAGTTCAGTTTCTGCCAGTTGGAGATCAATCGGCTGATTGAGATGGGTCCGCAGCCCGAAACAGGCTTGCAACG
>CAYGQD010000394.1:0-3020 GCA_964351855.1 uncultured Verrucomicrobiales bacterium
CACCGCTTCGTCGAGCTTGTTGTCGATATTGATGACGGCGACGCCTTCATCCAAGGCTCGTTTCAAAGCAGGAACCAGAGCCTTGGAATCCGCCGGGGCGATCACAATTGCGTCCACCCCGCGTGATACCATCTGCTCGACCAAACTCACCTGGGCGGCCAAATCCGTTTCGTTGCGGATGCCGTTCACGATCAATTGGTATTCATCCGCATGCTCCGCCTGATGCATCTCCGCTCCGTCTGCCATCGTCTTGAAAAATTCATTGGCGAGCGACTTCATGACCAGGGCCACGGTAGGCAGATCACTGGATCCCGCAGAATCGCTCGGGTTCTGACCACATCCTGACAAGGCCAAAACAACGACCACGACAGCTAGAAACATCGAAGGGGTTTTCATGAGATTTGACCGATCGTAGCTTGCGCAAACGTTTGCGCAAGCTATTTTTGCCTTACTTGATGAACGTTAGTGAACTGGCTCAGCACCTCGACCTTTCTCCATCCACCGTTTCCCGGGTGCTCAATGGCAGTGCCCAGAAATACCGAATTAGCGCCAAAACCGTGGAGCGCGTTCAGCAGGCGGCCACCCAGTTTCAAGTCGCGCCGGACCCCTTGGGATCCAGCTTGCGCAGCGGAAAATTGGGGATGGTCGGATTGCTGGTGCCGGATATCACGAACCCATTCTTCGCGGGCCTTGCCCGGGCCATTGAGTTGGAATTGCGTCAACGCGGCATCACCGTTCAACTTTGCGATTCGAACGAGGACGCAGCCACGGAGCTTGGTCTGCTCCAGCAAATGCTTTCCCGCAGACTGAACGGAATGATCCTGGCCCCGGTTGGCAAACACTCACCGGACCTCGCCCGAGCCATCGAATCGGCTCCGTTTCCGCTCGTGGTGTTGGACCGGATCATTCCGGACCTGGAGATCCCTTCCGTCGGTATTGATAACGCCAACGCCGGACGAATCGCCGCCGAGCATCTCATCCAATCCGGCCATCCGAAGATTGGGTGCTTGCGCGGAGATCATGAGTCCTTCACGGACCGGGAGCGCCTTCGTGGGGTTCGGGAAGCCTTGATCGAGGCTGGTCTTCCGGTCGAAGAATCCTGGTTTGCCGGAGCTGGCTATTCGCGGGAATCCGGACTGGAAGGGGCTCATGCGATCCTGGGTGCGGAACAACCGCCGACCGCCGTGATCACGCTCAATGGTCAAGGCATTCTGGGAATCCTCCAAGCAGCTTCTGAGTTGAATGTGTCTATCCCGGACGACCTTTCCGTCGTCGCCTTTGATGAACAACCCTGGTCAGCCTTCATGAAACCGCCCCTCACGACCGTGGTCCAGCCCTTGGACGCAATGGCCGTGCAAGCGGTGAGCCTGCTCTTGGGCGAAAGCACCACGGATGCCACTCCTCTCGTTGCCACGATCAAGGTCAGGGAATCAGTCCGTTCGCCTCGCCCCCTTCTCGATCCGGGTCAATCGTAGCTCGGGCGCGAACTGCTATGAGGCCGGGGATGAAATCCGCCAACCTGACAACCCATCATGAAACAGCCCCTTCCATTCGCACTCACCATACTGCTGCTGGCTTCCGCACTTTCTCCGGCCTCCGCCCAAGTCGCCCCACTCGGCCGCCCCCTACTCGATCCGCAAGGACGGCAGATCGTCCCGGGCGGCTTCGTCACCATCACTGAGGATAAGAAGGGAGGCGTTCCCTACACACCGGACGACTACCGCCGCATGGTCCGCATGGGGGCGAACTTCCAGGTCATCCGCACGACCCTCGGTCGACTCGGTGGCTGGCCCGGACGTCCCGGAGATCCCAAATACCTCGCCCAACTCGATTCCATGGTCCGCATGGCACGCGAGGCCGGACTCCAAACCATTTTCAAACTCGTCATCTATGATCTCCGTCCCTTCGGCAGTGCCGACTGGGATGCCATCTACCACAATACCGATGGCACACGAGATACACTCACCGCTGCCTGGGAAAAACTCTGGACCCGTTACAAGGACGACCCCTCCGTCTTCGGCTACGATCTGCTCAACGAGCCCCAGCGGGGCCTTAGCCCGGATGAAGCCTACTGCAGCCGTGAGGAACTTCTCCCCACTCTGCGTCTTCTGGCCGATGCGATGCACGCCATCAGCCCTGAAAAATGGGCACTTTACCAGCCCCTCTACCGGGAAACTGGCACTGGCGAGGGCCCCTTCCAACCCATGGTAGAACCCTTCGGCCGCGACCGCATCATCTACGCCCCCCACCTCTATTCCATGGACTTGGACAAGATGCGCAAAATGCTCGCCAACTACATGCGCGAGGCCGCCCTCTCGAACGCCCCCCTCCTCCTCGGCGAGTGGGGCCCGGCCACCGACATCACCGCCGATACCGATCCCGCCAAGCAGGCTACCTACACCAAGGTTTACCAAACCACCGCCAACACGCTCGACCGCAATCAGGTAGGAGCCATCAAAGCCTGGTACACCGGCAGCCGCTCCCCGCTGAAAAACAAAAGCCGCCCCGCCCCATTCACCTGGGCCATCTTTTCCGATGCCAGCCCCGCCGGGAGCGTCGAGCGGAAATTCATCACGGACACCCTCGCCCGTCCCCGTCCCCTCGTCGTTGCCGGGCGGCTGGAACGCTACGGCTACCGCTTCGCCGCCCACACCATGGAGATTCTTCTCAAGCCGAACGCCAGGCTCGGCAGCACCCGGATCTTCGTCCCGGCGGAGCGCCACTACCCGCAGGGCTTCCACCTCGAGATCGGCCCCGGGCTTATCCTCGCGCACGAGCCCGGCTCCACCGCGCTGCGCATCCTGCACACGGAAAACGCATCCGACCGGCAGCAGGCCAAGGAAATCCTCTGGGACGATGGACGCCAGCTCCTCGTCATCAGGAAATGGATCCACGCCCCCCAACAGCTAGTCATAAAAATCCGTCCGTAGAAAGTTCCCGACCTCCACCCACTTCTCCCGCGAAATTGCCCCACCCCCCATTCCTCAAGCAAATCGCCACCGGCCCCCCACCCACAATCA
>CAYGQD010000395.1:0-2983 GCA_964351855.1 uncultured Verrucomicrobiales bacterium
GGTGAGAAATTCGGTCGCTTCTTCCGGGCTGAGATCGATCATTTCTTCTTCGATGCGGGCGGAGATGACGACGGATTCTGCTCCGTGACTTTCTTCGGCAAACTTGCACACGGCGGCCACCATTTCGTGCCCGTCCGGATTCTTTTGGGTTTCTGCGAGATCTTCTTCCGCCACGTTGCAGGCAAAGATGGTCGGTTTGGAGGAGAGCAGGAAGAACTCGCGCATCACGGCTTTTTCTTCGGTGGAGAGATCCAGAGTTAAGGCGGGTTTTCCGGAGTCCAGGTGTGGAATGAGGCGGTCCATCAGCTCGACTTCGCGTTTGGCTTCTTTGTCGCCGACTTTCGCCTTCTTCGCCCGGCTATCGCGACGTTTTTCAAGAGCCGCGAGGTCGGCCAGAATCAGCTCTGCGTTGATGATCTCGATGTCGCGAATCGGATCGACCGAGCCCATTTCGTGAATGATGTCGTCATTGGCAAAACAGCGGACCACCTGGACCACGGCATCGACTTCGCGAATGTTGGCGAGGAATTTGTTCCCGAGACCTTGACCCTGGCTGGCTCCTTCGACCAATCCGGCGATGTCGACGAATTCGATCGCCGTTGGCACCACTTTTTGGGACTTGGAGATTTCCGAGAGCCGAGCGAGCCGTTCGTCCGGCACGCTGACGACACCGACGTTCGGCTCGATCGTGCAAAAGGGAAAGTTCTCCGCGGCGGCCTTGCGGTTGCGGGTGAGGGCGTTGAAGAGGGTGGACTTGCCGACGTTGGGCAGTCCGACGATTCCGGCTTGAAGCATAGCAGCGGACCCTAGCTAGCAGGAGCCCGGACGCACGCGAAAAGTGGGAGGTTCGCCCAAACGGGCAGCGAGCTAGCCCGCTTTCTGAATCATGGCGAAGAGCTCGTCCTTCAACTCCAGCCGCTTCTTCTTCTCTTCCGTCAACACGATGTCTTCGGGAGTCTCAATTCCCTCTTCCATCCGGACGACCTCTTTATCGACTGCCTCATACTTGTCCATCAAGTTCCGAAAATGGGCATTTTCGAGCTTGAGCTGATGGATGGTGTCCTGGTGATCGGGGAATTCAGTAATCAGGGGATGATGGAGATTGGACATATCTGAAACCAAGCCTAGCCAGGGGTTTTCGTCGACTGAAAAACGCCGCGTTAGGCGAAGATTCCGTGGACGACATCGCCATAGACATCGGTGAGGCGGAAATCCCGACCGGCATAGCGGTAGGTGAGCTGAAGGTGATCGATTCCGAGGAGGTGAAGGATGGTGGCGTGGAGGTCGTGCATGTGGACCTTATCCCGGACCGCGTAGTAGCCGAACTCATCCGTCTCTCCGTAAGCCATTCCGCCTTTCACGCCGCCGCCGGCCAACCACATGGTGAAGCCCTGGGGGTTGTGGTCGCGCCCGTTGGAGCCCTGAGCGATGGGTGTCCGCCCGAACTCGCCGCCCCAGACAATGAGCGTGTCCTCGAGCATGCCGCGTTGCTGGAGATCGGTCAGCAATCCCGCGATCGGTTGATCGACCGCCAGGCTGTTCGTCTCGTGGCCGGATTTCAGGTTGCCGTGTTGGTCCCAGACGTTCGGGGTGCTGACTTGAATGTAGCGCACACCGGCTTCGGCGAATTTTCGAGCGAGGAGACACTGCCGACCATAGTTTTCCGTCTCTTTGGTTCCGATCCCGTAGAGGTCTTTGATGTGGTCCGGCTCGTTTTCGATATCGATGACCGGCGGGGCGGCCCCCTGCATCCGGAATGCCAGCTCCATGGACTGAATCATCCCTTCCACCGGGCCATGTTGGGTGCGGGCGAAGTGTTCCCGATTCATCGCCTGAAGGAAGTCCAGCTTTTGGGTTTGAACGGCGGCCTCGGAGTTGGAAGCGAGGAAGCGGAAGGACGCGGCTTTGTCGAGTTTTCCGTTCCGTCCGATGGTCGTAGCCTGGTGCTCGGCCGGGAGAAAAGCGGGCCCGTAGTTGCGGGGACCTCCGTGGGTGGCCGAGGGGCTGATGCTGACGAAGGCGGGCAAATTCTGGTTTTCCGTTCCCAGCCCGTAGCTGACCCAGGCACCGACGGAGGGGCGGACGAAGTTATCCGTGCCGGTGTGGAGCATGCAGACGGCTTGACCGTGAGACTGGCCCTTGCTCTGCATGGAGCGAATCACGCAAAGGTCGTCGGCGCGTTTCGCGAGGTGCGGGAAGAGGTCGCTCACCCAAAGGCCGGATTCGCCGTGTTGGGCAAAGTTCCAGGGAGAGGCGAAGAGTCGAGCCTGCGACGTGGCCGAGGGGTCGAGATTTTTCGCCGGAGCATAGGGGAGACGCTTTCCATCGTGAGATTGCAGCTCCGGCTTGTAGTCGAAGGTATCCACCTGAGACGGGCCACCGTGCATGAAGAGGAAGATGACGCGCTTCGCCCGAGGCTGGTGATGCTGTTGCCGTTGTTCCGCAGCGGCCAGTCCGGTAAGGGCGAGAGAGCCGAAACCGCAGGCAGAGCGCTGCAGCATCTGACGGCGCGAAACCGTGGGAGGATCAAACTGATGACAGGCAGTGGAAGTGGGGTTCATGGCAACGACGGGGGAAGGGGATCAATCGAGAAAGAGAAATTCCGTGGAGACGAGCAGGACGTGGGAAAGGTGAGCGTAAGCTTCTTCGAGGCGGGGGCCGGATTCCGCTCCGGCGCTGAGTTCGGCGAGGAAACCGAGCGCGCGCTGCGATTCCTCGCTTCGTGGAGGTCGATTCAAAATTGTACGATAGAGCCAGCTGAGTTGGCCGTCCGGAGTCTGGCTGGAGGCAAGTGCTTGAGCGCCGAGAGTTTTGGCGTGTTGGAGGAAAAAGTCGCTGTTGATGAGATAGAGCGCTTGGGTAGGGACCGTGGTTTCGGGGCGACTGCCGCTGACGAAGTCGGGATTGGCGGCATCGAAGACTTCCAGCTCCGCCACCAGGTTGTTGCGGGCGATCGGCAAATAAACGGTGCGGAGTGTATCCT
>CAYGQD010000396.1:0-2962 GCA_964351855.1 uncultured Verrucomicrobiales bacterium
ATTCCAGACAACGCTCGATTTCGGCTTCGGTGAGGCTCGATCGCCGCGTTGAAAAGCCGGACGCATCCAGGTCTTCGAGAACCAGGAGGACGTTCGCTTCGTCGCGGGCAACCTTGAGGAACCGGGGAATACGGCAGCGGCCATCACAGCGCTCACTCCAGGTGCGATACCACTCCGTTTCCACTTGGTAGGAGAACACTTTCCGCTCGTGCGATAAGTTCGAGTTCCAACCGCGAGGATGCTCCTGCCGCAGCGGCATCGCCACATGCTTGACCACGACGGTTTCCCGGGCGCTGCCGGAAAGCGCGATCCGGAGAATCTGCCCATAACCGCTCCACAGTTCCTGGATCACGGAATCGACTTCCAGAGCCGTGGCTCCGGTCGCATCGAGGATGGCGGATTGGAACGCGGTTGGAAGCGGGCGGTGATTCATCAAAACATTCGCACGTCCACCGGCTCAGTTGAGCAACTCGGAAGCCGGGTCGATCCTTAACTCGCGCTCTGCGGTCGACCACTTCCGGACGGTTAATCGGTTCTCGCGCCAGTCCGCCACTTGCTTGGCTTGCTCCGGGGTAATGCTATCGGTCGATAACAGGCCACGTAGCGAAATCCGGATATCTTCTTTCCGGTTCGCAATCACTCGGTTGAGGATGAAGAGACTATCCGGTGCATACTTGGCATCGGCGTCTGCCATCCGTTCGAACACGCTATCGTGGATAATTCCATTGATCGGCACTTTTCGCGGGGCGAATTCATAGATGGGACCACCGGAAAACCGAATCCTGCCGCAGGGATCGGGGTTAATTCGCTGATCTTCCGTCGGCTCTCCGGTCCCCCAATCGATGATCCCTTGCTCCCGCTGGATATTATGAATCGCGGTTAGGTAGAGTCCCCAGTGCTCATCTCCCGGCGAGCGATAGTGGTTGTCGGGACCATTGTCCTTATGGCAATAACCGCTGCTCACGTGCTCCAAAATAAAAGCCAAGGCTCCGTCCGAGAGTTTATCGGTCGCAAAGCCGCCCCCGACATTCCCATGATTTCCGCTAAACCACAGTTCGATGACGCGCCCGGGATAGGTGGGGTCTTCGTTCATCAACGTCGGCTCGAATTCGACCCGGGTTTCGTCTAACGCGACCAGATGGTAGGCGCGTTCCACGTGATCGCCGACGGTAAGGTCTTTGAGCAGATTGATCTTCTGAAACGGAATTCCCAGAAAGCTCTTCGAGATGCCGAAGGCCCCGACCGTGTCCCAACAGCCTAACACGGCCACCTTCACGTTGTCGAACTTGCCAAACAGATTCAGAATCGGCCGCATCCTCCCGAGCAGACGCAGGGTCACGACGCTCTTGGTTACGCCGCGTCGGCCGATGACTCCGGCAAACAATCTCGCGATCGCCGCACCCCGGCTGAACCCGAAAATGAAGATGCGGTCGCCCGGTTGATAGACGCGGACCAGGTCCAGGTAAGCGCGTTCGCTAATCGCGTCTGCCCCCAGGCCGAAAGCGCCGCCACAGATCTGCATGAAAGAGCTGCTTTCGATCTCGTTGCCCACTCCATGGTAGTAAAAGGCGATTTGCTTGTCGCCATACCGTTTGACGCGATTTGCGTTTGATCGCCCTAACGGTGGAAGATGGGGCTTCTTTTCTTCTTTGAGCAGGTTGAAGAGTTTGAAGACATTGGTCTGGGCAACATTACCGTGGTCCTTCTGCCCGGGATGATTCCAGCTTCCATCAAAGCAAATCACGATGTTCTTTCGAGTTCCCTTCCGAGTTTTGCGCCACGGCGAGCGGAAGAGATTGTGGGTCCGGACCCGGGCAATCAAGAGCAGACCGAGAAAGATCCCCAAGAGGTAAGCATAAAACGCCGGCGGGGCATTGAGCCGCTCCTTAATCGTGTAACCAATTCCCTCGCCGCTGGCTTCGGAGCTCGACGCCATGAACGTCCACTCGATCGCGAACAAGACCACCACCGCAAACCAAAACCACCGTCCGAAAGACCGTCGATAAAACATCCCCGCCAAGCCCGGAAAAAGCGCGTAGAGAAAAATCGTCGCCGCCACCACCATTTGCCACCAAATGAAAACCGGGAGGTCATTCATCATCAACCGGGCCGCGACCTGAACAATGCCGAAAAGGATCTCCCCGAGTCCGTCTTTCTGCTGGATCCGCTCAAACTCGACCGTCAGCCAATCCTGGACCTCGTCGCTACCAGACTTGAGCCCCTCCAATCCGTCGGCAGAGGACGGAACCGCCTCGGTTTCGGTCGCCGTTTCGGTCGGTTGAAGGTCTTCGGTGACGGCTGGCGGTTCCGGTGCGGAAGAACCGGGCGCATCGTGATCATGGCGTTCGTGAGCCAGGAAGGCCACGATGGTCAGAAGCGTGACGACGATCGGGATGAACCGGGACGCTTTTCGAGCGCCGATTCGTTCTTCGATCGTTTTTTCTCCGCTTGGCTGATGCTTCATAAGTTTCCCAATTCCTGCTCCATAATCAGGTATGAAGATTGTAGCAAGCTCCAAAAGTAGAAACCGGGGGCACCTTCCTCCGGGCGGCTTGCAGGGCGGCGCACGAAGGCACGAAGTCACAAAGATGGGTTTAGGCCACAGATTCGAGGATGTAACGGGCGATTTTCCGCCGCTGACTCTTCGAAATCGCGAGGTCTGCGACCGATCTCACCACTGAAGAGCGCACTGATCTAGTGTCCCGCCACTGACTCTTCGAAATCGCGAGGTCTGCGACGAGTTTTTATTTCTTGGTGAATCAAATGAGTCTGCCGCCACTGACTCTTCGAAATCGCGAGGTCTGCGACGCCGTGGACGGTTATGTATGTGATGGGACAGAGCACCGCCACTGACTCTTCGAAATCGCGAGGTCTGCGACCAGGGCGTGCTCGATGTTAAAGACAACACCCACATGCCGCCACAGAAACTTAGAAAAACACAGGTCTGCGACGATGAAAAGCA
>CAYGQD010000397.1:0-2941 GCA_964351855.1 uncultured Verrucomicrobiales bacterium
GCGAAGTCCGGTTCAGGTTTGGTCCTTTTTTGACGAACGGAGCGCAGCGTTTTTTGCCCTTGGAAGAAGTCAGGCGCTGGACGCACCCGTTGCGATCCTGACGACCTCCGGAACCGCTGTCGCCGAGCTGTATCCAGCAGTCATCGAGGCGACCTATCTCCGCGTTCCCATTCTTTGCATCACCGCAGACCGACCCAAAGCGTTTCGCAATTCGGGTGCTCCTCAAGCAATCGAACAAGCAGGGATCTTCTGCATGTATGCGCGAGATAGCTGGGATGTGGATGATTCAGATTTTGACCTCAACCGCTGGGACGGCTGGGGCCCCGCCCATCTCAATGTGTGCTTCGATGAACCTCTCCTGACTTTAGATGAGAAAGCGCCAGGCATCCCCCCAAAGTCCGACAGCCCACGCCGCGAGAAGTCTCCCGGACCAGCCCCCTTCATCCCGCGCCAACTCTACGCCCATCCCGACCTGGTCCTGCTCGGCTCACTTCCCCCGAATGTGCGCGCCTCCGTGTGCCAAGTCCTTGCTCAGATTGGAGCTCCCATCCTCGCGGATGCAACCAGCGGCCTGCGGGAAGCCCCGGAGTTGCAGCCGTGGATGTTGCGATCGGGAGAATCTGTCGTGGATCGCGACGAACTTTCCCAAGTTTTGCGGATCGGAGGCGTTCCCAGCTTTCGTACCTGGCGCGATTTGGAGAACGAGCCATCGACGGAGGTGATTTCCGTGTTGAACAAGGGTTTCTCCGGCTTGGCGCGGAAAAGTCTGATCGCGGAATCTTTGGAGGCGATTCAGTTCGCGGAGCCTCGGGAACACCAACTTCTCAAACGAGATCGCAATCGTGAGCCCGCCCTCTTGAAGTCCTTCGGGCAGTTTCCGCAAAGCGAGCCCAGCCTCGTTCGGCTGATTTCCCGGCAAATCCCGGAGGCAGCGACCGTGTTTCTCGGTAACAGCCTTCCGATTCGCGAATGGAATCTCGCTGCGGATCACGAACACAAACTGGCTAACGCGTGGGCGAACCGGGGTGCCAACGGTATTGATGGCAATCTCTCCACCTTCCTGGGATTAGCGGCGGAGTCGTCTGAATCTTGGGCCATCGTCGGTGACCTAACCGCTCTTTATGATCTCTCCGCGCCATGGATCCTCCCGGCCCTCCCCAAAACCAAGCGCCGGATCGTGGTATTGAACAATGGTGGCGGACGCATTTTCTCGCGATTGCCAATTCTGAGGGACCTGCCTGAAGGATCCAAAAAGACGACTGAGAATCGCCACCACGTTGGATTGGAGCACTGGGCGAAGATGTGGGGCCTCGGTTATCGACGAGTCGATAGCCCTGATTTCCCGGCTCGCCTCCCCAAAGAAGTTGTCATTGAAGTCTTTCCTGATTCAGACCAAACGGAACGGTTTTGGGAAGCATACCAGACGTTGAGCACTCGGTAGCTCGTTTTCGAAAGCACAAATCTCCCAGCGCGGCATTGAAATGCCGGTTGCCAATTTTTCAGGAGCGCGCACATTCGGAGTTCCCTCCTGAACTGATCACCATGCCAACCTACGAATATAAGTGCCGTAAATGTGAGAATGTCTTCGATGTTTTTCAGTCCATGAAAGCTCGAAAACTCACCAAATGTCCGGACACTGAGTGCGATGGAAAAGTGGATCGATTGCTTGGAACAGGAGCTGGACTCATCTTCAAAGGTTCGGGCTTCTACGAAACCGACTATCGCAGCGACTCCTACAAGAAGGGAGCCAAAGAAGCCGAGAGCGCCGCAAAGCCAGCATCAGAAAAATCCGGCGATTCGTCAAAAAGTGACACCGGTTCGAAGCCTAAAGAAACCAAGCCGTCCAAGAAGCCGAAAGCGGCCTCATCGAAAGACTAAAGGGTAAGCTTGAATTATCTCGCGATTTCTGTAGTTCTAGGGCGTCTCAATCTGCCCCACTCCTGAAACATGGCCAAAAAAATCGCTGTTAAGAAAAAAATCCGGAAGAAGAAAGTGGCCAAATCGCCACCTCCGGGAGCGATTGCAGGAGGCGGTGCCGGGGTGAACAAACCTAAGAAGCTTCCCAAGATGCCAGGGGAAGGATTTGGGATCGGAGGGGTGATCATGTTGTTAATCACGCTGGCCTTGATCGGATTTGTCGTATTTATCTTTCTGCCTCGGGATCTGAGCCATGTTGACGGCTACCCGTTCAATTCCGCCAAAGCCCCTGATCCGCCCAAAAACCTGCTGCGGATCGCGGAAGACAAGATGTTGAAAGCAGAGGGCTCCCTCACCTTTACCGAAGCCGAGGTGAACACCTATCTCAATCAGCGCCTGAATTCGAAACAGAAAGGGGCGTTCGGAGCCTTTGTGAAGATGAGCGGCATCTACCTGGATCTCCGAAAAAACCAAGCCACCATGTATGTCGAACGAAGAATCTTCGGGCTTCCTTTTACCGTGGATTCAACCTGGGATTATTACCTTTCGGACGGGAAGTACGTCAGGGAATGCAAGGCGAGTAGCGTCGGCCGATTCACCTTCACCGGAGCCATGTTCCGCCCGATCATGGCCCCATTCACCCGGGTAGCTCAAGCTTGCGAGCGGGAGCGGAACGTCCTCCAAGATGATGATGTGCGCCGGGTCAAGCTGGACGATGGTGAACTCGTGATCGAGTTCTGATCAGATGATAGCTAGAGCATCGTCCCGAAAATAACTGCGCAGATGGATGATTGATAGGCGGTAGATCTAAGTTTGCTCGCTGTGCTCGGGAAATCCGGGATCGCGACCCTTTCTCCCGATTTCTGCGTTCCTCGGTCGGTCATGGAGCCCGCTCCACTTCCCCCCTTCACGCCTTGAAGTCGGGAAAAATGACTCGCGAATCTGCACACTTTTTTCCGAGACGATGCACTAGGGTGCGTTTGAAAATTGGGGCGAGGCGCGCTGCGAGTGATTTTTTCGGCTG
>CAYGQD010000398.1:0-2939 GCA_964351855.1 uncultured Verrucomicrobiales bacterium
TTGGCCGATGGTCAGCCGGATGATCAGAGGATCGGGGGTGGGATCTAAGGCCCGACCGATTTCGCGGATCGTGATCCGGGAGCCAGTTTCCTGATTACTGCCCAGGTTTTCAGCGCACCCTCCCAGCCCTTGTTTGAAGCAGGGCCAGCACCGGTGGGTCGATAAGATGTCTTCCGCTCCCCCAGCCAAGCCCAAACGCGTCAACGTCCGTCGCCCGGAGGTGATGGAACGTGTTCAAGCGGAGGTGGAAGTCCACTACCGCAGCCTCATCGTCGAAAAAGTCCGTGGTCAAGGCGGTCGACTGACGATCGGGAACACCACCGTGCTGTTGGCCAAAGAATTTGGCTTTTGTTACGGAGTCGAACGCGCGATCGATCTGGCCTACGCGGCGCGGAAAGTGTTCGAGGATAAGGACATCTATTTGATCGGCGAAATCATCCATAATCCGGAGGTGAACCGGCAATTGACGGAGATGGGAATCAAAAACGTGGTTGGACCGGATCGCGATGCGGATATCGAGGATCTGGGGCCAGATGACGTCGTCATCGTGCCCGCTTTTGGCACGACCACGGAGACGATGAACAAGCTGGCCAAAGCCGGTGTGCAGACGATCGATACCACCTGTGGCGACGTCATGAGCGTTTGGAAGCGGGTCGGGAAATACGCCAAGGAACAGGCGACTTCGATCATCCATGGAAAGGCCTATCACGAAGAAACCAAGGCGACGGCTTCCCGCGCCATGGGGAAAGACGGGAAAGGTCACTACCTCGTCGTCCTGAATCTGGCCGAGACGGATTACGTGTGCGGATACATCCGCCACGGGGGCGATCGAGCTGAGTTTTTGGAGAAATTCGCCGGGGCGCATTCGGACGGGTTTGATCCGGATCTCCATTTAAAGCAGATTGGCGTTGCCAATCAGACGACGATGCTGAAGAGCGAGACGGAGGAGATGCAGCGTCGCCTGGAGAAAGCGGTCCTGGATCGCGATGCCGGAGAAACGGCCAATTTCCAGAATTTCGACACGATTTGCGGAGCGACGCAAGAGCGCCAGGACGCCCTCCACGACATGCTGGAAGAGGAGCTGGACATGCTCATGGTCGTGGGCGGCTACAACAGCTCCAACACCAGCCAGCTCGTGAAAATCGGCGGCGAAAGCGTTCCGTCCTTCTTCATTCGCGATTCCGGTTGCCTGAAATCCCTCACCGAAATTCTCCATTACGATCTCGATCAAAAGGCGGAGACTACCTCCTCTTCGGACATTCTCGTTACGGAAAAACCGGTCACCATCGGGATCACTGCGGGAGCGTCCTGTCCCAGTAACTTGATCGAAGAAACCATCGTGAAACTCTTCGAACTACGGGGCGTGGATCGGGAGACGGTCGAGAAGGCATAGTCGCAAAACTCCCCGCCTGCGTTGGGGGTTGCAAATGGGATGGCTCACAGGTAAGTCTTGGCCTTCTTCCATGAGCACCCGCATTCTTCTTACCACCACTTCGTATCAAGACACCCCTGGCCCCCACCACGATCTCCTCGAGAGTCAGGGATTCGAAATCGTGCGCGAGCGTGGACCGCTTCCGGAAGCGAAGATGCTGGAGTTGGCCGGAGAATTCGATGCGTTTCTCTGTGGAGATGATGCGATTACCCGAGCGGTGATCGAAAAGTCAGCGCCTCGGCTCAAGGTGATTTCGAAATACGGGATCGGCCTGGATAAAATCGACGTGGAGTACGCCACGAGCCAGAAATTGCCGGTCTTGTTCACGCCGGGGGTCAATCACACCACCGTGGCGGAGCACACCTTCGGCCTCTTGCTGGCTCTGTCGAAGCACATCGTGACGGTCGGCGCGGCGGCGCGGCAAGGCGAGTGGAAGCGGATCACGGGCCACGAAATCATGGGCCGGACCATGGGGATCATCGGTCTGGGACGGATCGGAAAAGAAGTGGCGATTCGGGCGAAGGCCTTTGGCATGCCGACGATCGCTTACGACATTTATTGGGATGAGGAATTTGCGAACGAATATGGGGTGACGCGGTGTGAGACGATGGACGATGTCCTGCATCAGGCGGACGTGGTTTCGCTCCATTGCTTTCTCGATGACAAGACCCGGGACATGATCAACGCGGAAAAAATCGCAGAGATGAGGGACGGTGTGGTCGTGTTGAACTGCGCCCGAGGGGAACTGGTCGTGGCGAAAGACATGGCCGAGGCGCTGGAGAGCGGCAAGGTGGGCGGTTACGGAACGGACGTTCTCGATGAAGAACCACCGGCTCCGACGCATCCTCTGTTAACCGCGCCCAACTGCGTCGTGACGTCCCACATCGGCTCCCGAACCTACGAAAGCGTCGTCCGCCAGGCGATGAAGGCGACGAACAACCTGATCGGGTTTTTGAACGGCGGAGAATTCGTCCAGGCGAACCGATTTTAGAGGCGGCGGCGCGCCGTGCCCGGGTTCGCGAACACACTCTTGGCGACGAGGTTTGAGGTTTTTGCGCCAGGTGCGGTTGTAGCCGTACTTGATGTGATCGAGTTCGCCGCTGTCGGTTGTCTTGCGCCAGTTCATGTCGGCGGTGCGTCCAAAGCGATCGAAGCCGATATATTCGTTCCGGCATCGCCGACCGGTTTGGAGGCTTCTTTGATGGTGGTGAGTTCCGCAGCAGGTTCAGGATAGGTGATTTTGGGGAACCAGTCCAGCCCGGCGTGAGTGTAGTGACAGGTATCCTGACTTTCGCCCTGGATTTGGAGAGTTTCGACCCGGCTGAGGAGGTCGTTGGCTCCATCGGTGGTTCCGTGGCCTTGAGTCGCTGAGTCGGTTCATCTTTCCGTCCCTTCGAATCGTACTATCCCGGAGCCCGAATCACATCCTCCATCCTCCCGCAGATCCCGCATCGCACAAAGCTCTCCCCGATCCCCAAAACGCATCACCCGCGCCCCCGTCGTCCGT
>CAYGQD010000399.1:0-2792 GCA_964351855.1 uncultured Verrucomicrobiales bacterium
CGCGATGGCATTTTTTTTGGGGCTCATGAAGGTCGCCGAGCGCTCTGGCCTGATGCTGGTCATCGCTAAACTTCTACGACCACTGATGGTGCGCTTGTTTCCCGATGTGCCCGCTGAGCATCCCGCGATGGGAGCCATGATCATGAACATGGCCGCGAACATGCTGGGGCTCGGAAATGCCGCGACTCCCTTGGGGCTGAAAGCGATGAATGAGCTGAATCGGCTCAATCCACAGAAAGGAACGGCCACGAACGCGATGTGCACCTTTCTGGCGATCAACACGAGTTCAGTGACGTTAATTCCAGCTACCGCGATTGGCCTCGTCGCGGCTGCGGGAATTTCGAATCCTTACGCAATCGTTGCACCAGCGATCGGCGCGACCTTGTGCTCGACCATCGTGGCCATTTTTGCGGTGAAACTCTTTGAGCGCCTTCCGTTTTTTCGGGTGAGAGAGGACGAGGAGGTCGATGGCGGTGAAAATTCGGCTGAAGACTCCTCTGGTGATCAAGCAAGTGACGGGGCCGAAGCTGGTGGCGTCAAGATTTCGACCCGAGCGGTGACCGGACGAATGAAGGTTCTCATCGCGGTTGTCACGGTAATGATGCTAACGACCGCCGTGTTTGAATTCGTCCCTCAGGTCCGCGCGGGCTTTCTCGAGAAATCAGGCCTTCAGCAGTTGGTCGAGATGCAAAAAGAGCGTTCGGTGGCCGGAAGCGAAGTTCGAGGGAAGCGGGAAGAGATTTCCTTCGAAGGCTGGAAGGGGATTCTAAATTCGACGTCGGCTCTCATCATCCCGCTCATTTTTGTGACGTTCACGCTTGCTGCCTTGGCGCGCGGAGTTCGGGTTTACGAAGAATTTGTGGAGGGAGCCAAAGAAGGCTGGAATGTCGCCCTTCGCATCATGCCATTTCTGGTGGGGATGTTGGTGGCCCTGGGGATCTTTCGCGGTTCGGGAGCGTTGATGCTGATGCAATGGTCGCTCACTCCGATCCTCAACGCGGTTCACTTTCCCGTCGATGTCCTGCCTATGGCGCTGATGCGGCCGCTCAGTGGAAGTGGTTCGATGAGTGTTCTCAGTGAAATTCTGGCGACTCCTGAAATCCCGCTATGGATCAAATACACGACCGCAACGATGTATGGCAGCACGGAGACGACATTTTACGTGTTAGCGGTGTATTTCGGGTCGGTTGCGGTTCGCCGGACGCGTCACGCGTTGGCGGCTGGTCTTTGTGCGGACGCCGCCGGGGTGATCGCGGCAGTCGTCATCTGCCAGTTGATGTTTGGTTAGGGAGAAACCCGGAAGAAGAGATCTTTGACCAGGCCGGGGAGATAGCAAAAGCTGACCCAGCTGAGAATGACCAAGCCAAACGTCCAATTCGCCCGGCGAATGCGTTGCGCGATGATGGGGTTTTTCTCTGGAGGGTCTGGATAGGTCCGGATCGGGATCGGCTTACAAATCTGACAAGGCCTGAGATTACGTTTCATCGCGAGAGGGTGGGGAATGGCGGAGGTCGGTGCCGAAACGCGGTGGGACTCGCGATGGTAGCGTTCTCCTGCTTCGGTGACATAGACCGGGAAACTACGTTGCCTCATCTCCGCCTCGTGGGCGGCGACGGATTCATGGTGCCGCTGCAACTCGAACCAAGCGCCGACGTAGAGAAATCCTGCCCCACACACCCAAAGAACCAATGGGGTGCTGAGCAAAATCCAACCCCAGCGATTGGGCCACATTTCAATGCAAGACGGTTTTTCCTTCTTAGGCTTTTTCTTCCTTCTTCTTGAAGGTCGATTTCACGTAAAGATCGCGGAGTTGTTTGAAATCGACTTCCGCCGGGCTGTCACTCATCAAGTCCGAACCACGGTTGTTCTTCGGGAAAGCAATCACTTCGCGGATGCTATCTTCTCCGGCAATCATCATCACCAAGCGATCCAAGCCGAGGGCGATCCCGCCATGAGGAGGTGCTCCGAACTGAAACGCATTGAGGATGTGGCTGAAGTTCGCCTCTTGTTCCTCTTCGCTCACGCCGAGGATGGTGAACATCTTCGCTTGAAGATCGCGCTCGTGAATTCGAAGGCTGCCACCTCCGAGTTCGACCCCGTTCAATACGACATCATAGGCCTCGGCTCGCACCTTGCCGTAGTCCTCTTCCTTTTCGAGAAGCGCCATGTCTTCGGCCTTCGGACGCGTGAAGGGATGATGGACCGCATTCCATTTTCCTTCTTCAGAGTCATATCCGAGGAGCGGAAAATCCGTCACCCAAAGGAAATTGAGATCCGTGTTGTCCTTCATCAGTCCCTGCATCTCGCAGACTTCGAGCCGCAGACGACCAAGAACGTCACAAACGGTCTGCCATTGATCGCAGCCGAAGAGAATCAGGTCACCTTCTACCACCTCCAGTCGTTCCTTGAGAGCAGCTTTCTCTTCGTCACTGAAGAATTTGACGATGGGGGACTTCCATTCCCCGTTTTCAACCTTGATGTAGGCTAGGCCGCCAGCTCCCGCATCTTTGGCCATTTCCTCGAGGCGCTTGATTTGCCCTGTCGTGACCGAAGCAAACCCTTTGGCGTTGATCGCGCGCACCTTGCCGCCGCCTTCAATCGCTTTCTTGAAAACGCCGAAGCCGCTCTTGGCGAAGGCGTCACTGAAATCAACGATCTCCATGGCAAATCGCGTGTCAGGTCGGTCACTACCGAATCGGTTCATGGCCTCGTCGTAGGTCATGCGCGGAAACGCCTTTGGAATCTCCGTTCCCGTGCCTTTAGAAAACGCCAAGCCGAGACCACCTTCGATC
>CAYGQD010000400.1:0-2694 GCA_964351855.1 uncultured Verrucomicrobiales bacterium
TGAACGGTTTCGCCATCGATTCCGCCATCCACTTCGATGTGGAAGGCTAGGTTTTTCGCGTCTCGTTCGGCTTTCGCAGCGTCAATTTTCGGCATGGTCTCCGCTTCGAGAAAGGATTGGCCGCCAAATCCCGGGACCACCGTCATTACCAGGAGCAGATCAATCTGATCGAAATAGGGCATTGCCTGCTCGATCGGAGTTGCCGGGTTGATCGCCAATCCGCAGGTGCGACCGGCAGCTCGAATGCGACGCAGGGTTTCCGCGACATCATGCTGGGCCTCCACGTGGACCGTGATGTTGTTCGCTCCGGCTTCGACGAAGCGATCTAGGTAGTGGTCGGGCCGCTCAATCATGAGGTGCACATCCAACGGCAGATCCGTGCAACTGCGGACATGTTTCACGAAGTTCGGGCCGAAGGAAATATTATCGACGAAATGGCCATCCATCACGTCCAGATGCAGCCAATCCCCGCCGGCTTGCTCCGCCCGGGCCACTTCTTCGCGAACGCGGCTCCAATCTGCGGCCAAAAGGCTGGGACAAATGATGCGCTGTTGAAAATCACTCATAAGGGAAACTGGACGAGGAACCTCCGCATGGCAAGACCGTCCCGGTGGCAAGAACGAAACGCTTCCATCCTAAATTCGACAGACTTTCCTTCTTCAGCGATAATGCCCAACGGCCTGATCATTTCCGGTCGGAACAAGAAACCCAACACGAACGATGAACAAAGTGCTTCTGGGGCTCGCCATGATCGCGTGCCTCTCCTTCACCACCAGTTGTCAAACAGTGGAACAGGGCTGGTCGGAGAGAAATCCGCAGGCCGCCAAACAAAAGGAACGCCTCCGGCTAATGCGCCAGCGCCAAATCAGACGAAGCGCTCTCAGGCACCGTGCCCGGAGCTGCCAGACGCTTCCCTCAAAGAAAAGCGATCTTCCCGCCAAGAGTTTTCCCGCAATCCCTCACAATCTTTCGTCTAACCTCGCATGAACAAATTTGCTCTTGGAACATTGGCAGCGGTCGTGGCCTTTGCGGGAACGTTGTCAGCTGAGGAGGAAGTGCCTCAACAAACGGCAAGGGACCTCATCCCGGACGAAACTCGTTGGGAAGCCTTCAATCGTGGTGAAGCGATCATTTTGGTCGGCGTAGAAGGTAAACCGAAAGACAAGGGGCGACTCGACCCCAATCAATTCCCTACGGGCGCGATTCTGATCGATGCCCCGGTCCAGGAAGTTTGGGACATGGTGAACGACAAAGAAGCGGCCCCCTCCTACGTGAAGTCCCTCCTCCGCTGCCGGATTGTGGGCCGCGGAGAAGCCTACATGATGGTGGAACAGGAGATGAAGATGAACGGCCTTCCCGGAACGTTCACCTACATCGTCAAGCATGCGATGAAGCCTATGCAACGCGTCGACTTTGAACGGGTCAGTGGCGACTTGCGTGATATCAGAGGCTCTTGGCAGTTCATCCCGGTCGAAGAAGGCACCAAAACGATGCTGATCTACTCCCTTCACGTCGATCCGGGTCGCTTAGTTCCCCAGACTTTCGTGCGTCGCTCGATGCTGAAGAACCTCCCGAAGGCGCTCTACAGCATCAAGACTCAGGTTGAGCAGAGCGAGTAGCCCTCTTCTGGCGCGGCTTTGCGCGAACGGGATCTGACGCGATCTCAGTAGATTTTCGCGCGTAGTGAAAGAGAAATTGCTGCGCGAGGCCGCCGTAGTCGCCAAAATGCTCTTTGGCCCACGCCTCGAGTTTCGGCGTGGAAAGCGGCTTGCGACGACGGGGGAAATAACGCTGGCGGAGAATTCGCTCAATCCAGACATCGACGGGAAACGCGGCTAAGCGGTCAAATCCGAAAAGCAGGGCGCAGTCGGCGATTTTCGGCCCGACGCCATGAAACTGGCAAAGAAACTCCCGAGCGCCGCGATCGTCCAAGGCGCGAGCTTGATCGAGATTCAACTCGCCCGAAGCGAGACGCTCCGCCGCCAGAATCAGGCTTTTCGCTCGATATCCCATTCCGCATTTCCGCAGCTCCGCTTCACCTGCAGCGACAAAAGCCTCCGGAGTCGGGTAGCTCGCGACGACAACACCATCGATGTCATGGGCGACGCCATAGCGGCGACGAAGTTCGAGCGAAATCTGGCGAATGTGGGCCACTTGTTTGAGGGAGGAAGTGATAAACGTGGCCAGACACTCCCAGGCGGGTTGTCGGAGAATGCGGAGCCCTGAGCTGAAGGCGATCGCTTCTTGCAGCGGCAAGTCGTCTTTGGACAAGGAGGCAATTGCCTTTTCATGGGTCGCATCCAGTCGGAGGTAGTCGCGGATCAGTTCCTCGCTCAGGCAGCCACCCGAAACCTGCAATCGATCTCCCACCTGCTCGAGCCTTACTGGAAGATCGCCAATGCAGCCGAGAAAAACCCCGGGCTCGGGCTGCATCCAGTGAAAGACTTGCCCGGAATCGAGCGTCTCCGCCAAATCGAAGTGGGGAGCCTCTAGTTCGAGAATGGAGGAGTGAGCCATGCGGGAATCTGCCGCAATTCAAAAGCCTGTCGAGTTGGCTATTGGGTTGCGCCCAACAAGTTTGCAGACGAAGTGACCGGCCATGTCTCCCAGCGAAAAACTGGCTCAACACGTCGTCCAACAGTGCTTGGAAATCGGAGTTCGTGAGTTTGTCGTCTGCAGTGGATCGCGCAATAG
>CAYGQD010000401.1:0-2616 GCA_964351855.1 uncultured Verrucomicrobiales bacterium
CAGCAATGCTCCCCCCATGTTTTTCGACCAGATCGAAGACGCCCGCGATCCCGGCCCCATCATGGGCGAAGACTGGGAACAATTCGCCGATAGCCTCCGCAAAGTGGAAGGCATGCTCGACGAGCCCCGCCTCCGTTCCGAAGCCTCCAAAGTCCTCGACCGCGCCCGCGCCATGCGGATCGACTACCGCCGGAATGACTCTGCCCCCCAGTGGGACCTCGTCCAGACCACCGTCGTCGATCCCCTCGTCGAACTCCGCAACCGCGTCGCCGAGCAACTCGCCCATAAAGAAAAGGACAACCCCCTGGTCCCCATCGACCGCGACCCCGTCCCCGGTCCCTACCGCGATCTCGTCCGGCAATACTACGAGAAGCTTGCGAGCGGAGAGTAGCGGAAGATGAGAATCCCGTCCCCGGTAATCCTCCCGGAAGGTTCACGCGAATCAGGGTCCCAGTGTGACACCGGCATCCTGCCAGTCCTCTCGCCAACGGCACTGTGAATCCGGTAAGATACCGGATTCAAACTGACGCCCCATGGCCATCCGTTCCTTCGCGTTGCCGCTCGGATAGCTCCAAATGGACTTAACCCTGCCACACCTCCACAGCCCCACCGGGTTTAGCGATCCTGAACATCCTGTCGATCCATGCTCGCTTACTGCGGATGCCTACATGGAAAAGCAGGATGGGCAGGATTTTTTGAGGGGCTTGATGAAATGGGGGGCGGTAAGGTACGGCGCAGGCGTGGTGGCCCGTCTGCCGTGATTCGTGTCCTTCGCGGAAATTCGTGCCCTTCGTGTCAAAACCCCCGCGATTCCAAAGCCTCTCTGCGGGAACCTCCTGTCCTCTCCTAATCACGTAGCGGAATTTGCAAAAATTCCCCCAATTGGCTCATCGTCTAAACCCACCGCAGCCCATCCTCCGCAGGTTTCTTACCATGAAGAGCATGAAGGACATGAAGATTGGGGAGTCTACGCCGCCCCACCGGGCTTCGCCATCCTGAACATCCTGTCTATCCATGTTCGCTTACTGCAAATGCCTACATGGATAAGCAGGATGGGCAGAATTTTTTTAAGGGGTTGCTGAAGCGGGTGGGCAGCATGCACATGCGCAGGCGTGGAGCCCCATCTGCCGTGATTCGTGTCCTTCGCGGAAATTCGTGCCCTTCGTGTCAAAACCCCCGCGATTCCAAAGCCTCTCTGCGGGAAGGCAGGCTACAGGGCGACGAGTTTGCTCCAGACGCGCACGATCTTCGACTTCACTTCCCAGAGTTCGCAGGTGTAGTTGTTGACGAAGAGGGCGAAGGCGTAGCGTTCTCCGGAGCGGGCATTGACGTAGCCGGCGTAGTTGCGGATGCGATCGAGCGTGCCGCTCTTTGCCCGAACGCGCCCTTCTGCCGAGCTGCCTTTGCCGATGCTGGCGAGGGTGCCGGACTGGCCGGCGACGGGGAGCGAATTATAGAAGGTGCTGAAGTGTTCTCCTTTCGAGGCTTGGTAGAGGATGAGGGCCATCTGGCGGGCGGTTACCGTGTTCGACCGAGAGAGTCCGGAGCCGTCCGCCATATAGTAGCCGGTCATATCGATCCCTTTTGCGCCCCAGTGATCGCGGGTCGCTGTTTCAGCCGCGTCCAGGGTGCCTTTCCCCAGCGCTTCCAGCCCGACCATCCGGTGGATGCATTCCGCGCGGAGGTTGACGCTTTTATGATTGGTCAGGACGATGATGGAACCCAGGGAATCGGATTGCTGCATGAAGACGTCTTGGCGCTCTTGGGGAATCGATTGGCCGGCGGCGGCGAGCAGGCGATCGGTCGTCGGTTCGCCGCTCACGGTGACGCCGTTCTGATTCAGGTATTTCGTAAAGGCGCGGGCGCAGAAGAAGGCTGGGTCCGGGAGGGAGCCACGAATGGTGAAGGTCGAGTTTCCGGCGGGAACCGTGCCCCGAAGATAGAACACTTTCCCGTAGGGAACGCCGTAGATATAACCTTGGTCGCCCGAGCCGGCTGAGCCGACCCGCATTTCATTGAAGAACTCGATCCCGGGCAAGCGGGGATCGGTCCCAAGGAGCTCGGCGGGGCCTCCCACGCCAATGGAGCGGAAGGTGCAGAAGAACTGGTTCTGGTGAAAGGTGAGGCCGCTGGCACCGGCACCGTAGTAGTTCCCCATGTCGTTCCATTGCCAGGTATCCGGCAGGAGTTTGGTGCCAAAGATCGAGGCGTCTCCGATGACGCGACCCTCGATTTTCTTGACCCCGGCTTCATTCAGCGCGGCCCGCCATTTTACGAAGGTGTTCGCGATCTGAGAGGAACCGAGCGTGGGATCCCCGCCACCTTTGATGAAGACATCCCCCGTGAGCAACCCGGCATCGTCGATGGTCCCGGCGATTTGCAGCTGCGTTTTGAAGCAGAAGTCCGGGCCCAGCAGCTCAACGGCCGTCGCCGTGGAAACCGCTTTCATCGTCGAAGCCGGGATGAGGCCGGTGTCCATTCGCACGCCGACCGCCGCCCCGGGATCGGTCGCACTGACAGGAATGACGCAAAAGCCGATCGACGCGGTTCGCATCCCGTTTTCCTGCTGAATCGCGTTCACCTCCGCGATCACGGAATCAAACGACTGGCCCCAGA
>CAYGQD010000402.1:0-2552 GCA_964351855.1 uncultured Verrucomicrobiales bacterium
ATCCGCGCCCCCCGCGAGGGGGGCGACTTGCGCGAAATTACAAGCCGGTTATAGTCGCTATGTTTCAATCCGCGCCCCCCGCGAGGGGGGCGACGCTGCCATAATGTTTTAGCGTGCGTAAAAAAAGTGTTTCAATCCGCGCCCCCCGCGAGGGGGGCGACTAAAGTCAAAGGCGGTTTCGAACTCACTGAGCTGGTTTCAATCCGCGCCCCCCGCGAGGGGGGCGACCGCGGAACCTTTTGAAGGGATTGCCGCTGCGACAAGATCAAGGGTTTCCGCGAATCCCGCAACCAATGAAGTGGTTGGGGTAGCCAGGCAGAATTTAGGAATTTCAAAGATCTGGATATGAGAAAGTTAGACGCTTCGCGAACCTCCCCCGTTGCGCCATGACCGCTTCACGTTCGCAACGGCACAAAATTTCAATCACACAATTAGAGTATCATTCACGTTGTAGGTTTCTTTCGCTCCGTAATGTTCGACGCGCCGCTCCCAATTGTTGCCGAGCAGGTAGAATCTGACACTGTCTTTTTCGGGATCGATGATCCCAAGCAGCCTGGCTTTCAACGCTGCGAACTGCCCCGGATCCACTTCGCATTCAAAAACCGAATACTGGGCGCGTTGCCCGTAATCCAGGCACGCTTTGGCCACCCGACGGAGGCGTTTTGGCCCGCCCGGTTCCGACGTGGCTACATCATAGGTGATTAGGACATACATTTTGGTTCTAGCTATTTCCAAATGAAGGGCGGATACGCATCCAGATCCCCGCGTAGATGGCGGGCGAGGAGCCGGGCCTGAAGGTGAATCAAGAGTCCGAGCGTCGTTTTCTCATCCAGAAATGGATGGCGTACTTCCGTCTGTTTGCGTTCCTGGTAGGCTTTGAGGACGGTCTTGCGGGCATCGTCCTTCATTTCCACGGCGCCTCCTTCCCGCACAACGAAATCGCTAGCCTTAAGTTGCTGTCGATTGATGAGGGAGAGACAGACACGGTCTGCCTGGTAGGCGCGGAATTCTTCGATGAGATCCAAAGCGAGACTGGGTCGCCCCGGCCTGTCACGATGGAGAAAGCCGACGCAGGCGTCCAGTCCGGCGCTTTCCAAGGCGGACTTCGCATCATGAGTGAGCAGCGAATAGAGAAAGGAGAGCAGTGCGTTGACCCGGTCCCGGGGTGGGCGTTTTGAGCGTTCCTGAAACCGGAAGGCTTCCCCTGGCGCGGTGATGAGGTGATCGAAAACCCCGAAATAGGTCGCGGCCGCCTCGCCTTCGGTTCCCCGAAGTGAGTCCAGCGAATTGGCCTTTCGGGCACGATCCATCTGCCGGAGCAAAGCATGGGATGCCTGACCAAGGGCATCAACACCCTGTTTTTCCCCGTGATCGCGCACCGCCCGTTGCAGGAGCGTCCGGCAGTTGGCGATTTTGGCGGCGATCATCGGTCGGCTGATCTCCAGACAGCCGGGCTCCTCGTCTGCACGCCGGTATTGTTCCCGGCGCAGCAGCACGTTCCCGGAGGTGAAACCGACCACGTTGGCCAACAGCTTTCCGTGTGGAGAGAGAAAAGAGATGCTGACGTCATTCTCGGTGCAGGCGCCCATCAGGTGCGGACTCATCCCGATGTCCCAACCAAAGCAAACGATACCGTCGAGGTTGTGCAGCGGTACGCGCAGCCGGCTCTTTCGCTCCACCCGGACATCCACGGCCTGTCCGTCCTTGGCCAGCCAGGCGCCTTCGGTGGTGACGAAGAGAGTATTGAGGTGTTTGCGCATCGACGATCTTCACATTTGGGCGGATGCGTTCGCAAGCTGCCGCTCCAGCCAGTTGGCCGCACCGGTCTTGAAGCGCATCGCGTGCGGAAGGCAAAGCCGCTCCAGGGAGCAGCTATCGCACTTCTTGGTCCGGACTGCCGGAGGCGTTATCCGGTTTTCGATCAACTCATGCAACCGGGCGGCCGCCGCTTCCGTCGTGGCCCGCAACTCCTGATCGAAGGCGATCTCGGTCCGCCGCTTCCGTTTTCCGTAAAAGAGAAAGCCTTGGGGCACCGTCTTGCCGAACATCTCTTCCAGGCAGAGCGCTTGGGCACAGAGTTGAACGCGGTCGGAATCATCGCCCTTCGGCTTCCCGCGCTTGTACTCCACCGGCACGATTGCCCCGTCTTTTTGATGAAACTCCACGATGTCCGCTTGCCCCGTCAATTGCAGGCGTTCACAGCGGATGGGCAGACCTCGCGTGATTCGGACTCCGGGCCTCGTCTCATCGGGGCCGTCATGGGCCCGTTCATGCATCACGTTGCCCTCCACCGTGAACCGGTTTTCCGCCCAGAGCCGTTCCAAATGGATCAAGGCGCACTGGCGCTCACAGAAGAGGAGGTGCTGGAGGGCGGAGATGGGGAGCATGGTAGAAGAGGAGACCGCAAGTTGGTCGGACCTAGATGCGGCGGATGAGGGTGACGCCGTCAGGAATTGACGATTCGTCGATTGTCAGATCGTAGTCGGCGAAGGAGCGGGGAACTTCGATTTCTTCTTTCAGTTTGAGGCTGATGGTTTCGAAGAGTTTGTGGC
>CAYGQD010000403.1:0-2516 GCA_964351855.1 uncultured Verrucomicrobiales bacterium
GATGGACTCAGTTCCACGGGCGCAAGGCCCGGTGGAGACCCCGAGCTTAGGGCAACCGGGCGTAAATGCCCGGCCTTGGTGCTTGGAGGCTTTCAGCTTCTAACTGCCCGCCAACATCTTTCAACCCCGTCTATTCCTCCTCCCCATCCTCGTCCTCCGGCGGCAGCATCGCCATCCCTTGCTGGGAATCGAGATAGTCCTGGAGGATGACGACGGCGGCGGCTTGATCGATGACGTGGCGCGTCTCCCTGGTTTTCCGACCGGCGGCGTGGAGCTGGCTTTGCGCGGCGACGGTGGTGAGGCGTTCATCGACTTCGGCGAACTCCATTTCCGGCAAGGTTTCGGCGAGCTGGGCACGGAATTCGCGGACTTTGTCCACGGCGGTGCCCTCGCTGCCATCCATCCGGTAGGGCATGCCGAGAACGATCTTCGGGATCCCGCGTTCCTTGACGATTTCGGCGATCCTCGAGAGTGGTTCGGTTTTGGCGACGTGAATCGTTTCCAGCGGGTGAGCCAACATCCCGAGCTCGTCGCTGATCGCCAAACCGATTCGGGAATCGCCGTGGTCGATGGAAAGAATGCGCTGCATGATTGCGGCTGACTTTACGATGAGCGATCCCTGAGAGCTAGCGAGTTTCGTCACGAAGGGGTTCTCTTTTTCACGGATGGAACGCGGATTTCCACGGATTTTCCGGTGCGAATTGGCGCTCTTGCCCGGATTTTCAGCCAAACCACGGAGGTGGGCATCAGACTTCTCGACGAAGCTCAGGATTGCGATCGCTGAAGTGGAAGGGCCAGTCGGCGCTCTCGACAACGTTCTCCTCCTCAGCCCACCAATCGCCACACGAGTCAAAAAGCTGGACGAATCCTGGAATTGCTCCTAGAGGTGGCGCTGCTATGGCTGGCCCTATCGAATACCAACATACCCTCGCCAAGTCCGCGTCTCTCGCCGGAACGTCCTTACACACTGGCGAAGAAGTCACCCTCACCATCCAACCGGCTCCGACCAATCACGGCATCAAGTTCCGTCGGGTGGACCTGGAAGATCAGCCGTTCTTGGACGCGCATGTCAGCAAGGTGCAGGAAGTGGAGCGGGCTACGACCATTGCCGAGGGAAGTGTGAAGGTTCATACCGTGGAACACGTGATTTCGGCGCTGACCGGGATGGGCGTCGATAACGCGATCGTGGAAATGGATGCGAACGAGCCGCCGATTGGCGATGGAAGTTCTCAGCCGTTTGTGGAGCTGATCAAGAAAGCAGGTTTGGATAAGCAGGATAAGCTGCGCAAGGTTTTCGAAGTTCGTGAGCCGATTCACCTGGAGACGCCCGGCGGATCCCTCATCACGGTGGTTCCGGACAAGAAATTCCGCGTATCCTGTACGCAAGCGGGCCCGGATGGTCGGTTCACGCAATACCAGAGCCTGGAAATTACTCCGGAAACCTACGAAAAGGAGATCGCTCCGGCTCGGACCTTTGTTTATTACGAGGACGTGAAGCCCCTGATGGACAAAGGGCTGATTCAAGGTGGCAGTCTGGAAAACGCGGTGGTGATTCGGGGCGAAGAGGTGATGAGCAAAGAGGCGATGCGGTTCAAAGACGAATTCGTCCGCCACAAGATTCTCGATTTGGTCGGCGATTTGATGCTGAGCGGCCGCCGTATCATGGGTCACGTCATCGCGGTCCGACCGGGACACCGGCCGAATACCGAGATGGCGCAAAAGATCAGCGATGCGTTCCGCCAAGTGGAAGCCGCCGCGCCGAAGCCGGTCAACATTCCCACGGGCAAGGGCGTGCTGGACGTCAACGAGGTGATGAAGATTCTTCCCCATCGCTACCCGTTTTTGATGGTTGACCGGATTATCGATTTCGAAGGCGACATGAAGTGCACCGGAATCAAGCAAGTGACCGTGAACGAGCCTTATTTTCAGGGTCATTTCCCGGGTCACCCGGTCATGCCGGGCGTGCTTCAGGTGGAAGCGATGGCCCAGGTTGCCAGCATTATCATGCTGCGGAAACCGGAGCATCAGGGAAAAATTGGCTATTTTGTCAGCGCGGATTCGGTGAAATTCCGTCGTCCGGTCATGCCGGGAGACACCTTGTTCATCGAAGCGGAATTTTTGAAGGTCAGGCGCAACATTGGCCAGGCGAAATGTCAGTGCATCGTCAATGGTGAGGTCGCCTCGTCCGGCGAACTGAAATTTGCCCTGCTCGATCGATAACCAAGCAGCAGGGGAGGCCATGTCGAAGATTCATCCCACCGCCATTATCCACGAATCCGCGAAGATCGCGGACGACGCCGAAATCGGTCCCTACTGCGTCATCCATGAGGGTGTCGAGATCGGGGCGGGAACCTGGCTGCAAAATCACGTGACCGTGGCTGGGCCGACCAAGATTGGGGCGAACAACCGGTTTTACGCCTACGGTTCGATCGGCCAGCAGACCCAGGATCTGAAATACGAGGGCGAACCGACGTTTTGTGAAATCGGCGATGACAACACGTTTCGCGAGTTTGTCA